>NZ_JGVJ01000010.1:0-452950 GCF_000731785.2 Candidatus Photodesmus anomalopis
TTATATTTTTATTATAATAATTTTATTTATATTAGGAATTAAGGCGTGTCAAGTTGTTTCTGACGATATAGGTGGTCAAGATCATGCTTCAATTGTATGGGATGAGTTTATTGGTTTCTGGGTTACTATGTCGGTTTTACCTTTCTTAAATATTTCGATAATCGATTGGAAGTGGTTACTAGCTGGTTTCATTGTTTTTCGTGTTTTAGATATTCTAAAACCATGGCCAATTAGTTGGTTAGATAAAAATATAAATGGAGGCCTAGGTATTATGATTGATGATATTGTTGCTGGTATGATAGCTAGTGTGATTTTATATTTTGTTGGAAAACATTCAGGTTGGATTCTTGTGCACATATGAATTCATAGCACTTTATTTTAAATTAGAAATAATATAAATTTTAAATTATTTCTTTATTGAGCAATGATAGCGATTTTTTATGTTTTTGTTTAAGCAAGTACTTATCTTGGTAAGTTATCTTAACTAAGAAATAGTTTCTTCAGTTCGCAGAGTCAAAATATCATAACCACTAGATGTCACTAATATAGTATGTTCCCATTGTGCAGAATTTTTTCCATCTTCTGTATAAACAGTCCAATTATCATCGGAATCAATAATGCAATTAGACTTGCCAGCATTTATCATTGGTTCAATAGTAAAGCACATTCCTTTTTTTAGGAGATATGAATTATCATTTTTATAGTGCATGATTTGTGGTTCCTCATGGAATTCATTACCAATACCATGGCCACAAAAATCCTTTACAATAGAATATTTAGATCGTGGATTTAGTTTATTATTTTCTTTAATATACTTTTCAATAGCACTACCAATTTCACCAATTTTAACTCCTGGTTTAACCTTTTTAATTCCGATATATAAGGCTTTTTGGGCAACCATACACAATCGTTTATTAGCTTGGGATACTTCTTCTTGACCTACTAAAAACATTTTTGATGTATCACCATAGTAACCTATAGGACGTGTTAAGAGATCTGCATTTTTATCATCTGGAGCAATCACAGTTACATCAATATTAATTATATCTCCATTTTTTAAAACTGCTGGTTTCATTATCCCTTTGCTGTTAAATTTATCTTTATTTGCTGGAATACCATGACAAACAATGTGATTAATCGATGTACAGATTGATTTAGGAAAACCATAGTAATCGAGTGTAGCAGGGTAAGTTCGATTTTTTAAAGCATAATCATGGCAAATCTGATTAAGAGTATTAGTTGTAACACCTTCCTGAATATGAGGTTCTATCATTTCAAGTATTTCAACAGCAACTTTACTTGCTTTTCGTATTTTTTCTATTTCTTCAGCTGTTTTTATCTTTATAGACATAAACTTATCTTTTCTTCTAAGGGTAGTAATTTCTAAAATGATAACAGGAAAAAGTAAGAATGTGTAGATTAGCTATGCATATTTAAAATATAAAAAATCAACTTCTAAAGTTAAAAACTCTTCATTGCTATTAAAATTTTATAGAAATATATTATAAATAGTTATATTATTAGAGAATGATAAAATTAGGTTATTTTGTTGATTTTCCTTATATTTGATATAATATGGGAATTGTTTTCTAAATTCACACATATTTCGACACATGCTTCGGGGTGCCTTTAAGCTTAATATTAGAAAGTAAAAAAGGTCAGGTGCATGGAAATATGGAGGTTTTAACCCCATTGAGGATTTTTATAATGGTACATATATCAATGCGTGACATGCTTAAAGCCGGTGTTCACTTTGGTCATCAAACTCGTTATTGGAACCCAAAAATGGATCCATTTATTTTTGGTTCACGTAATAAAGTTCATATTATCAATTTAGAAAAAACACTTCCAATGTTTAAAACAGCTTTAGCTTCATTATCTAGAATTAGTGATAAGAAAGGCAAAATTCTTTTTGTTGGTACTAAACGTGCCGCTTCTGAAATAGTAAGGGAGACTGCTTCTTTAAGTGAACAATTTTATGTTAATAATCGTTGGTTAGGTGGTATGTTAACTAATTATAAAACTGTTCGTCAATCTATTAAGCGTTTAAAAGACTTAGAATCGCAAGCACAGGACGGTACTTTTAGTAAATTAACTAAGAAAGAAGCATTAATACGAACTCGTGAAATGCAAAAATTAGAAAAATCTCTTGGTGGTATTAAGGATATGGGTGGTTTACCAGATGCTTTATTTATCATTGATGCTACTCATGAACGTATTGCTATTTCAGAGGCAAATAAACTAGGCATCCCAGTATATGCCATTGTTGATACTAATTCTGATCCAGATGGTGTTGATTTTATTATTCCAGGAAACGATGATGCAATTCGGTCAATACGGCTTTACTTAAATGCTGTGACTAAAACTATTATTGATAGTCGACATAATAAAGATGTATTTCCAATTCTTACTTCTGAAGATGAAGATAGTTTTATAGAGGCTTAAATAGTATTTTTTAAAAAAATCAGAAGTTATTTGTTTTGTAGTTCTACCAATTTAGCCTTCTGATTTAAATAAAATTAAGGAAATGATGGAATGGTCCATGTAAATGCTAATTTAGTGATGGAATTACGTAAGCGTACCGGTTCTGGTATGATGGAATGCAAGCAAGCTCTTATTAAAGCGAATGCTAATATAGAAGTAGCAATTGAAAATATGCGTAAGTCTGGTGTATTAACCGCAGAGAAAAAAAGTGCTAGCATTGCAGTAGAGGGACTTGTATTAGTTAAGAAAAGTGATTCTCTTTCAGTGATTCTTGAAGTAAATTGTCAAACTGACTTTGTGGCTAAGGATAAAAAGTTTATAGCTTTTTCAAATAAGGTGCTTGAAGCAGCATTAATTTCTCAACCTTCTATCGAAAAGCTAAAAACTCAGTTTGAAGGAGAGCGTATTAGTTTAGTTGCTCAGTTTGGTGAAAATATTAATATTCGCCGTGTAAAATATGTTAAGGGTAAGGTATTGGCATCTTATTGCCACACTAATAGGATTGGTGTTGTAATTTCTGGGGAAGGAAATTCTGAGATACTTAGGAATATAGCGATGCATATAGCTGCATCTCGACCTGAATTTTTATATCCAACAGATGTACCTGTTAGCTTATTTGAGAAGGAAAAAGCCATTCAATTTGAAATTGCAATGAATGAAAATAAATCATCTGAAATTGTAGAAAGGATTGTATTAGGTCGTATGAAAAAGTTTGTGAATGAAATCTCTCTAACTTCGCAAAATTTTGTTATGGAACCGAAAAAAACAGTAGGTGAAATTCTTAAAGAAAATCTTACTTCAGTTTCTAAATTCATACGTTTGGAACTAGCTGAAGGTATAGAAAAAACTCAAAAGATAAGCTTTGCTGAGGAAGTAGCACAAGTTCAGAGAAATTAGTATTAATTTTTATTTTTGTGACTAGCTTATTTTAGACCGTAGCTAAGGCCACGGTCTTTTTTTTCCTAGTTTGATTTAGAGTTAGTACAATTTATTCTGATTTTAATTAATCTGGGTGATTTCCATGATAATGAACCTAAAACCAATTTACCATCGTATCTTATTAAAATTGAGTGGAGAGGCCTTACAGGGAAAAGAGAAATATGGTATTGATCCTGTTATTCTTCATCGTATAGCTAAAGAATTAAAAGAGATAGTTAAACTTGGAGTTCAAATTGGTATTGTTGTAGGTGGTGGTAATTTATTTCGTGGTGCAGCTCTTGAAAAAGCAGGTATGAACCGAATTATGGCTGATCATATGGGTATGGTAGCTACCGTCATGAATGGTTTAGCGCTATATGATACTTTTCAACGTCTTTCTATAAAAACTCGATTAGTATCTGCTATATCTTTAAATAGTATATGTGATAATTATAATTTTATTGATGTTATTAACCAGTTAGATCAAGGATATGTATTGATTTTTACTGCTGGTACTGGTAATCCATTTTTTACTACTGATTCTGCAGCCTGTCTTCGAGGAATTGAAATTGAAGCTGATATAGTTCTAAAAGCAACGAAGGTTGATGGTATATTTTCTGAGGATCCTATAAGTAATCCAGGAGCAAAGTTATATAAACAATTATCTTATAATGATGTGATAAAAAAAGAATTACAAATAATGGATCTATCAGCTTTTATATTAGCTCGGGATCATAAAATGCCAATTTATGTTTTTAACATGAACAAGCCAGGAATGTTATACAAAGTTGTTATGGGTAAAGCAAAAGGGACTTTAATTTGTAATGAATAAAATTGAAGAATGCATATGTTTATGCCATTTTTATATTTGTTACACATTTCCTATAATATTAAGGTAATACTATGATTTTTAATATTAAAAATAATGCAAAAGAGCGTATGAATAAAAGTATTGAAGTACTGAAAAATAACCTTACTAAGATCCGTACTGGACGTGTACAGCCTAGCATTTTATTTGGTATTTCTGTCGAATATTATGGTAGTGTTACTCCTTTAAATCAAATTGCTAATATTATTGCTGAAGATGCTTGTACTCTTGCAATTACAGTTTTTAATAAGGGACTAGTATCCAAAGTAGAAAAGGCAATTCTTCAGTCTGATTTAGGTTTAAATCCAATGTCTTCTGGTACAGTTATTCGTGTTCCAATTCCTACATTAACAAAGGAGCGGCGAAAAAATTTAGTAAAAATTGTTCGCGTTGAAATCGAAAGCGGACGTGTTGCTATTCGTAATATTCGTCGTGATGCGAATAGTGAACTGAAGATATTACTGCAAGATAAAAAAATTTCAAAAGATGAAGAAAGAAGAGGGCAAGATGAAATCCAAAACATAACAAATAAATCAATAAAGGAAATTGAACTTATTTTAGTTAAAAAAGAAACAGAGCTAACAGAATTTTAAGTGTTATATTTGAAAGTAATTGTGAGGATATAGTGTTTTATACTGTTTTTTTAATTTTTTACTTTAGACTATTTTATAGATTCCTTTATGAAACAGTTTCAATTTTCTAAAGATAACCTTCCTAAACATGTTGCAATTATTATGGATGGTAATGGTCGTTGGGCTGAGTCACAGGGGAAACCTCGGGTATTCGGTCATAAAAATGGTTTAATCGCAATTAGAAAAACTATTTCTGCTGCAGCTAAGTTAGATATAGGGGTGGTTACATTATTTGCTTTCAGCCGCGAAAATTGGCATAGACCTAAGGAAGAGGTAGAAGTATTGATGGAACTGTTAATTACATTATTGTCTGCAGAAGTTAATGATATGCATAAGCATAATCTTTGTCTAAGAATTGTTGGTGATAAAAGTCGGTTTAATAAAAAAATGCAGAAGAAAATTATTCAAGCTGAACGAATGACAGCTATGAATACAGGAATGATTATAAATATTGCAGTAAACTATGGTGGTAAATGGGACCTTGTTGAAACGATGAAAAGGATTGCCATCAAGGTAAATTCCGGAGAAATACACCCTTCGGATATCAGTGAAAATATGATTTCTAATTATCTGATAACATCACGCATACCTGAAATTGACTTATTAATTAGAACTAGCGGAGAATGTAGGGTTAGCAATTTTATGCTTTGGCAGTTAGCATATGCAGAAATGTATTTCACACCAGTTTATTGGCCAGAGTTTGAAGAAAAAAATTTAATTGATGCAGTAACTTGGTTTATTGGACGTGAAAGAAGGTTTGGTTGCACTAGTAAGCAAGTTCAAGCGTTTATAGAAAGTGAATAAAGGGTACTTACTTAATGAAACAAAGGATTTTTACTGCATTGTTTTTGCTTCCTTTAGTTGTAATAGCAATCTTTAAACTTCCTTGGTTTATGTTTGTGATGTTCTTATCTGCTATTATAATGTTTGCTTTTTTTGAATGGCATCGGTTTCTTAGAAGGAAATTTAATCCTCTTCAGTTTATCATACTAGCATTAATATTTAGTGGTTGCAATATAACTGGTATTTTTTTAAATAATATCTTTTTAAATAAGCAGATTAGTATTCACTATGTGATCTTAGCTATTGGAGTAATTTGGTGGCTAATTGCTAGCGCTTTAGTTATTACTTATCCTAATTCAAGTAAATTTTTGTGCTTTTCAAGTGCATTGCATCATGTATTTGGAATATGTACTTTGCTCCCTTTTTTTTGGAGTGTTTTATTATTAAGAGCAGTAGAATCTAATACATACTCTAGCTATGGGGCTAGGTTAGTGTTATTTGTTTTTCTAATTGTTTGGTCAGTTGATATAGGAGCTTATTTTTTTGGGAAAATCATAGGGAAAAGCAAGATGGCTCCATTAGTTAGTCCTAACAAAACAATTGAAGGGTTAATTGGTGGTGTTGTCACTTCACTGATGGTATCTTACTTTTTTTCTCAATTTTTTTGTATTAAATTTTCAAGTTCTATTTCTATGGCGGTAATTATATTTTTTACTATAGTAGTTTCAGTTATGGGAGATCTTGTAGAAAGCATGTTTAAGCGGGTATCAGGTATCAAGGATAGTGGCAGTATTATCCCAGGTCATGGTGGTATTTTAGATCGTATTGATAGTTTAGCTGCTGCTTTTCCAGTGTTTGCTTTTCTTTATCTTATATTTTAAGGATTATATAACTTATTATATCTAATACTAATCAAAGGTTTTTTTATGCATAAAGTAACAATTCTTGGTGCAACAGGTTCAATAGGGTTTAGTACTTTAAAAATAATTGAACAATATTCACATCATTTTTCTATTTTCGCTTTAATAGCAGATAAAAACATTTGCAGAATGTCAACGTTTTGTATGAAATGGAAACCTAAGTATGTTGTTATGGGAACTGCTGCTGCTGCTTGGTCACTTAAAGAGATGTTAATTTCTCTTTCACCTAATACTAAAGTTTTATCTGGTCAGGAAGCAATGTGCAGTGTTGTATCAGAGGATGAAGTAGATATTGTAATGGCGGCTATTTCTGGTTCTGCTGGTTTAATTCCTACTATGGCAGCTTTAAAAGCAGGGAAAAAAGTATTGCTTGCAAATAAGGAAGCTTTGGTAATGTCAGGACAATTATTTATGGATTCTGTTGCGCAATATGGTGGTGAGCTTTTGCCTATTGACAGCGAACATAGTGCCATTTTTCAATGCTTACCAACTGGTATTCAAAATAATTTAGGTCATTGTGATTTAGATGCTTATGGTATTCAAAAAATTTTTTTAACTGGTTCAGGTGGTCCTTTTCGTTGCAATGATATAACAACTTTAAAAGAAGTAACGCCAAGGGAAGCAATCATACATCCAAATTGGTCTATGGGTAAAAAAATTTCAGTAGATTCTGCTACTATGATGAATAAAGGTTTAGAATTTATCGAAGCTAAATGGCTGTTTAATGCTTCTGAATCTCAATTAAAAGTTCTTATTCATCCGCAGTCTGTTATTCACTCTATGGTACAGTATCGAGATTCTTCTGTATTAGCTCAAATGAGTAGACCTGATATGGCAACTGCAATTGGATTTGCTCTGTTTTACCCAGAGCGATTTAATACAGGTGTAAAACCTCTTGATTTTACTCAAATAGGAGAATTAACTTTTCTTGAACCAGATTATAGGCGTTATCCATGCTTACAGCTTGCTATTGATGCATGCTCTGAAGGTCAGCATCTAACTACTATTCTAAATGCTGCAAATGAAATTGCTGTAGATGCATTTTTAAATAATCAGTTACGATTTACTGATATTGCATTAGTTAATGAATTAGTTATGTCCAAAATGTGTTCCATCAATACTCAATTATCCTGCTATAACTTGGAAACATTGTTAGAGCTAGATAGAATGTCTTCCTGTATAGCACATGAAATTGTACGTGAGCACTCTTTATGATAGTTATATTATGGAATTTTATATCTTTTATCATTGCATTAGGTATTTTGATCTTTGTTCATGAATTGGGTCATTTTTTAGTTGCGCGTTTTTTTGGTGTTAAAGTTGAGAAATTTTCTATAGGTTTGGGTAAATCTATTTGGAAAAAAGTAGATAAGCATGGTACTGAATATTGTTTTTCAATGATCCCCATTGGGGGATATATCCAAATGCTCGATACTAGAGTTAATAAATTAGGAAAAGAGGAACAGTGTTTTGCTTTTGATAAACAGAAGATATGGAAACGTATTGCCATAGTGATCGCAGGACCAATATCAAATTTTCTTTTTGCAATATTTATTTATTTTTTTGTATTTTTAATCGGAATTTCTGCTATTAAGCCTATTATTGGTAATGTTAAACCTAATTCAATTGCTGATTATGGTGGATTAAAAGTTGGGATGGAATTAACTTCTATTTCAAATATTCAGACCCCTGATTGGAATGCAGTGAATATAGCTCTTATGTCTAATATTGGTAATAAGCATCTTACCTTGACAGTGAAATCTGAAAGCAATAAATACTTTTTTCATGATGAAATGAAAGTATTAGATTTAGCTTTATGGAATTTTAAACCAAATGAAGAGACTGTTATTGAATCTCTTGGAGTAGTACCTTATTTTCCAGATATTTTATTAACTTTATCTCATGTACTGGAAGGAACCGCGGCAGATAGAGCTGGGTTTCAATCGGG
Source organism: Candidatus Photodesmus anomalopis (assembly GCF_000731785.2). Lineage (NCBI taxonomy): Bacteria > Pseudomonadati > Pseudomonadota > Gammaproteobacteria > Vibrionales > Vibrionaceae > Candidatus Photodesmus > Candidatus Photodesmus anomalopis. The sequence continues at coordinate 8,554 of NZ_JGVJ01000010.1, forward strand.
AGATTCAATAGTTTCAGTGAATGGAATACTAATTAAAAAATGGGATCAAGTGGTTAATTTGATACGCTCAAATCCAAATCGGTTTTTAATGTTTGTTATTGACAGAAATGGAGAAAAATTGGAGTTGCCTTTAATACCTGACAGTAAAAAAAACCGATTTGGAGAGATAGTAGGTGTTGCTGGCTTAGTGCCTGAAACTGATAAGTGGCCTGAAAATTATCAATTTAAGTTGCAATACAGTATATTTGAATCTATAGGTAAAGCTATAGAAAAAACAAAAAACCTTATTAAGTTGACAGTTAGTCTCCTAATAAAACTATTAGTTCAAGATTTAGGTTTAGATCAACTTAGTGGTCCGATAACAATTGCTAAAAGTGCAGGGACCACAGCTAGCTATGGTTTTGTATATTTTCTCAGCTTTTTAGGTTTAATCAGTATTAATCTTGGTGTTATAAATTTAGTTCCACTTCCCATGCTAGATGGTGGGCATTTATTTTTTCTTATTATAGAAGCAATTATTCGTCGACCAATCTCTAAAAAAGTGCAAGAAATAGGATATATCATAGGGGGGGTAATTATCTTCTTCCTAATGAGTATAGCACTTTTAAATGATTTTTCTCGTTTATAAAAGGAATAACTGCGTTAGATATAATATAATGAAAAATATCCTGTTTGCAAGTTTGCTTATAATCAGTCTATTAGCGTATAGTACTGAGAGTGATTCTTTTCCTTTCATCGTTCAAGATATAAAAGTAGAGGGATTACAACGTATTGAACTTGATTTGGCTTTGCTAAAGATACCAATTAAAATTGGTGACCTTGTTTATCAAAAAGATGTAACTAATATTATTAAATCTCTTTATGAATTAAGTGTCTTTGAAAATATAAAAGTATTACGTGATGATAATATATTGATTATTCAGCTTAAAGAACGACCAATCATAGCCAGTATTTCATTTTCTGGTAATAAGCTGATTCAAACGGATAAATTGCAACAAAATTTAGATATTTTAGGTATTACTATTGGTAATTCTTTAGACAAGGCTGCCCTTTTTAAGATTGAGAGAAAGCTTGAAGAATTTTATTCTAGCGTAGGGAGATATAATACGACAGTTAAAGCTATTATAAATATTTTGCCTCATAATCGCGTTGATTTAACATTTTCATTTACTGAAAGTGTTCCTGCTAAAATTTATCAAATTAATTTTATTGGTAATGAAGTTTTTACTGAACAAGAATTGCTTAGTCAATTTAAATTAAATGTTAACTTACTTTGGTGGAATATTTCAGGAAATAACAAATATCAAGAGCAAATTTTAGCACGTGATATTGAAGCTTTAAAAGCTTTTTACTCTAATCAGGGTTATATAAAGTTTAAAATAAATTCAACTCAAGTAAGTCTTTCTCCTGATAAAAAAGGTGTTTATATTACTTTATGGATTGATGAAGGGTTACCATATACAGTCAAAGAAGTTCGTTTTCAAAATAATTTTATTGAGGTAGATGATAAATTTAAAGATGCTATACCATTCAAATATGGTGAAATATATAATTCATCCCTTTTAAGACATTTTGAAGAAAAAATTGAGCTTATTCTTGATGAAAGGGGTTATCTCCATTCTAAAGTTCAGACCTCTATAAAGTTTGATGATCAAAATCAAGAGGTTTCTTTGATTGTTAATATTCAAGATAGAAATCGTATATATGTGAATAATATTCATTTTTTTGGTAACTATGCAACTAAAGATAGCGTATTGCGTCGTGAAATGCGACAAATGGAGGGAAGTTTACTAAATCTTGCATTAGTTGATATGGGCAAAATGCGTCTTTATCGTCTTGGATTCTTTGAAACAGTAGATGTTCAGATTGTTCCTGTTCTAGGAACTGAAGATAAAGTAAATGTGATATATAAAGTTAAAGAGCTCCGTTCTGGTAATCTAAATTTAGGGATTGGTTACGGTAGTGAGTCTGGTATAAATTTTCATTCTGGATTAAAACAAGAGAATTTTTTCGGTTCTGGTAATCATTTAGCTATTAATGTAAAGATAAACCGTTATCAGAAGAATATTGCTTTAGATTATAGAGAACCATACTTTAATTTAGATGGTATTAGTTTTGGGGGGAAAATTTTTTACGATGAGTTTGAAGCCTTAGCAGCAGGAATTGTCGATTATACTAGCCAAAGTTATGGTGCTGAACTTAACTGGGGTTTCCCATTTGACGAGCTTAATTTTTTCGAAGTTAGTATTGGTTATACTCGTAGTAACATTGGTAATTTATCTCCTTATCTCCAAGTAGAACAATTTTTAATTTCACAATCTAATAATATTTCTAGTAATGGTTTGCTTAAAATCAATGATATTGCCATGAATATAGCATGGACACGAAATAACTTAAACCGTACTTATTTTCCAACTGAGGGTAATTATCAACATGCATTTTATAAGATGACTTTGCCTAATTCTAATGTTCGTTTTTTTAAAATGCAGTACGATTTAAGACAGTATTTTCCATTAACTAAAAATCATAAATTTGTATTGTTAATGCGTGCTCAAATTGGTTATGGTAATGGTTATGGTAAAAGGAACAATAAGGATCATCTTTTACCGTTTTACGAAAATTATCATATAGGAGGATTTAGCACTTTACGTGGGTTTGCTCAAAACTCTGCGGGTCCAAAAGCTGTGTATCATGATTTTTCAGATTCAAATAATGGATTTTACACTGCAACTCGTCGTCCAGTTGGTGGTAATGCTATCATATTAGGGGGAATGGAATTGATTGTTCCAACTCCATCTTCATCAAATACATTGGCTGATCGGGTACGCACTAGTTTATTTATTGATATAGCAAGTGTTTGGGATACTGAGTTTAATTACGTTTCTAATATCCATGCTGGAAAAGAGTACTATTACGATTACTCAAATCCATTAAATTATCGTGCTTCATATGGTCTCACAGTTCAATGGCATTCTCCATTAGGACCTTTAGTATTTTCATTTGCTAAACCAATTAAAATTTATCAGGGTGATGATAGAAAATTTTTTACTTTTGATATTGCTAGAACTTTTTAATAACTGAAAGGAATATACCTTGAATAAAATAATAATTTTTTTTTCTATTGGTCTCATTTGTTTAAAGTCTTCGTTTTTGTCTAGTGCAGATGAAGTTATTCAAAAAATAGGTTATGTTGATACTACTCAGGTTTTTCAAACATTACCACAACTTGAACTTGTTCTAAGGCAAATGAAGGAGGAGTTTAAAGATAAGGCAGATGAGTTAAAAATCATTCAATCTGATGCTCGGATTAAAATTGATAAATTAAACCGTGATTCTAATTTAATGAGTTTAGATGAGATAGAAAAACTTCGCATAGAGATTAGTCAATTGGAAAGTACGTACAAGATTAAATTTCAAGCATTGGAAAAAGCTTCTAGCCTTCGTGAAGCTGAAGAGAAACAGAAGCTTTTTAAAGTAATTCAAGATGCTGTAAAAGAAGTAGCAGAAAAAGGGAATTATGACATGATTCTTGATATAAAAGCATTTATCTATGCTAAGCCTAATTTCAATATTTCTCAAGAAGTAATAGAAGCACTAAAAAAATAAATACCTATGATAAAATTAACTTTAGCTGAATTAGCTTCTATAACTGGTGGGAAGTTATATGGAAATGCTAATGCAATTGTTACATCAGTAGCTCCAATAGATAAGGCAACAAAGGGATGTATTACTTTTTTATCAAATCTTAAATATAAGAAATACTTAGCAAATTGTAATGCAACAGCCATAATATTTGACAAGAAGATTGGGTATGAACAGTTCCAGGGAAGTGTATTGCTTGTAGATGATTCTTATGTAGCATTTGCAAAAGTAGCTCAAGTTTTTGATATTACACCAAAACCATCAGAGAATATTTCTACTTTTGCTGTTGTACATGAAAATGTACTCTTTGGGAAGAGTGTCTCTATTGGAGCTCATTCAATAATTGAGTCAGGTGTTAAATTAGGAGATAACACTATCATTGGTCCAGGTTGCTTTATTGGTAGGAATGTTATTCTCGGTAAGAATACTACAGTGTGGGCTAACGTTACTATTTATCATGAAGTAATTATTGGTAATCAGTGTTTAATTCAATCTGGAGCAGTGATTGGTTCCGATGGATTTGGTTATGCTAATGAGAAAGGTGAGTGGATTAAGATCCCTCAGGTAGGTACAGTTCGCATTGGAAATCGAGTTGAAATTGGTGCATGTACGACCATTGACCGTGGTGCATTAGAAGATACTATAATTGAAGATAATGTTATTTTAGATAATCAGTTACAGATTGCTCATAATGTGCAAATTGGATATGGTACAGCTATAGCTGGTGGTACAATTATTGCTGGTAGTACTAGGATAGGAAAGTATTGTACTATTGGAGGTGGGAGTGTAATTAATGGGCATATTGAAATTACTAATGGTGTAACAATTACAGGTATGTCGATGGTAGTACGAGGAATTTCTAAAAAAGGAGTCTACTCATCAGGTATTCCATTGCAACTTAATAAGGACTGGCGTAAAACTGCAACTCGAGTTCACCGTATTGATGAGATGAATAAACGTTTAAAAGCGCTGGAAAGGTTATTTAAAGAAAGTAAAACGGAATCTTAATTATCTTGCTTTTCTTATATAAAAGCTTATCAAATAATGTACGCCCTATCGCTTGTAGTGGATAATATTAAATAGATTTTTATAGGAATGTTACTTTGATTACTGAAAAGAAGACGCTGGATATTATGGAAATTAAGGAACTTCTTCCCCACCGTTATCCGTTTTTATTGATTGATCGTGTTATAGATTTTCAAGAAAAAAAATATTTGACTGCTATCAAAAATGTGTCAGTAAATGAATCTCAATTTGTTGGTCATTTCCCAAAGCTACCTATTTTACCTGGTGTATTAATTCTTGAAGCAATGGCTCAAGCAACTGGGTTATTAGGTTTTAAGTCGTTTGGTATACCAGCAGATAACGAGTTATATTATTTTGCTAGCGTTGATAAAGCTAAATTTCGTAAACCTGTAATACCAGGTGATCAATTAATAATTAAGGTTAGGTTTTTAAAAGGACGTCGTGGGATTGCTGCATTTAATTGTGTAGCAAAAGTTGATGGTGATGTTGTTTGTTCTGCTGAATTGAAGTGTGCTCGTCGAGAGTTTTAATATGATTCATGAAACGGCTCAAATCCACCCAAGTGCGGTGGTAGAGGACGGTGTAGTGATTGGAGCTAATGTGGTGGTTGGTCCTTTTACTTACATTGCTTCTAATGCCAAAATTGGTCAGGGTACCGAGATTATGTCTCATGTAGTTATTAAAGGACCAACAATTATTGGTAAAGATAATCATATTTTTCCGTTTGCAATTATTGGTGAAGATTGTCAAGACAAAAAATATCAAGGAGAGAATACTCGGTTAGTTGTTGGCGATAGAAATGTCATTCGAGAAAGTGTGCAAATGCATCGAGGTACAACACAAGATAAAGGGATGACTTTGGTCGGTAACGATAATTTGTTTTGTGTTAATGTTCATATCGCTCATGATTGTATTATAGGAGATAATATTATTATTGGAAATAATGCTACTTTAGCAGGTCATGTAAAAATTGAAGATTATGCCGTTCTTTCAGCTTTATCTCCTGTGCATCAGTTTTGTACTATTGGGGCACATAGTTTTATCGGTGGTGCCTCTGTTGTAGTTCAGGATGTACCTCCGTATATTATGGCTCAAGGGAATCATTGTAAACCTTTTGGTATCAATATAGAGGGACTAAAGCGTCGTGGTTTTAAAAAGCTTGAAATTCGTGCAATTCGTATTGCATATAAAGAAATTTATCGTAGTGGTAAAACGATATCAGAAGTAAAACCTATTTTAAAAAATATGGCAAAGGAATATCCATCAATTGCTTTATTTACTAGATTAATTGAAAGTTCTACTCGCGGTATTATTCGCTGACAGAAAAAAGTTTTGTTTCATTTTTTGTTATTTTTGAACTAAAAAAATTGGATTTTTTAAATGAAAAGATGCTTAACCGTTGGTATTGTAGCTGGTGAATTATCTGGTGACAATCTAGGTGAAGGTTTAATCAAAGAAATTAAAATTCAATATTCTAATTCAAAATTTGTTGGTATTGGTGGTCCTAAAATGAAAAACCAAGGATTACAATCTCTATATAATATTGAAGAACTTTCAACCATGGGATTATTTGAGATATTTTTAAGGCTACCTAGATTACTCAAAATTAAAACTGCATTAGTGCAATATTTTACAAAAAATCAACCAGATATCTTTATTGGTATTGATTCGCCAGATTTTAATTTGCGGTTAGAATCTTCTTTAAAACAAATTGGTATTAAAACTATTCATTATGTAAGTCCTTCAGTTTGGGCATGGAGACCAAAACGTATTTTAAAAATTGCCTCAGCAACAGATTTAGTATTAGTATTATTCCCATTTGAAAAAGAGTTTTATGATAAGTATCAAATTTCATGTAAGTTTATTGGTCATGCGCTTGCCGATATAATCCCTATGCACTCAAAACAACGAAAAGCTCAGAAAAAATTACAATTAGATCATAATAAACAATGGCTAGCAGTCATGCCAGGTAGTCGATTACAAGAGGTTCGGTTAATATCTAAACCATTTATTGAAACTTGTATTATGGTAAGAAAGAAGCATCCAAATATTGGATTTTTAGTGGCTGCTGCAAATGAAAAGCTAGAACAAGAATTTAAGATGATTTGGAATTTTCTTGCACCTGATTTAGAATTTATAATAGTAAGAGATGAAGTTCACAATGTGATCATTGCTTCAGATTCAGTATTACTAGCTTCTGGTACAGTTTCACTAGAGTGTATGTTGTTCAAACGTCCAATGGTTGTTGGCTATAAAGTGAATCTATTAACAGCATGGTTACTTAAAAGATTAGTTAGGATAAAATTTTGCTCATTGCCAAATATTTTAGCTGGAGAAGAATTAGTTAAAGAATTTGTTTTAAATGAGTGTACTTCAGAATTTCTTTTTCCTGCAGTAGATAATATGCTTAGAACTGATCATACAACTTTAATAGAACGTTTTAATCAACTACATCAATCGATTAGAAAAAATGCTGATAAAGAAGCTGCTAAAGCTGTTCTCAAATTAATTAGTAAGTGAAGTTTTATCATCATGTTTGTAAAAAAACAACCAAGATTCCCTTTTTTTAATTATCCTGAAGGTTATAAGTATATAGCTGGTGTGGATGAGGTAGGTCGTGGTCCATTAGTTGGTAGCGTTGTAGCCGTCGCTGTTATTCTTGATCCAAATAATTTAATTGAAGGTCTAAATGATTCAAAAAAAATGTCTGAAAAAAAACGATTAATGATTTTCCCCAAGATTCAAGAAAAAGCATTGGCATGGTCAATTGGTCATAGTTCAGCACAAGAAATTGATCAATTAAATATTTTGCAAGCAACAATGCTTGCAATGCAAAGAGCAATTTCAAACCTTAAAATCAAACCAGATCTCGCGTTAATTGATGGTAATCAAGTACCAAAATTACCGATGGATTCTATTGCAGTAATCAAAGGTGATGCACAAGTATCAGAGATTTCTGCTGCATCAATTTTAGCTAAAGTGATTCGTGACCGCGAAATGAAGGTGCTTGATCAAAAGTATCCTCAATTTGGTTTTATTAAACATAAAGGTTACCCAACTAAATTTCATTTATCTGCTCTCAAAGAGTATGGCATAATTGAAGAACATAGAAAAAGCTTCAAACCAATACAACGAATACTAAATTATAAAGTAAAATGAAAAACTTCAATATGTTCAAGACTATTGTTTTGTAATATTTTATTATCTTTAGGAATAATTAATGTTAGATCCAAAATTCATCCATCTTCGAATCCATAGTGATTTTTCAATGGTTGATGGTTTATCTAAAATTCCCTCCTTAGTTAAAAGAGTTTCCCAATTTGGTATGCCTGCCATGGCGTTAACTGATTTTACTAATCTATGTGGTTTAGTAAAATTTTATCTTTCTGCTCAAAGTTATGGTATCAAACCTATTATAGGAGCAGATTTTTTAGTCCGATCTATTGAATTTATTAATGAGTTTACTAACTTAACAATTTTAGCAGCTAATAATGAGGGGTATAAAAATCTTACTTTATTAATTTCAAAAGCATATTTAAGAGGTTATATTCAAAATAAACCTGCTATAGATAAAAGATGGTTAGTTGAACATTCTAAAGGATTAATTCTTTTATCTGGAGGTAAAAGTGGTGACCTTGGTAAGGCTTTCTTAAAAAAAAAATATCGTTTAGTTGAACAATGCATCAATTTTTATCTGAAATATTTTCCAGATCACTTTTATTTAGAATTAATTCGAACTGATCGAGAAAATGAAGAAAATTACCTATATTTTGCATTAGAATTAGCTGAGAAATTTAATTTACCAGTTGTTGCAACTAATGAAGTAGTTTTTCTGGATCAGGCTTTTTTTGATGCTCATGAAATTCGCGTCGCGATTCATAACGGTTTTACATTAAATGACCACCGCCGTACAAAGAATTATAGTCCAAAACAATATCTTCGTACACAAAAAGAAATGTGTGAACTTTTTTCTGACATTCCTGAAGCACTACAAAATAGTGTTGAGATTGCGAAACGATGCAATGTAACTATTCAACTAGGAGAATATTTTCTTCCAAACTTTCCTACAGAAGGAATGGAGATTAAGACTTTTTTGGTTAAGCGAGCAGAAGAAGGATTGGAAGAACGGTTAAGATATCTTTTTTCTAGTGAACAAGAGTATCAAAAGCATAAGAAAAAATATAAAGAACGTTTATATACTGAACTAGAAGTTATTAATAAAATGGGCTTTCCAGGATATTTTTTGATTGTTATGGAATTTATTCAATGGTCAAAAGATAATTCTATTCCAGTCGGGCCAGGACGTGGTTCAGGTGCTGGTTCTTTAGTAGCTTATTCACTAAAAATAACAGATTTAGATCCAATAGAATATGGTTTGTTATTTGAACGTTTTTTAAATCCAGAACGTGTATCGATGCCTGATTTTGATATAGATTTTTGTATGGAAAAACGTGATCAAGTCATTGATCATGTTGCGGATATGTATGGTCGCGATGCAGTATCGCAAATTATTACTTTTGGTACGATGACTGCAAAAGCAGTAATTAGAGATGTTGGTCGTGTATTAGGTTATCCGTTTAGTTTTGTAAATCGGATTTCTAAGTTAGTTCCTATTGATGTTGGAATGACTTTAGCTAAAGCACTAGATGGTGAATCTGAGTTATCTGAATTATATAATCATGATGAAGAAATTAAAGAACTAATTGATAAATGTCAAATTCTTGAAGGTTGTATTCGTAATGTAGGTAAACATGCTGGTGGTGTGGTAATTGCACCTACTAGAATTACTGATTTTTCTCCTATCCACTGTGATTCAGAAGGTAATTTCCCTATTACTCAATTTGATAAAAATGATATTGAAATGGTGGGTTTAGTCAAGTTTGATTTTTTGGGGTTACGTACCTTAACTATAATTGATGAAGTTCTTTCTTTAGTTAACCTTCGTTTAGAAAAAGAAAATAAAGAGTCTATTAGACTTGATTCTATTCCACTTAATGATCAAGCATCCTTCAAAGCATTGCAGAATGCTGAAACAACTGGAATATTTCAACTTGAATCCTCTGGTATAAAAGATCTGATAAAACGACTTAAACCTGATTGTTTTGAAGATATTATTGCCTTAGTAGCATTATTTCGTCCTGGACCTTTAAAATCAGGAATGGTTGATAATTTTATTGATCGTAAACATGGACGTGAAAAAATATCTTATCCCGATGAAACTTGGCAACATGAATCATTAAAAGAGATACTTATCTCAACTTATGGAATTATTTTGTATCAGGAGCAAGTAATGCAAATTGCTCAAGTTCTTGCTGGTTATACGCTTGGTAGTGCAGATGTACTTCGTCGTGCTATGAGTAAAAAACAACCAGAAGAAATGGATAGACAACGTTCTATTTTTAAGGATGGTTCAGAAAAAAATGGTATAGATTCTACATTATCTATGAAAATATTTGATTTAGTAGAAAAATTTTCAAGTTATGGTTTTAATAAATCTCATTCTACTGCATATGCATTAATTTCCTATCAAACATTATGGTTAAAAACACACTATCCAGCTGAGTTTATGGCAGCCGTAATGACAGCTGATATGGATAATACTGAGAAGATTGTTGCTTTAGTTGATGAATGTCTTCGTATGAATATTAAACTACTTCCTCCTGATATCAATCTAGGGTTTTATCAATTTCATGTCAATGATGCTGGAGTAATTATTTATGGTATTGGTGCAATAAAAGGTGTTGGTGAAGGAGCTATTAATTCTGTAATTGACGCTCGTACTAAAGGTGGTTATTTTAACGACTTATTTGATTTTTGTGCTAGAATTGACTCTAGAAAGATTAATAAAAGTGTAATTGAGAAACTGATTTATTCTGGTGCCTTAGATCAATTAGGTCCACATCGTGCTGCTTTAATGGCATCATTAAATGATGCCATTAAAGCAGCTAGCCAACATAATCAAGATAAATCATCTGGTCAGACCGATATGTTTGGTGTGTTGAGAAACTCAACAAAGAGCAGATATTTTAAAGTATCTCCTTGGGAAGAGAAAGTTTGGTTAGAAGGTGAACGAAGTACACTTGGTCTTTATCTAACTGGTCACCCAATTAATAAGTATCTTAGTGAAATTAGTCATTATGTTAATTGTCAAATAAAAGATATAAAACTTGCTAAACAGCAACGCATTATTATCTGTGGTTTAGTGATTGCGATTAGAATCACTACAACTAAATATGGAAAGAAAATGGCTTTAATGACACTGGATGACCGGTCTAGCTGTATTGAGGTTATAGTTTTTTCTAAGCTTTTCAGCAGATATGTAGAAAAATTTAAAAAAGATCAGATCTTAGTAATTTCTGGACACGTTGACTTTGATAATTTTAAAGGTACTCTTAAAATATTAGCGAATGAAGTAATGGATTTGTTAACTGCTCGTAAAAAATATGTTAGTAATGTATCTGTTACGATTACAGAATCACAAATAGATTCAAATTTTCTAGATGCTTTTAGACAGATATTATTAAATCATCTATCAGATTGTATTCCTATTAATGTATACTATCAACGTTCAGATGCTAAGGCTTGTGTAATACTTGGAAACAAGTGGAAAGTAATACCAAGTGATAAATTGTTGGATGAATTAGAAAAATTATGTGGTAAAAAACAAGTAGAACTCGAATTTAAATTTCCTATTAAACTAGAAAGTAACATAAAGAGTCTATAGAAGAAGATGACTTTAAATTTCTTAGAATTTGAAAAACCAATTGAAGAACTTGAAGTAAAAATTGAGGAATTGCGCAATTTATCTCGCCATGACAGTGATTTTATAGTTGATTTAGATAAAGAAATTGAACTTCTTGAAAAGAAAAGTCATGATTTAACAAAGAAAATATTTAGTGATCTTAGTGCCTGGGAAACTGCACAGTTAGCACGTCATCCTCTAAGGCCATATACCTTAGATTATATTAAAAATATATTTACTGAGTTTGATGAATTATCTGGTGATCGTTTGTTTTCAGACGATAAAGCTATTATTGGAGGGATTGCTCGTTTAGAAGGTACACCAGTAATGATTATAGGTCATCAAAAGGGACGTGAAACAAAGGAAAAAGTGAAACGTAATTTTGGTATGCCTAAACCAGAAGGTTACCGTAAGGCTTTACGGCTAATAGAAATGGCAGGACGTTTTAATATGCCAATTTTAACTTTTATTGATACAGCAGGTGCTTATCCTGGAGTTGGTGCAGAAGAACGTGGTCAATCAGGAGCAATTGCTACCAATTTAAAAGTAATGTCTGCCATTCGAGTTCCAGTAATTTGTAATGTTATAGGTGAGGGGGGCTCTGGTGGAGCATTAGCTATTGGTGTAGGTGATTATATAAATATGCTTCAATACTCAACATATTCAGTTATTTCACCAGAAGGTTGTGCTTCTATTTTATGGAGAAATGCTAACAAAGCCCCTCAGGCAGCTGAAGCTATGTGCCTGATTGCTTCTCGTTTAAAAGAACTAAATCTAATTGATAATATTATTAAAGAACCTCTAGGAGGAGCTCACCGGGATCATTTAAAAGCTGCAATTAATATAAAAATAGTTTTAGTAAATCAGCTAGAAAGGTTGAAACATTGGGATAAGAACTTTCTTATAGAGCGTCGTTATCAACGTTTAATGGACTATGGTTATTGTTAAGTACACATACGTTATCTGTTTTTTTAGATAAGGAAGGTTATAAGGTTTTTTAAATTTTTTTAATAGTTAGTTTTTTTGAGGTATTCTAAAGGATTGGAATGAATCACTTATATGGTTATTTTTCTCATATTATTAATAACTACTATATTAATAATACTAAAATAATACTTGGTTTAAGTGGTGGCTTAGATTCTCGAGTGATGCTTGATCTGCTAGCTAGATATCGTGATTGTCATAGAATACGTTGTATTGCAGTGCATGTAGACCATGGTTTAAGTCAATTTTCAGATAATTGGGCTAAACAATGTGTACGTTGGTGTGCTGATTTAGCTATTCCATGTCATGTTGAAAGGATTCAGCTAAATGTTTCAAGTCCTAGTTTAGAGAAAGTAGCTCGGGATATTCGTTATCAAATTTTTAAAAAATATATTAAAACTGGTGATTTATTTCTTACAGGTCATCATAGTGATGATCAGGTGGAAACTTTTTTTTTAGCACTTAAAAGAGGCAGTGGTCCTAAAGGATTATCTGCAATGCCTCAGTATATGCCATATCATTCTGGTTTTATTCTTCGTCCATTGCTTAGTTTCAGTCGTACTTTAATCCAGAAATATGCTCAAAAAAAACAACTATGTTGGATTGAAGATGAAAGTAATAATGACCTTCGTTTCGATCGTAACTTTATTCGTCATCAAGTATTACCAACTCTTATTAAGCGTTGGTCTTCATTCTCTCAGTCAGTTAATCAAAGTGCTATGTTATGTGCAGATCAAGAAATATTACTTGATGAATTGCTTTCTTCATCATTTCAGGCAGCACTATATCCAGATGGTAGTTTATTAATTAAAGAATTAAATAAACATAGCCAATTGGCACGAAATAGAATTATTCGAATGTGGTTTAAGAAGTTCTGTCGATTAATGCCAAATGGAAAGTGTCTTAGACATATTTGGCAACAAGTAGCCTTAGCAAAACAAGATGCAAATCCTTTACTGCGTTTTTCTGATGGAGAGATTAGACGTTTTAAACAACGATTATACTTGCTTGATCATATGATAGATATTAGTAATTTAAGTTTCTCATTAAAGCTTGGAGATACTATTAAATTGCCAGATAATTTAGGATTTTTCTCTGTTAAAAAAAACAGCCGACTTGGGACTATATCATTACATTCTATTGGAAAGAAAAAAATTAATATTATTTTTAATCCAGAAGGATTATCTGCTCATCCTTTAGGGAAAAAACATAGTCGTAAGTTAAAAAAAATATTTCAAGAATATTCTATTCCAAGTTGGTTAAGACGTAGAATACCGATATTAGTTGTTTCTTCTCAGGTTGTAGCAGTTGCTGGGCTTTTTGTGGATAAAAAGTTTTCTGGTCAAGGTTGTGAACTAATTTGGAAGAAGACTTTTCTTTGAAAAAATCTTCCTAAGATCTAGTATTTAAGATTTTGTGGAATTTTTATATTTTCTTTATGTAATATAGGTTGTTCCCCTCCATATTTTTGATATTGTTTAAGTTGAAATATATATGCTAATATTTGAGCTATTGCCATGAATAAACCATCTGGTATTTCTTGGCCTAATTTTGTGCTGTAGTACAAGGATCTAGCAAGTTCTGGAACTAGAATAATATGAATATCATGTTTTCGTGCCGCTTCTTGTATTTTAAATGCCATGTAATCAATACCCTTTGCTAGTACAATTGGTGCTTTATCTTTATTTGGTTTGTAACGTATCGCTACTGAGAAATGCTCCGGATTAATAATAATAACATCAGCTTCTTGTATATCTGTCATCATTCGTCTCTGAGCTATTTCACGTTGTATTTTTCGAATACGTCCTTTTATTTCAGGTTTACCGTCGATTTCTTTTTGTTCATCTTTAACTTCTTGTTTAGTCATTTTTAATTGATTAGAATGTTGCCAAATCTGAAATGGAATATCTATAATTACTATTGCTAGTAAAGAACAGCTAATTATTAAAATAAAATTAAGCAAAATATCAATAGAATGGAAGATATTTTGGGGAAATATATCTATACTTAATTGAAATAAATCTGACTTAGAGATATATATTAAATAAAATGCAGTTCCAGAGATTAATAAGACTTTTAAAATAGCTTTTATAAGCTCTATCCAACTTTGAAGACCAATCATTCGCTGAAATCCATTTAATGGATTAATTTTAGATAGTTTTGGAATTGTTGCTTGTACAGAAAAAATGATTCCCCCAACGCTAATTGAACTAATAAATGCAGTAAAAAATAGTATAATTAAGATTAGTATCAGTTGACTGAATAAATTGGCTAAAGAAGTTAAAGCAATATATCCTAATTTAGAAAAATCAAATACTTCTTCATGATTAAGTGTAAATAAACGACTCATTATAACAAATAATTCATTTGCTAATATTTTACCGAATAAAATCAGCGTAATTGAACCGATAATCAGTACTGATGCTGATGTAAGTTCTTTTGATCTAGCAATCTGTCCTTGTTCTCTAGCTTGTTGTAATCGTTTAGGTGTAGCAGGTTCTGTTCGCTCTTGACCTTTTGCTTTTGGCAATAAACTTTTCCCTCTTATATTTAGTTCAATTTTAGTTACAGTTTAACTTAATTAAACGACATATTTGTTGTTCAGCTTGAGTATATAACCATTCATA
Source organism: Candidatus Photodesmus anomalopis (assembly GCF_000731785.2). Taxonomy (NCBI): domain Bacteria; kingdom Pseudomonadati; phylum Pseudomonadota; class Gammaproteobacteria; order Vibrionales; family Vibrionaceae; genus Candidatus Photodesmus; species Candidatus Photodesmus anomalopis. Next base: position 23,575 of record NZ_JGVJ01000010.1, read on the forward strand.
ATGGCTGTATAAACCTCCAAGGATATACCAACAAAGCAAAAGTCCAAGTAATAATGTGAATGAAAAACCAAGCGAATAAATATTTAATTGAGGTGCAGTTCGGTTCATTATTCCAAAGGATAAATTAATTGTTAATAGTGAAATAATTCCAGACAGAGACATATTTAGTGCTACTTGAAACATCGTAGAAAACCATAATGCTATTTCTCGAAAAGTAATAACCTGTATTGAGTTTAGTTGGATTGGTAAGCTTGAAAAACTTATTGCTATAAGTTGGAGCATTTTTAAATGTCCATCAGTTGATAGAAAAAACATTATAGATAAAAACATAAATAATTGTCCAAGAAGTGGTGTATTCTGTCCGTTGGCAGGATCAATCATAGAAGCAAACCCTAAACTTGATTGCATACTTAATATTTGTCCTAGAATAATAAAGGCTTGGATGGTAAATCGGGTAATTATTCCCATTGAAATACCAATAATTATTTGTTCTAATAAAGCCTGATATCCATTAAATGAAAATAATACAATGCTATCAGGTACCTGAGGAATTATATCACTTATAATAAAAGTTATTGCAAGACCTAAGTAGAGACGAATTCGGCTAGATACGAATTTAGCTCCTGTTACTGACATAACCATTAACATTGAAGAAACTCTAGCATACGGTAAAAAGTAATTTGTAACCCAATTTAAGATACTATTGCTTGGATATTCCATAATTCTTCTTAGTTCTTAGTATAACACATGTGGGAGTTGGTTAATAATATTGAAAAAAAAATCCATTAATAGTTCTACTATCCAATGTGAGCATAATATCAGTACTGCTAATGTTATAATTAAACGAGGAAGAAAGCTTAATGTTTGTTCATTAATTGATGTCGCAGCTTGAAAAATTGCTACAATCAATCCAATTAACAAACTTGGAATAATAATTACGGATACTATAAGTAATATTATCCATAATGAGTCTTGAAATAGATTGATAAAAAATTCAGTATTGCTCACAATTATCAGATTACTACTTATAAGGCAAAACTACCAACTAATGTAGATAAAATTAAATTCCATCCATCTACTAGCACAAACAACATTAGTTTAAATGGTAATGATACAATCATTGGTGATAGCATCATCATTCCCATCGCCATCAAAACTGATGCAATAACAAGATCAATAATTAGGAATGGCAAAAATAACATAAAACCAATTTGAAATGCTGTTTTAAGTTCGGAAGTGATAAAAGCAGGAATTAAAATAGGCATTGAAACCTCTTCTGGACTAATTATTTTACTATTTGCAATATTAACAAAGGTTTCTAGATCTTTTATTCGTGTTTGTTTAAGCATAAAGTTTTTCATTGGTTTTTGAGCTATCTCAAATGCTTGACGAGATGATATTTGTTCGTTGATATAAGGTTGGATAGCTTCTTCATTAATCTTATTAAGTACAGGAGACATAATAAAAAAAGTTAAAAATATCGCAATACCAATGATAACTTGATTTGATGGAGTTTGCTGCAGACCTATAGCTTGACGTAAAATAGACATCACTACTACGATTCGAGTGAATGATGTCATTAAAATAACCATAGCAGGCAAAAAACTTAATATAGTCATTAATGCAATAATTTGTAGATTTATTGAATAATCTTCACCGCCATTAGGATTAGTTTTCATTGTAAAGGCTGGAATTCCAGTATTTATTTTTAATTGGTGGATATTGAGTTCAATAATATCATCAGTAATACTTGGAATATTTGAAACATGAATAAAATTTGACTGGATAACAGCTAAAGAATATGAAGACATAAAGATAGAAGAAATACATACAATGCTAATGAGATAGTTAAGGTTTTTCATTCTTTTCAATAGTTGAGTCATAATATTAATTATGATTGCTCTAGGTTTATGGATTTTTCTAATTTGGAGATAAGTTGAATTGATTGTGAAGTTATACCGACAAGAAATTTTTCTTCTCCTGCTTGAATTATTACTATTTTCTCTTTAGTTCCAATATTTAACTGTTGAATAATACTCAAGCTTTTTTGGTTCATTATTACCGGTAACTGTGTTTTTTTAAGTAACCAGGCAAAAAATAATATGCAGATAATAATGAATAAAAGAGAACTGAAAGTTTTAATTAAATTCAGTGGGTTATCAGTATCAGCTAACAGAGTAAATGGTAATAAAATGAACCATAGGATTCTCCACTGCATTATTACTGTCCTTTTAAAAATCAATTACTTTATGATTAAAATACTTATCTAAGTTTCTTAATTCGCTCTGTTTGACTAATGACATCTGTTAAACGTATTCCAAACTTATCATTAACCACAACTACTTCTCCATGAGCAATTAAAGTACCATTTACAAGTACATCAAGGGATTCTCCAGCAAGTCTTCCTAATTCTACAACTGAACCCTGATTAAGCTGTAATAAATTACGAATGCTAATTTGAGATCTTCCCACTTCCATAGAAATAGTTACAGGAATATCTAGAATAGTATCTAATTTCTGTCGCTCTTCTTCCGAAATAGATGAAGATGACTCTTTTAATTCGTCTAATGGTGCTGAGATAATATTGTTTGAATCATTTTTTTTTTCTAGATTTTGATTTAAAGTATTAGAGCATTCATCAACTAACTTTTGTTCATTATTTTGTTCCATTATTTAATACCTATATATTAATCATTATTATTATATTCTGTAAATTCTGGAACAATATTTTGTTCAAGGAATTTAAAATCTGTTTTAATAATATCAGGACGTTTAATTTTTTCAGAAATTTGTACTGCCATGTTTTCACCAACTCGTCCTAGTTTGACACGAAATGTCGGAAGTTCTTCAATGAACATAGTTGCATGTTCTGGCATTGAAATTGGAATTATATCACCAACTTGTAATTCCATTAAATCACGTAGATAAATGTTTTGATCTAATAAGTTAACTCTAAATTTTACTAAGACATCCATTATTTCTTCTCTTAACGCAGAACTCCATCGGATATCTGTTTCCATTTTGTCAGATTGAACACCTGCATCAAGTAACTCACGTATTGGTTCTAGCATAGAGTATGGCATTACAATATGAAAGTCCCCTCCTCCACCATCAACCTCAATATGAAATGAACTTGTTACAATAATTTCAGTTGGGCTAACGATATTAGCCATACTTGGGTTTACTTCAGAATCTAAATATTCAAATGCTACTTCCATTACTGGAGACCAAGCTTCTTTATAATCTGAAAAAACAATTTTTAGTAAAAGCTGTATAATACGACGTTCAGTAGGTGTGAATTCTCGTCCTTCTATACGAGCTTGGAACCGACCATCTCCACCGAAAAAATTTTCTACTAAGATGAATACTAACCGTGCTTCCATAGTGATTAATGCAGTTCCTTTTAGTGGTCTAAAACGTACCATATTTAAACTTGTTGGTACATATAAAGTATTTTGGTATTCACTAAATTTAAGCATCTGAACACCGTTAATAGATACTTCAGCAGTTTTCCGAAGCATATTAAATAAGCTAATTCTTAAATGTCGTGCGAAACGTTCATTAATTAATTCTAATGTTGGCATTCTTCCACGTACAATACGATCTTGAGAAGAAAAATCAAAACTAATAATGGAGTCATCAATTTTTTTATTTTTTATCTCATCTTCAACTTCATCAACTCCATGAAGAAGAGCATCAATTTCATCTTGGCTTAATAGATCAGTCATTTTATACCTACTGAATTTATGAGATTAAGTATATGTACTTAATCTTGTAGTGGTTTTTTTAAATAACTTACTTGTTTCTTACTTGTTTATCATTAATATTATAAAGCATAAGAAAAACTATTATCTAAATAATCAACTTACCTAATTAATATTAAAACATGATAATAAATGCTAAGTATAAAAAATGAATTTATGTTCTATAGATTTTCATAATTAAGCATAACAGCTAATACCATTACTTTTAGATTTTTGTGATATTAAGTTTAATTTAAGATTAATATCATCTTCATTTTTAGTGGATTTTTTAGATTTTTTTCTAAAAATGCTTGAATAGGAACTTTGTTTTTCTCCTAAACTTTGTTGTTGGATGAAAGTATTATCCAAATGGATACCTTGTTCTGCTAGAATATCTCGCAATCTAGGTATAGATTGCTCGATCATTTCCTTAATTTGTTGGTTGAGTACGGAGAAGTGTATAGAAGTGCTATTATCATTATTCATATTCATATGAATTTTTAATTTGCCAAATTCTGGAGAATCAAGTCTAATATCGATATTTTTTAGGTTCTTCAATATCATTATCTGTATATGTTCTGCAACTTGTTCTACTAGTATTGGTTTAGAGAATGCGACAGCAGAATTGGGTAGGGAATTACAATGATTGGTTTGACTTAACGATTCCGTATGAATTTTAGAGTTATTTATTATTTGTTGTGAATTAGATATTGTAAAAAGACTTTGGTTTATTTCTTCACTTATATCTGTTTTAGTCTTAGGTATTATTATTGGATTATATGATTCATGTTTGGTTTGTATGGTTGTGTTAAGTAACTGTTGATGCTTTTGTTTTTTGCAACTTGTTGGCATTGTTAAGATTATTGGTAATGTTTTGACTTTATTCTTATAAAGAATAAGCATTTGTAAGTGGTTATGTTTTTGAAATGCTTCTCTTGATTCAATTATTTGATTTTGTTGATTAGCAATATTTTGATTAATTTTATGAGTGTTCTTTATAATTTTTAGTAAATGATCATATGTATTTAGGCTTTTATCAGTAGTTTTGTTGTTTATTTTTTCAGATGATATAGTTAGATTCTGTAATTCTTTCTTTAATAGAAAATTTTCGCTAGGCTCTGCTGTAGCTTGAGATATCCTCATTTTATGATTAGATTTGTCATTAATGCTAGTTTCCTGGATGTTGCTTAATGTTTTTTTACCTATTTGTTCTTCTAATATATATTTTTGTTTGAAGTCAGAATCAGAAATAAATTTAAATAAGTTCTCTGGATCTAGTAAAGTTCTAGAATCTTGGTTTTTCATATCTTCCATAGAACCCTCACTTTTTATTTGTGTAAACAGAATAGAAAAAATCAGGTTTTCATTTTCATCTGATTTGTACATATTATTGGATTTTTCATCTTCAGATTGGAGTATATTATTGAAATTATCTAGGTTTATAATCTTCTTTTGAACTAAAGCATGCTCAACATTTTTTTTATTTGCTTTTTCTTTCATTTGCTTATTTATTAAAGAGATAAGCTCAGTCAAAAAAAAACTTTTCTCTTTAGATTCTAAAATAGTATCGTTAATTTTATTTGTAGTTTCATCTGATTTACTAGTTTCTGAAACTAGAGGCAAGTGTACATGCATATGATATATGTGCTCTTTAAATTAAAAATAATTTAGTAAATAACGCAAAGAACATGTTAATTATTTGAAATTATTATGTTAAAACAGAGTTGGATAAGATTTACTGTAATTAAATTGAGACATAAAAAATTCATCAAGTAGTTTTTCTTTGTAGAGATTTTGACGTTTTTGGTATTCATTGTGTTTTTTTTCAATTAGTACTTCATAAGTACGACGTTGTTTTTGTATTTTTGACCAATATTTTTGGCAATTATCTATTTGAGTTTTTAAATGAGTTTGATATTGATTTTGTTTAGCAATAGTTATATCAATCTGATTTAAAAATTTTTGCAAATGTAAATATTCATTTGCAGCTAATCCAAGCTTGCTTTTCTCGATTAACTGTTGATAATAGAAGAGACGATATTGTTGAATTTTTGACAGTTTTTTATTATAGCTTTTTAATTCTAATTGAGAAGAATTTAATGCTAAGAACGCTTTGTTTTCTTCTTTTTTATATCGCTCTAATAAATAGTTTAACTTATTTTTAATACTTGACATTTTTATTATTTCAGAATATTTTCTAGCATAGTAATACACATTTCATATGGTACACTTTCCTGAGTATCTTGCTGTAAGTAATGGTCAATTTTAGGTTTTAAACTAAATGCATTATCAACGATGGGATCTATTCCTGGTTTATAAGCTCCGATAGATAGTAAGTCTTGATTTTGACGGCAAATTGATAGTACTTTCTTTATTTTTCTAGACATTAACATGTGTTCTTTTGTTGTGATGTTAGGCATGACTCGGCTAATAGATTTTTCTATATCAATAGCAGGGTAGTGTCCTGAATCGGCTATTTCTCTAGATAGTACAATATGACCATCAAGGATTGCACGTGCTGCGTCTGCAATTGGATCTTGCAGATCATCTCCTTCTGTTAAAACTGTAAAAAACGCTGTAATAGAACCCTGAGTATTAATATTCCCTGCACGTTCAATAAGTGAAGATAATTTAGTAAAAACTGAAGGGGGATATCCTTTAGTAGTTGGAGGTTCTCCTATTGAAAGAGCAATTTCACGTTGTGCTTGTGCGAAACGAGTTAGTGAATCAATTAGAAGGAGCACATCAAATCCTTTATCGCGATAGTACTCCGAAATTGTTAATGCAGATTGGGCTCCTTTGATACGCATGAGAGGTGCAGTATCTGCAGGAGCAGCAATTATTACTGAATATTTATATTTTTCTTTATCTAATATTTCTTGAATAAATTCTTTTACTTCTCGTCCACGTTCACCAATTAATCCTACTACTATAATTTTGGCAATAGTTCCTTTAGTCATCATACCAAGTGTAATTGATTTTCCTACTCCAGAACCAGCGAATAAACCAATGCGTTGTCCTTTACCTATAGTTAATAATCCATTGATTGCCTTTATACCAACATCAAGTGGTTCAGTAATCGGTTTACGTATTAAAGGATTAATAGGTTTAGCAGAGAATGCAGCATGTTCTGTAATATGAATTGGTCCCAAATTATCTAGCGGATTTCCCATACTATTAATTACACGACCAAGTATCTCTGTACCGACAGGTATACTAAGCTCTCTTTTTAATGGTGTTATTTTTGCTCCTGGAAAAACACCAGTAATTTGTTCGTTTGCCATAAGGTACAGACTGTTTTCAGAGAAACCTACAACTTCTACTTCCATTGTACCATTTATAGTTTCTATTTCACATAAACTACCAATTGGAGCTTGGCATCCTTTTGCTTCAAGAGTTAGACCTATAACACGAATTAATTTTCCTGATACAACTGGTCGGCAGGTAATTCCTTGAATTTTATATTGCTTTAAACGTTCAGAAAGTGTTATCATAACTGATGGTTAGATATTTTGAAATTATGAATAACATCTTCAATTCTATCTTTTATTTTATAGCTTACACTTGATTCATTTGTTTTCATTTGAATATCACCGCGATTAAGTTTCGGTTCAGGAGATAAAATCCAATTATTTTGATCAAGTTCTTTTTTGTTGTAAACAGATTGAATTATTGCTAGATCATCAGGATGAAGCTTAATTATAATACTAGTTTCTAGAATTGGTAAAGCTTTAATAGATTGTTTGACGGTATCCAGAATAATTTTTGGATTGGTTTTTACTTCAATATGGACAATTTCTTTAACTAAAATTAGTACCATATCAACTAGCTGTTTTACAATTTTAGATTGCAGTTCTTCTAAGGGTTCAGAAAATTGATTTGCTAATTTTACCAAAATGTCTACTTGTTTTTGTATGATTTTCTCCCCTTCCTTGATTCCTTCAACTTTCCCTGATTCAAATCCTTGTTTTTGACCCTCTTTTATACCTTTTTGTTGGCCTGTATCATAACCTTTTTTGAAACCATCCTCATGACCTTTAAGTAAACTTTTTTTATAAGCCTCTTTTTTAAGTAGTTCATTATTTTTTTTGTTAACTATATATTGCTTTTCCTTTTTATTAGTACTTATATTGGTTAGCAAGTTAGGATGATAGTTCATAGCAGTGTTTTTATGAGTTTTTTTGTCTGTTATTTCAGGATAGTTAACGAGTACCCATCTTTTTGCTTGAGCAGTATTTTTATTTTGATTAAAATGAAAATATCCTTGTTTTTTTTTATTAACCATATGAATTTCCTTAATATATTAGAATATTCTAAAAAAACTATAAAAACTCATCTGGACTGCTTGAAAGCATAATCTCTCCATTATCGGCCATACGACGTGCGATAGTAAGAATTTCTTTTTGAGCTGCTTCTACATCAGATACTTTTACTGGTGGCATCGCCTCCAAATCATCTAACATTATTTTAGCTGCACGTTTAGACATATTTTTAAATATTTTATCACGCAAAGTATCATCAGCACCTTTAAGTGATTTTTGCAATATATCTTGTGGGATATCACGTAATAACTTTTGCATACCTTGGTCATTAATTTCAATTAGATTTTCAAAAACAAACATAAGATCTTGAATTTGCGTTGCTATTTCTTCATCTTGATTGCGTATTTGATCTATTAAAGCAGTCTCAATATTATTATCCATATAATTCATTATTTCAGCTGCAGCTTTTAACCCTCCAATCTTAGCTGCCTGAGTCCCAGCTTGACCAGCAAATTGTTTTTCCATAATTTCATTTAATTCGGCAAGTGCAGAAGGTTGAACTTCTTCTAAGTTAGCAATTCGCATCATGAGATCAAGACGATCACGCTCAGAAAACTGGGATAAAATTTCAGCAGATTGATTTGCTTCTAAGTATGATAATACGATTGTTTGGATTTGAGGATGTTCATTGATGATAATACTAGCCACTTGACGTGGATCCATCCATTTTAAAGAATCAAGGCCTTTAGAACCTGTTCCTAACAAGATTTGATCTACTAAATTGTTAGCTTTATCTTCACCAAGAGCTGTAATCAGTGTATTGCGCATAAAACTTTCACTACCCATTCCAATATTAGTGTGTTTTTGAATATCCTTTAAAAAAGCTCGATGAACTAATTCTACTTTTTCTTGACTTAAATCTGATGCACGTGCCATAGCGCTGCCTACACGTTGTACTTGTTTAGGTTCTAAATGACGAATAATTCCTGCTGCATCGTCTTCATTAAGGCTTAAAAGTAAAATAGCTGCTTTTTCATCTCCAATAATATTAGAAATTTTGATAGGTTTCCCCCCCTCATTATTATTTTTATTGTTTTTAGGCATTTTTCATCCAGTTTTTTATCACTTGAGCTGCTAGTTCAGGTTCATTGGCAACTAAAGCTCGCACTGCTTTAAGTACATCTTCATCTTTTTGTAAATTAGGTAAATCAAAATTTGAAGCCAATCCAAGTAATTCATCATTTTTAACATTTTTATTAGTGGTTAAGTTTTTATTTTTTAAAGTGTCTAAACTATGTGATTGTTGATCAGAAGTCGCTGGATTCATTAATTTTTTCATCGCTGGTTTAATAAGAAGAATAATAACAACAATTATTATTAAAGCACTAGAAAACCAACGAATCCAATAATTGAAATTAGGGTGTTCCCAAAGTGGTATATCAGAAACTATCGATTCTATTTCAGGTTCTGCAAATTGCATGCTGAGAACATGTAATAAGTCGCCTCGATCTTTATTAAAACCAACAGTACCAATCAATATTTGACGAATTGAGTCTAGTTCAGTATTTAACAGAGGAGTATAATTAACTTTCCCATTATTTGGATCAATTGATGAGCGATGTTTAACTGCTACTGCAATGGTTTGTCGAGTAATAAAGCCTGTTTGACGTTTTTCATGACTAATAGTAGCATCTAATTCAAAGTTACGAGTTGCTTCCTTATGAGTTGAACCTCCTTTAGAAGTTAAATTATTTTTCACATTAGTTAAATTTTCTGGGATTGAAGAATCTGTTGGAGGTTGGTTACTAAGAGCTCCAGGTATACCTAAAGCTGTATTATTATCATTATAGCTATCTACAATATGTTCACTTCTAGTAGATTGTGTGTTTGGATTGAAATATTTTTGTGTTTGTTCAATAGTACTGAAATCTAATTCGATATCAACTTGAGCTGTGTAATTACCAAATCCTAAAATTGGAATAAGTACAGAGTCAATTTTTTCACGTAATGCCTGTTCTTGTTTACGCTCTAATTCATGTTCTTTTTGTTGTATGGAAGAGGCAATATTTTGAGAACCTGAACTGAGTAAACGACCATGTTGATCAGTTACTGTAATACGTGTTGGTTTCATCCCTGGAACGGCGCTTGCTACCATATCAACTATTGAATAAATCTCTTCCTGTTTTAGCATTGAACCAGTACGAAGTATTAAAAAAACCGAAGCTGATGCTTCTTTATGATGACGAATAAAAACACTTTGTTTTGGGAGTGCAAGCAGAACCCTTGCTTTACGTACTTGTTTCATTTCTTCAATAGCTTTAGAAAGTTGACGTTCTCTGCTTAGTTGAACTCGTTCTAACTCTAAGCGTTGAGATACTCCAAAACCCATATCTTGTAATAAAATTTCATCACCAGCTTGTTTTTCCTGGTTTAATCCAGCTCGGGCAAGATCAAGTTTTAACCTACTGTATTTATTTGTAGGAACTGTAATAGTATTACCACTAAGTTTATAGGTGGTTTTTTGTCGATCTAAATATTCTAAAATTTGAATTAGTTCATTGGTTTCATATTCACCTAAAGGACGCATTTCAGGTTCTTTTACCCAGAGAAAAAGCATAATGATTAGTGCCACACAAATGGAAATAGACAAAACGGAGACTATTTGACGTAAGATATCTAAATCGCTTATTGGAAAGGTAAATTTAGGAAAGTTCTTTCTGTTTAAAATAGATTCTTTCTGTTCTTTTTTAGGATTAGGATTTTTTATCTTTACTTGTTCATCTGTCGAGTTAGAAAATGTTATATTGTCTATCACTATTTCTACCTAGCTTATTATTAAACAGGCATATTTATCAATTCTTTATATGCTTCAACAATTTTATTACGTATCTGAATCGTAGCTTCAAATGTAACACTAGCTTTATTACGAGCAATCATGACATCAGATAAAGATACATTGTTATCACCATAATCAAAACGCATTTGCAAGTTGCTAGAATCTTTTTGAAAGGTATTTACATCATTGATTGCTTTAGTTAGCATATCATTAAAGCTAAGGTTTGTTTCTTTCTGAATGACTGTGCTTTTGCCAATGTTTCTTGCTTCTAAGGTCATCGATTTAATTTCATTGTTCAAGTTGTAAATTTCCATTGTTATCTCCTGAGCTAATTCTTCGTTGTACGTTAATTAGTAAAGATATGCTGTGTGTTATATAAAGGTAAGAATAAATCTATCTATAAATATTTATTCCTTCATCGTGTGTTTTGACTAAAAATTTTTGTTTCGTTATCATTTAGTATTGCATTTATTAATATCAAGTTCACATACATTTCTAGTTCAGTAGTTTTAGTATCGATTTGACTTGCCTTTGGAATTGTTAAGTCTATTTTTTTTTGAACGAAATATTTACTGAAAGGTTCAATATCACCTAAAAATTATAGTTTAGACTGCTTTATTCGAAAAACAGTTAACCGATAATATAAACTTTTCTGAAAGACCTCTTATAGTTTCTTTATCTTTTTTGAAGAATTCTCAATAAGTTAGCTTGTAAATTTAAGTTTATTTCACTGATCTAATCAAGTAAAATTATCCTATTTTAAGCTTGTTTGTTTTTTTGGATAAGATAGTATTGCTCCAGCAATTGCAGCGCAGTTAATAATAAAAAATTGGTTATCTTTTCGATTAGTTGATTTTTCCTTTATAATCTATATTAGATCCAAGTATTTATTCTATATATTAGCTTTTGCTAGCAAGTATTATTTATTAATTATAGGTAATTATAGGCTTTTAAATCAGCCATTACAGTATCATTTGATGATTTTTGTAATATAATCGGAAGTACCAACTTTTATTGATGAAAATGCATTCTTAATGTCAGTATAAGTAGTTATTAAGAATATATAATTTTACGTACTATACTAAAATGGAATATACATAGTCAAACTTCAGTATTTTTCTGTTCTGAAATTATTTCTAACTGTGTTTTATGATAAAGCAAAATATATTCACTATCCCTGTATTTTATAACCTATCTTGTAAGTTCGAGTAGTAAAAAGTAGTACGCTTATATATTCTACTATAGCACATTGTTTATTAAGTAGAATTAATCAGGTAAATATTATATTTAATGCTTCTTTATAGCATGAGCATGCTGCTTGATTTCTAAGAGTATCGAAATAAACTTGTTCTTTATTAAAGTGGAAGCTTAAACTCATTTTATTATTTACACTGAATTATTATCGATGCAAATTATATTTTTTCATTTTATCTACTAGTGTAGTTCGAGGTATTCCAAGTATATTTGCAGCTTTGGTAACAATACCATCATGAGTTTCAAGCGCTTGATTTATCATGTGTACCTCTACTTCAGCTAAAAAATCTTTTAAGTTAATACCTTCTGTAGGAAGTGGTTGATATGTTTCAAGATGATTTTGATAGTTGCTTGTTTGTTCAAAATTAAAGTTTTCAGAGAAAATATCTGCTAATGCATTACGTTCTTCTTCTTCTTCTTCTTCTTCTATGAAATTAAATAAATTTTTTCTTGGCTGAAATGTTGGGATATTATTATCATGTCGATAATTCAATGGTAAATGATTTATATCTAGTAACTCATTTGGATTTAAAATAATCATACGTTTTACTAAGTTTAAAAGCTCCTGAATGTTACCTGGCCAATCATGTTTTATTAAAGAGTGAATAGCACGGGAAGTAAAATTGATAGGTTGTTTATTATCAGCGCTTATTTGTTTAATTACGTTTTGTAATATTAAAGGAATGTCTTCTTTACGATTTCGTAGTGAAGGCACTTCAATAGGAAAAGCATTCAATTCATAGTAAAGTTCTTCTCGAAAAAAAATATTTTTTCTTAGTTCCTTTAGATTTTGATTCGTTGTTGCAATAATACGAACATTGGCCGTAATAGTAGTATTTCCGCCAACACGTTTAAAGCTACATTTTTGAATAAAATGAACTAATTTAATTTGTAATGGGAGTGATATATTACTAATTTCATCTAAAAATAATGTACCACCTTCAGCAAGTTCAAGACAACCTTTTCTAGATGTGATAGCTCCAGTGAAAATATTTTTTTCATAGCCAAATAATTCACTTTCTAAAAGTTCTGATGGTATGGTAGTACAATTAACTGGTATAAATGAAGAATTACTACGAGAAGAATTGTTATGAATATTACGAGCAATTAATTCTTTACCAGTACCTAATTCTCCAATTAGTAAGACATTGGTTTCAGTCTTTGATACTTGCTCAATTAAATAACGAACTTTCCGAATAGCAGTACTTTCACCAACAAGAGTATAAAATTGACTGTTTTTCTCTATATGTACAGTTTGATTAGATAAGTAATATTTACAGTGCTTGAGAGCTATACTTAATTGAGCATAATTTAAAGGAAATTCTAAGTTACCAATGTATTGTGGATAATTTTTCATAAAGTATGAATGTTTTCCAGTAATTAATAAAGGAACATGATAGGCTTTAATAAGTTTTTGATGAAGTTGGTCAGAAATTTGTTTGTTACTTAAATCTAATGAGCCAATAATGCAGCCTGCCCATGGTTTTGACCAATCTAGTTCATTAATTTTATTAGAAGCAAGTATTTTGCATCGTTCACCAACAAATTCTAAAATATTGCTTAGATTGGTTCGAATTTTTATATCATCTTCAATTAAAAGTATTTCCGCTAAACCTGGCATAGGATAAGAATAGTTTCCTTTAAATTTTTAAAAACTTACTGGTTAAGTTACATAGTAAAAAATCAACGTTCTGATTATTTAACTCCCTTTATTTTATGTTATAAAAAAAATAAGGCAACTGCGCAATTACTATACTAGATGTGATATTGATATTAGCAGATAACTTTCAAGAACAATTTGCGAGTTTACATATTGATATTAGCTGAGGTAAGATAATGATATTCTTGAGGAATCTGATCCCAAGCAGATTTAATTTCTCTAATGATATCAATGACATTATCGATAGTTTGAGGAGAATTTTTTTGATTAGCTGTTGAAATTTGTGTAATCATGAATTCATAAAGCTGATCTAAGTTTTTTGCTATCTCGCCTCCATCATCCATGGATAAGCAATTTCGTAAGCTAATTATAATATCTAGAGCTTTTCCTAAACTTTCTCCTTTAAGAGAAATATTTCCTTGTTTCATAGCTACTTTAGCTTCAATCAGGTATTCTATCGATCCAGCCATAAGCATTTGAACTACTTTATGTGGTGAAGCTGAACTGATCTGGCTATCAACAGATACTTTCTTGTATGTTTGTAGAGAACTACGCATAATTTTTTCCTTATAAAAACTTTTTGTACTGCTGAATAGACTGATTATTATAGCGATGTTTCATTAATTCTTGAGCTAGTTGATTTGTTTTGGAATGAAATTGTTCTACAAGCTGTTTAGTTTCTTCCAACAATAAGAGCCATTTTTTACTTTTAGTTAAATTGGGTGTTTCCTTTACAAAAGGAAAGATATGCTGCAATGCTTCTCCCCTTTTATTGATTAGTAGTATGATCTCGTGAAAGTGAGTCTCTTTATCAGTTAAAATAGAACTAATTTTTTGGTCTATATTATGTATGATTTCTAATGTAGTCATACTTACCGACTCATCATATTTATCATTCCTGATAATTGATACTCCATTTTATTAGTTGCATTTTGCATCAATGTAAATTTGGCGCGGGTACGTTTTTCTAATGCCTTCATACGATGATCTAATGTTAACTGCTCATCCAATAGACGATGATTTTTTTTCATTAGACTTTTTTCACGTACACGAATTGCTCCAGTTATTTTCATCATATTTTCAATAGTATTTTCTGTGCGTCTTAAAAAACCTTGGTTACCATTAAAAAAGTTAGAAAGTTTATTAAAATTAGTTTTAAGTTGTTTATTGAGTATATCATAATTAATTTCAAGTGTTCCTTGACGTGTGGTAGTAATACCTAATTCAGTTAAGGATTGTATCTCCTTATTATCCGATTCTATTTTTGATGAGAAAAGTGATTTAAAATTAGAATTTATGTTTCTAATTACATTATCTGAAGCTAATACTCCGGATTTTCCAGTCTTTGGGTTAAATTCTTCAAATGCCTTTAATTTTTTATATAATTGATTATAGGATTCAACAAGTTCTTCTATACTTTTCAAGACTTTTTTTTCATTATGTGTTACCTCTACTTCTGTTTCTGGTTCATTCTCTTTCGTTGTACTCTTCAAAATGAATTTTACTCCGAAAATAGAATTTTCGATGATATTCTCAGGATTGGAAATAGTAGTTATACCATCAATAGTTGCTTTTGAATTTCTTGCTTGTTGGACCTGAATCATGCTTAAATTTGTACCTTCTTTTAGTTTGGTCGAGGTTCCTTTTTGTACATGATTATGATAATTCAGTTTATTTAGTGAATTGCGAAAGTGTGTATTCACTTTTATGGTGATAACATTTTCCTCTCCGGATATATTTGAAGCTATGAGAAGTCGTTGTCCTTTGATTTCATTAATAATTGATGATTGAATACCAGGATTATTATCTGATTTATTGATTTGTTCCATAATATCTGTCAACTTAGAATTTGGTCTTACTTTAATTGAAAATTGTTTTTGATTCAGCTGAATTTGTACTATTCCTGGTCCAAATTTTTCTTTTTTAGATACTAGGTTAGATATTATTTTATGTTTTTGGGCAAGCTGTAATACATTGATAGAATACTTAGCTTCTACAGCATCATTTGTTAGTATAGCTAAAACATTTTTGTCAGAAGTATTAATATTTCTTGCAGAAAAGGCTTTTTTTTGACGAAAGGATTCTACTAGATCTTTCATTTGATGCAATAGTTCTAGTATTTGTGCATAAGCACTAATACTAGAACTAATATTAGATAGTTCACGGTCAATATATTGTTGCTTTGGTAGTCGTTCTGCTTCAACAATTCTATTGATAATAAAATCAATATCGCCAGTATTGATTTTTATAGATCCTGCATTCATTAAAAAATCCTCCAAGATTAATTAAACTTTATCTATCAATAGTCCTGATGAGTAATGAGTTGCTTGGTTTTTTAAGTTTCGTATTATCTCTAGCATTTCTTCTCCAGGTATTTGACGAATAACATTGCCGGTGCTAGCTTCGTAAACGGTAACTACGTTTCTTTTGGATGTTTCATCAATACGAAAAGATAAAAAAGTACCTATAAAGGAAATGAATTCATTCATTTGTTCTAGCATTTTGCTATATTCTTCTGTTGGAATCTTGGCTATATTTTGAACTACTTTAGAACTTTCTTCATTAGTGATCCTCTCTGAATTTTCATACAAACCAATGTTGTTATGTGAGTTGTATGAAAATTCAATGCCGGTTTTTTCTATGTAAGGTGATTTTATCGATGTATGATAGGACAAAGTTTCCATAACAATTTCCTTACTTCATAGTTGCTAGGTTTTATTGACCTAGTAAGCTTTTAGTTTCCTAAACTATGATCAAAAATAATTGAAAAACAAGAATTTTCTTTAATTTTTAGAATAATTTACAGCATTTAGTATAGTATAATATAAATTATATATTACATTCTTTATTAACTACGAATAAAATCTGCTCAATAACAGATTAATTTTATATTCGTTGATAAAAGTTATAGTTTGTTTATTCCATCTAACTTTAACAGATACTTTAATATTTTCAATTTATTACTCAATGTCAACAGAAAAATGTTTTTTTCTGTTGTAGCGTATTGTTTTTAGAATTGTTCTTTATTGAGTCATTTTTTGATTTTATACATAATATGTTTTCATCATTTACTGGAAAGCATAATATATATTGTGACGGTACTTAAAAATTCTTTGAGTACTAAGCATGTGCTATTCTGATTTTAATTGCATTCAAATAGAATATAGGTACTTGAACGGAGATGATAAAATGGCAAGTCGTGGTGTAAATAAGGTTATTTTAATTGGTCATTTAGGTAAGGATCCAGAAACTCGTTACATGCCAAATGGTGCTGCTGTTGTGAGCATTGCAATCGCAACATCCGAATTTTGGCGTGATAAGACAACTGGTGAGCAGCGCGAAAAAACTGAGTGGCATAGAGTGGCATTATTTGGGAAGTTAGCTGAAGTTGGAGGTGAATATTTACGAAAAGGTTCTCAGGTTTATATAGAAGGTCAACTGAAAACCCGTAAGTGGCAAGATCAAAATGGCCAGGATCGTTATACAACAGAAGTTGTTGTTCAAGGTTTTAATGGTGTAATGCAATTCTTAGGAAGTCGTACTCATACGCAATCAACAGATAAAAAACCCTCAGATTCTCAGCAATCTTTTCATTCTAAATCTCAGGATGATGAAGAATCAGTTGATTTTGATGATGATATCCCATTTTAAACTGGTTTATTTTTTGAGGAATTTAGGTTCGGTAAATAGTCAACTAATTAATATAATTTATCATTCTAGAGTAAATTTTATTGTTTAAGGAAGAAAAGTTTTCACTAACTGCTAGTTAAGATTTTTTTATTTATGTGTATTTTTTATCTCTAACTTTAAATAAATTGCGAAAGAACTAGGTAGATAAAATTACTCTTTCTATATTATGGAATAAGAAAAGCTTTTATGATAAAAATATCAATTGAAAAAAATTAAAACAACATCTTCCCCCAGTTGTATTGCAAGTACTCAATGAAAGTGAAATGCATGGAATTTCTGAGAAATTTGAAACTCATTTTAAAATAATAATAGTGAGTCAGCATTTTTTGGGGAAGCGTTTAAGGAAATTTATGAGCTGTTATGTGATGAATTAGCAAATCATATTCATGCAATATCAATTCAGGTTTATACATTAGAAGAATGGGAATTATGTCAAGGAGTTAGTTCTAGCAGTCCAATGTTCATGGAAAAGGCTAATTTTTATGCAAAGTAAAAAAAATAAGGTTATGCCTATGTTATAAACTTTTGAAACCAAAATTCTAGTTGTTGGGTTTAATATCAGGTTTATGTTAAACTTATTCGCTCTCTAGGCCTTGCTCTTATCCTAAAGATAGAATGGTTGTTTTTAAATATTACGTAAACTATTTTAAATAGCTCTGAAGTAAGGTCTGCATTTATCCATGAAAAGGTTATCAACATTAAAGAATCTTTTTCTTATGGATTAAGGTGAGTAATAAGTATTTATGATTACAATAAAAAAAGGTTTAGATCTTCCTATTTCCGGCAATCCATTACAAGTGATTGATAATGCAAAATGCATCAATAAAGTTGCTTTACTTGGTGAAGAATATATTGGTATGCGTCCTATTATGCATGTTCGTGTTGGAGAAAGGGTAAAAAAAGCTCAAATATTATTTGAAGATAAAAAGAATCCAGGTGTTAAGTTTACTGCACCAGCGAGTGGTAAGGTTATTGAAATTAACCGAGGTGAAAAACGTGTCTTACAGTCTGTAGTAATTAAAGTTCAAGGAAACGAACAGTTTTTTTTTAAAAAATTTAACTCTTCTGAATTAGTTAATTTAGATAGAAACATTATTAAATCTCAATTAGTTGAGTCTGGTCTTTGGACTGCTTTTCGAGCACGTCCATTTAGTAGAATTCCAGAAATTAATTCGTCAACTAAGGCAATTTTTGTTACTGCTATGGATACGAATCCTTTATCAGCAAGGCCTGAATTAATTATTAATGAGCAAAAAGATGCTTTTATTTCAGGTTTAGATATCCTATCTGCATTAACAGAAGGTACGGTTTATGTATGTAAATCTTCTGCTAGTCTTCCTCGATCAAATCAATCTAATGTTCAAGAGCATATCTTTAATGGACCTCATCCATCCGGTCTTGCGGGTACTCATATGCATTTTTTATATCCAGTTAATTTAAAAAATGTAGCTTGGTCTATCAATTACCAAGATGTTATTGCAGTTGGGAAATTATTCTTAACAGGGATATTGTATACTAATCGGGTGATTTCGCTCTCAGGTCCAGGAGTGAATAATCCTCGTCTTATTCGAGCTAGTTTAGGTGTGAATTTAAACGAAATAACTCGTAACGAATTAGTATCTGATGATGTTCGTATAATTTCTGGTTCAGTGTTAACTGGTACACAAGCTTATGGTCCTCATGCTTATTTAGGTCGCTATCATATGCAGGTTTCTGTTCTATGTGAAGATCGAAAGAAAGAATTATTTGGTTGGGCTTCATTTGGTAAAAATAAGTTTTCTATTACTCGTTCTTTTTTAAGTTCGTTTTTTAAAAAACGTTTATTCAGGATGACGACCACTACCAATGGAAGTCATCGTGCTATGGTTCCTATTGGTAACTATGAAAAAGTGATGCCATTAGATATAGAACCAACATTATTGCTTCGTGATTTATGTGTATGTGATACTGATAGTGCTCAACGCCTTGGTATATTAGAGTTAGATGAGGAAGATTTAGCATTATGTACTTTCGTATGTCCTAGCAAATATGAGTATGGTTATTTACTTCGTAAATGTTTAGATATAATTGTCAAGGAAGGATAACACTATGCTTAAAAAAATCCTTGAGGATATTGAACATCATTTTCAATCAAATGGTCAATATCGGAAATGGTTTGCACTTTATGAAGCCATAGCTACATTTTTTTATACTCCAGGTTTAGTTACAAAAAAAAGTTCTCATGTTCGTGATGCTATTGATCTAAAACGTATTATGATTATAGTTTGGATTTCAGTATTACCCGCATTATTTTGGGGAATATATAATGTAGGTGAACAAGCTATTTCTGCTTTACATCATATTTATTCAGAAACTGAACTTGTAGATATTATTGCTAATAATTGGCGCTATTCTTTAACTGAAATGCTAACTGGAACATTGTCTTATGATGCTAGTTGGTTTGATAAAATGTTACTTGGTGCAACTTATTTTTTCCCAATTTACTTAACAGTGTTTATTGTTGGTGGTTTTTGGGAATTATTATTTTGCATAGTGCGTAAGCATGAAGTTAATGAAGGTTTTTTTGTTACTTCAATTTTATTTGCACTTATTCTTCCTCCAACCATATCTTTATACCAGGCTACTTTAGGTATTACTTTTGGTGTTGTTATTGCTAAAGAAATTTTTGGTGGAACCGGACGTAACTTTTTAAATCCAGCATTAGCAGGTCGTGCTTTTTTATTTTTTGCATATCCAGCTCAAATTTCAGGTGATAAAGTATGGGTTGCCGCTGACGGATTCTCTAGTGCAACTGTGCTTAGTCAATGGGCAAAAACAGGTGAAAATACTTTAGTAAATGTAATTACAAATCATTCTATTACTTGGATGGATGCTTTTCTTGGTAAGATATCGGGTTCCATTGGTGAAGTATCAACTTTAGCTCTAATTATAGGTGCAGGTATAATTGTTTTTTCTGGCATTGCTTCATGGAGAATAATTATTGGTGTGATGATTGGTATGATTTTATTATCAACATTATTTAATGTTATTGGTTCAGATACTAATCCGATGTTTAGTATGCCTTGGTATTGGCATTTAGTTTTGGGTGGTTTTGCATTTGGTATGTTTTTCATGGCAACAGATCCTGTATCTGCTTCATTTACTAACAAAGGGAAATGGGCATATGGTTTTTTAATTGGTTCTATGTGTGTAGTAATTCGTGTTATTAATCCAGCTTATCCTGAAGGTATAATGTTAGCTATTTTATTTGCAAATCTATTTTCACCGCTATTTGATCATATTGTGATTGAAAATAATATTAAAAGAAGGTTAGCACGATATGGTAAGTGATAATCAAGGTATAAAAAAAAATCTTTTTGTTATTTTTTTATTAAGTTTTGTATGTTCAATTATTGTATCGTCAATTTCTGTTGGATTGCGTGATAAACAAAAAGCAAATGCATTATTAGACCAGCAAAGCAAGATTATTGAGCTTGCTGGTCTTGATGTTTCAGATAAAAAAATTTCCGAAGTTTTTTCTCAGTATATTGAGCCCCGTTTAATTGACTTCGATTCTGGAAGTTTTGTTGATGGTGATGCAATGGTTTATGATCAACGAAAAGCAGCAAAAAACAATTCACAATCTATTAAGCTTACATCTAAACAAGATGTGGCTAAGATTTTTCGTCGAGCTAATATTGGTGTTGTGTATTTAGTTAAGAATTTTGATAAAGTATCTAAAATTATTATTCCTGTTCATGGTAGCGGTTTATGGTCAATGATGTATGCGTTTATTGCGGTAAATATGGATGGAAATACTATTTCTGGTATTACTTATTATGAACAAAAAGAAACTCCAGGTCTTGGTGGTGAAGTAGAAAACCCAATATGGTCTTCTCAATTTATAGGTAAAAAGTTATTTAATGAAAATAATGAACCTGCAATAAGACTTATTCATAGTAGCAATGAAAAATATGATTCTAATCATAGTGTTGATGGTCTTTCAGGGGCAACATTAACTAGTAATGGAGTGCAGAATACATTTGACTTTTGGCTAGGTAACATGGGTTTTGGTCCTTTTTTATCAAAGGTTCGTCAAGGAGCTATTAATCGATGATTTATTCTAAAGAAA
Organism: Candidatus Photodesmus anomalopis; assembly: GCF_000731785.2. Taxonomy (NCBI): domain Bacteria; kingdom Pseudomonadati; phylum Pseudomonadota; class Gammaproteobacteria; order Vibrionales; family Vibrionaceae; genus Candidatus Photodesmus; species Candidatus Photodesmus anomalopis. Next base: position 45,131 of record NZ_JGVJ01000010.1, read on the forward strand.
ATATAAAAAAGAAAGCATTAATAAACCCTATATTAGATGAGAATCCTATCGCACTACAAATCCTTGGAGTATGTTCTGCTCTTGCAGTAACTACTAAACTAGAAACAGCATTGGTGATGACATTAGCAGTCATCTGTGTCACAGCATTCTCTAGTTTATTTATTTCAATTATTCGTAATTATATTCCTAGCAGTATACGTATTATTATTCAAATGGTTATAATCGCATCTTTAGTGATTGTTGTTGACCAGATAATTAAAGCATATTTGTATAATATTTCTAAGCAGTTATCAGTTTTTGTTGGTTTAATAATTACCAATTGTATTGTCATGGGTCGTGCTGAGGCTTTCGCTATGAAATACGATCCAATAGCTTCCTTTCTTGATGGTATTGGCAATGGTTTAGGATATGGTTTCATCCTTATTACTATTAGTTTTTTTCGAGAGTTATTGGGTTCAGGCAAAATTTTTGGTTTTGAATTGTTTCCTTTAGTAAATAATAATGGTTGGTATCAACCAAATGGTTTAATGTTATTAGCACCTTCTGCATTTTTTTTAATTGGTTTTTTAATTTGGATTATTCGAACATTTAGGACGGAACAAATAGAAGGAAATAGGTAATCTAATTATGGAATACTATATTGGCTTATTAGTTAAATCAATTTTTATTGAAAATATGGCTCTTTCTTTTTTCTTAGGCATGTGTACATTTCTTGCTATATCTAAAAAAGTTAAAACAGCTTTTAGTTTAGGTATTACCGTTGTTACGGTATTGACGATTGCTTTACCATTAAACAATTTAATTTATACTTTTATTTTAAAAGAAAATTCATTAATGCAAGGAGTTGATCTTAGTTTTCTTAATTTTATTGTATTCATTGGTGTTATAGCTGCACTTGTACAAATTCTTGAAATGGTAGTAGAACGTTTTTTTCCGTCTTTGTATAACGCTTTAGGTATTTTTTTACCTTTGATTACAGTAAATTGTGCAATTTTTGGTGGTGTATCATTCATGGTAACACGCGATTATAATTTTTTAGAGTCAATCGTTTACGGATTTGGTTCTGGTTTAGGTTGGATGTTGGCTATTTTATCACTTTCAGGTATTCGTGAAAAAATGAAGTATTCTAATGTACCTGATGGTTTACGGGGGTTAGGTATTACATTTATTACAGTAGGTTTGATGTCATTAGGTTTTATGTCTTTTTCAGGTATTCAATTATAAGGTTGAGAAATGATGCAGCATAAGCATAATATTGAGGAATAATACATGGATATTATTCTTGGTGTTTTTGTACTGACTTTTACCGTATCAATATTGGTTTTAGCAATTCTTTTTGCTAGATCTAAGTTAATAATATCAGGTGAAGTCACAATTGCTGTTAATGGTAATTTAAGTAGGAGTTTTGTCACTACTCCAGGTAAAAAACTACTTGCTGCTATGGCTGATAAAGGTATATTTATTTCTTCTGCATGTGGTGGCAGTGGTACTTGCGGTCAATGTCGAATAAAAGTAAAAAGTGGAGGAGGTGCTATTTTACCAACTGAACTTAATCATATTACTAAAAAGAGAGCAAATCATGGAGAACGCCTTGCTTGTCAAGTATCTGTAAAATCAAATATGGATATTGAGCTTCCTGAAGAGATTTTTGGCACTAAAAAGTGGGAATGTACTGTTATTTCCAACGATAATAAAGCGACTTTTATTAAAGAACTTGTGTTAAAAATTCCTGAAGGTGAGAAGATAGAATTTCAGGCAGGTGGCTATATTCAAATTGAATCAGAGCCTCATCATGTTAAATATAGTGATTTTGATATTCCTGAAATATATCGTAGTGATTGGGAAAAACTTGGTTTATTTCGTTATGAATCTATTTTTAATAAAAAAATTGTTCGCGCTTATTCAATGGCTTCATATCCAGAAGAAAAAAACTTGATAAAACTCAATGTACGTATTGCTATTCCACCTTCTTTTCAAGATCTTTCTATTCCGCCAGGTATTATGTCTTCGTACATTTGGTCATTAAAAGTTGGGGATAAGTGCATGATATCTGGTCCATTTGGTCATTTTTTTGCTAAAGACACTGATAATGAAATGATATTCATTGGTGGAGGTGCAGGAATGGCTCCGATGCGTTCACATATTTTCGATCAATTACTAAGACTTAAATCTAAACGTAAAATCACTTATTGGTACGGTGCTCGTTCGAAACGTGAAATGTTTTACATCGAAGAATTTGATGATTTACAAGATAAAAATGATAATTTTTCTTGGCATGTAGCTTTATCTAATCCTCTTCCAGAAGATAATTGGGATGGCTATACAGGTTTTATCCATGAAGTAATTTATGAAAATTACTTAAAATATCATGAAACCCCTGAAGATTGTGAGTATTATATGTGTGGTCCACCAATGATGAATAATGCAGTTATTCGTATGTTACAAGACCTTGGTGTTGAAGATGAGAATATTTTGCTAGATGATTTTGGGGGATAAGTAATAAGCTAGGTTCATTAGTAATTTTAAAGATTGTGTACTTATAAATGGTTTAGGTTATACTTTGTATGTTATTTTCTGTGTTTAATAGAGTTATTTTTTTAAGATCCTGTTTGTTTTTAGCATTGGGATTTTGTTTCTTTGTTTTATTTGCTTCTAAAAAGGAAACAGTTAAACAAAATCATTTAACTGGCTTAACTATGGGAACAATCTACAATATAAAATATCTTGAAATAAAAGGTATTCCAACTTCAGAAAAATTAAGTTTGGAGATCAATACTATTCTTGAGAAAGTTAATAATCAGATGTCAACTTATCGTCAAGACTCTGAATTAACTCAGTTTAATCAGTATCAAGGAACTGCACCATTCCCAGTATCTCATGAAATTACAATTGTAGTAAAAGAGGCCATTCGTTTGAGTAATTTAACGTTAGGGGCATTAGATATAACTGTTGGTCCATTAGTAAATTTATGGGGATTTGGGCCAGAAAATCGCTTAAAGAAGGTACCTACAGATATTGAATTAGCTAAGTATAAAAAAAACATTGGTATTCATAATTTGAGTGTAACTGATTCTACTCTTAGAAAAAAAATACCTAATTTATACATCGATTTATCCACAATCGCTAAGGGTTGGGCTGTCGATTTACTTGCTAATTATATGCAATCTGTTGGAATTGAGAATTACATAGTAGAAGTTGGTGGTGAAATGCATCTGAAAGGGGTAAATCAACAAGGTCAACCTTGGCGAATTGCTATTGAAAAGCCGATTCCAGATCAGCGAATTATTCAAACCATTATTGAACCGGGTAATACAGCTGTTTCAACATCAGGAGATTATCGCAATTATTTTAAGCATAATGGTGTTTATTATTCTCATATTATCAATCCAGAAACAGGACAACCTATTGAAAATAATATTGCATCTGTTACTGTCTTTGATAAGTCATCAATGACTGCCGATGGTTTGTCTACTGCTTTAATGGTCCTAGGAAAAGATAAGGGAATGGAGCTAGCAAATCAGTACAAAATTCCAGTATATATGATTATTAAAACAAAAAATGGTTTTATGGAACTAGCTTCTAATGCATATAAGTCATCTATTATGAATATTTAGAGATATGTTTTATATGAGTACATTTATCTTTGCTTTTTTTTCTTTCTTAATTGTAATGTTTTCAATGTCTATAGGTTATATTTTTAAAAAAAAGGCAATCAAAAGTAGTTGCAGTCAGTTAGCTTCTATAAGTTTAAATGGTATATGTAGTTGTAATAAACCATGTGATGATAATAAAAATTCTTTAGGATTAGATAATGTTTAGTAATTTTTATCTTGATGTGTGTCTTTATATAAAGAATATTATTGATAGATTAAGTATTTATGAAATGTATAATTTAATTATACTTAGAGTAAGTAAGTATTGTTTATTTAAGCAAAGAATTATAAATGGAATACACTATGAGATGGTATTTTATGACTTATTTTAAAAGTATTAGAAATGATTAGTCGTTGGTGTAAACGGTTTTCTTCCGATCCCCATGCAGTTAGCCTAGCAGCTATTTTATTATTTGGTTTTATTACGATTTATTTTTTCGGAAGTTTAATTGCCCCTTTTCTAGTAGCCATAGTCATTGCTTATTTGCTCGAATGGTTGGTTAATAAACTCACCAGATTAGGTATTTGTCGTATTATATCTGTTATTTTAGTGACTCTAAGTTTTTCAAGTTTAATGTTTCTAGCAGTATTTGTTTTGATACCTACTATTTGGGAACAAGTTATAAATTTGATTAATGATATACCCAACATGTATTTAGGATTACAAAATTTTATTTCTTCTATACCAAAATATTATCCAGAATTAGAAAGTTTACATATTATGGAACTTTTAGTAATCAATATTAAAAATCAAGTTATTGGTTTTAGTGAAAATGTCTTAAAAAAATCACTTGCATCTTTAGTGAGTATCGTAACATTAGCAGTTTATTTTATTTTGGTACCGATTCTGGTGTTTTTTTTATTAAAAGATAAGAAAGAGATGATTGATATAGCTAGTTATTTACTACCAAAAAATAGAAAACTAGCTAATCAAGTTTGGTATGAAATGAATAAACAAATTTCTAACTATATTCGCGGTAAAGTTCTAGAAATTCTTATTGTTGGTGTTGTTAGTTATGTTACTTTGATAATATTAAATGTTCGCTATTCTGTTTTATTGTCTGTTACAATTGGACTTTCAGTATTGATTCCTTACATCGGTGCAGCTGTAGCGACTATTCCAGTAGCAATTGTTGGGCTTTTTCAGTGGGGATTAACTTCTCAATTTTACTGGTTAATGTTTGCGTATGCTGTAATTCAAGTATTAGATGGGAATGTTTTAGTTCCAATTTTGTTTTCTGAGGCAGTGAACTTGCATCCAGTAGCAATTATTATTGCTATTCTCATATTTGGAGGTTGTTATGGTTTTTGGGGAGTGTTTTTTGCAATTCCGCTAGCAACTTTAGTAAAAGCAGTTTGGAATGTATTGCCAAATTATGAATATGAAGAACAATCTTTTTTACAGGATTAATAGTAAAAAATATGTTTTTAATCTTACAATCAGTTTTTTACAATGGAAGAGAAAATGCAATTAGCTAGGAATTGAGAAAAACGATGTCCGTTGTTCTCGAGCATTTTAGGAAACATTGAGGTAGATGTCATTCCAGGGAAAGTATTGACTTCATTTAAGTAGATCTTGTTATCTTTTGTTAAAAAGAAATCTAGACGTGATAAGTGTTTTAGTTTCATTTGAATAAAAATTTTTCGAGCGTTATTAGATATAATTTTTTTCTGTTTTATTGTTAAATTTGATGCTTCAATCTTGGTAATAGACTTGCTGTCTTGATTGTATTTTTCTTTGTATGAATAAAAATTATTATCTGGTGTAAGAATTTCTCCTGGTTTTGAAATATAAAGTTTTCCATTAAATTCATAGGCTGATACTTCCAATTCTCTTGATTGTAGTGCTTTTTCAATTAATACTTGGTCTGAATAAGTGAATGCTAAGTTGATAAATTTCCCTATTTCTTTAATATTAGTCACCTTATAACATCCAATAGAAGATCCCTGCTTAGCAGCTTTTACAAAAACTTTACCCCAACGTTTAAATGCTATTTCTCCTTGTTTAATAGATATTTTGCTATTTTTGCAAAGGAATATATATGGAGTATTGGGAATACCCAATGCATTATACCAAAGTTTAGATGTTATTTTATTAAAACTATTAATGCTAGCTTCTGGTCCGCAACCTAAATAAGGAATTTTAGCTAGTTCAAGCATAGACTGAATATCACCTGTTTCACCAGGATAGCCATGTATACATGGGATAATAAAGTCTATTTTAATTGGATCAAGTTTGTTGCTATATAATTCAGCTTTATTAAAATCCAAGTATACCCTATCTTCATTATCATCATACCAGTTATTTGATTGAATTCTTATACGAATCACAAAGAATGAAGGTGTTAGTTTCAGTTGAGTTTGTAGATAATTGGCAGACATACGAGATACTGCATGTTCTGATTGATTTCCACCGTAAAGTAGAAGGACAGTTATTTTGCTCATTAGGAGTTTATTCCAGTGTATGCTGTGTGTTTGTAAAAGAGATTTGTAAAATTTTATATATAAAAATATCTTACTTTAAAATTTAATAAAGGCTTATTCTAATTTGTTAGTAGTTAAACATTTTTAATGTCATAAATACATGCTTTTTTCATTGCGTTAGATACAATAGGGCGGGCCTTTTTAGATAATTGTGTTAGTGGTGATCGCAGTTTACTTGTAGAAATTAAACCTATTTTATAGGCTGCCCATTTTACAGCAATTGGGTTTGACTCTATAAATAAACTGTGATTCAGTGGCATTAGACGTTTATTTATAGTATTAGCTTGTTCAAATTGGCCTTTTTTTGCTAAGTCACACATTTTAGCCATATCTTTAGCTGCAACATTGCTAGTAACAGAAATAACACCTTGTCCACCTCGTTGAATAAATTGCAAAGCTGAACTATCATCGCCACTTAGCAAAATAAAATTTTTCCCGCAAAGTTTATGATGTATTTCAATTCTATCTAGATCACCTGTTGCGTCTTTAAGGGCAACTATATTCTTAATTTTAGCAAGACGAGCAACAGTTTTTGGTAAAAGATCAACTCCAGTTCGAATAGGAACGTTATATAATATCTGTGGTATATCTGTTGCTTCAGCAATTATTTTATAGTGCTGATATAATCCCTCTTGAGTTGGTCTATTATAGTAAGGTGTTACGCTTAGACATGCAGCAATGTTTGTATTATTTAGCAGTTGATTCAAGGCGATTGATTTATGAGTTGAATTTGTTCCAGTTCCAGCAATAATAGGAATACGGTCATCAGCAAATTCAATAGCTTTATTGATAATTTTAATCTGTTCTTCTAAAGTTAATGTTACAGATTCTCCAGTTGTACCCGTAACCACTATAGCATCAGTTCCAGATTTCACATGATAATCTATTAGTATTTTCAAGCTAATAAAATCTATCCCACCGTTTGGATCAAGTGGTGTAATTAATGCCACTATGCTTCCTGAAAACATAATTTATACCATGTTAGTAAGAATTAAATTCTTTTAGTTTAGCTTAATAAAAACAAGTATTTTAAAATTAATTTAAATAATTATTATCAAATTGATCTTTATCAAAAATCATAGATTCATTATAGTTCAAGCTGATTTTATTAAATGTCAAAGTGATTATTAAATTTAAGGTTTTTTATAGTTTATAAAATATAGTTAGACTAATTAAGGCTTAATAAGTTTGCAAACTAAAACCTGACTTTTATTCTAAATGTTTTAATGTCTTAAAACAATACTTAAATGATATGGGGATATGGATGAATACATTAATAGCAAGTATGTTAGCTCCAAAGTTTTCTTTGTTAAACCAATATGGAAAAGTAGTGACTCTATCTAATTTTCTAGGAAAAAAAGTCTTGTGTTATTTTTACCCTAAAGCTATGACTTCTGGTTGTACATTACAAGCACAAGGTATGCGTGATAGTAAATCAGAGTTAGATAGATATAATGTAGTAATCTTAGGTATTAGTACTGATTCTGTAAAACGTTTACGGAAGTTCTTCGATTGCCAAAATCTAAATTTTACTTTACTTTCTGATGAAAATCATATTGTTTCAGAACAATTTGGTGTTTGGGGTCAGAAAAAATTTATGGGTAAAAGTTATTATGGATTACACAGATTTAGTTTTTTACTTAATGAAGTAGGAATAATTGAATATGTATTTAGTAAATTTAAGACTAAAGAACACCATACGATAGTATTAAATTATTTAAAACAAAAAAGATAATTGGAAAAACTAGTTTTTTTTTCGAAAAGATTAGTAATCACGTGCATTTTATTAAAATTATAGTTAGAGTTAATTTTATTAGAAATTTGAGGGTAAACTATGTCTATACGTAAAATAACGGACCTGGAATTAGCAGGTAAACGTGTTTTAATCCGATCTGACTTAAATGTTCCAATTAAAGATGGCCAAGTAGTTTCTGATGTGAGAATTCTTGCATCTTTGCCTACTATTGAGCATTGTCTTCATGCTGGTGCTAAAGTAATGGTTACTTCTCATTTAGGGCGTCCGACTGAAGGTGAGTATGATGAACTATTTTCATTATCTCCTGTTGTTGCTTGCTTAAGTAGAATATTTAATAGAAAAGTGAGTTTAGTTAAGGATTATATAAATGGTTTATATTTAAATTCAGGTGAATTGGTTGTTCTTGAAAATGTTCGTTTTAATAGCGGTGAACAATCTAATGAAAAGCAATTATCTAAAAAGTATGCCGCGTTATGTGATATCTTCGTAATGGATGCATTCGGTGCTGCTCATCGCGCTCAAGCATCAACTTATGGTGTAGGCATAGAAGCTCCTATTTCTTGTGCTGGGCTTTTATTATCAGCTGAATTAGATGCATTAAGTAAAGCAATGGCTTCTCCTGAACGTCCACTTGTTGCTATTGTAGGTGGTTCTAAAGTGTCTAGTAAACTTAGTATTCTTGAAAAATTATCTCAAATAGCAGATTATTTAATTGTTGGAGGAGGGATCGCAAATACTTTTATTTCAGCTTCTGGTTACAATATAGGTAAATCATTATATGAAGTAGATTTGGTTAAAACAGCTAAAAAAATAATGAGAAATTCTTCTATACCAATAGCGACTGATGTAGCCTGTGCAAAAGTATTTGATGAAAATGCTAAAGCGGAGATTAAAAGTCTTATTGATGTTCAAGATGATGATATGATTTTTGATTTAGGACCTAATTCAATATCTAATCTTATTGAAATTATTAGTAAAGCAAAAACTATTCTTTGGAATGGTCCTGTAGGGGTCTTTGAATTTAAGAATTTTTCATCTGGTACAATCGCTGTTTCTAAAGCAATTGCTAAATCTTCAGCTTTTTCTTTAGCAGGTGGGGGTGATACTATAGCAGCTATTGATAAGTTTGGAATTAAATCTGATATTTCATATATTTCAACTGGCGGTGGTGCGTTTCTTGAATTTGTTGAAGGTAAATCTTTACCGGTTTTAGATATGCTTCAGGAGCGTGCTTTATGAGTAATTAAATTAAATTATTATTTAATAAGGTTTTATTATAATTTAACCAGTATTATATGTTTTCTTCCAATTTAAAAATTAAGTGTGTATTATTTTTTCTTGACTTAACTATGAGTTATTTGAATCTAAATACTTTCTTATTTTAAATTGATTTGGCATAGTTATCAATTTTAAAAAAATAGCAGATGTGTAAATAGGATTAGTCTATGTCTAAAATTTTCGATTTTATAAAACCTGGTGTAATTTTTGGTGATGATGTAGAGACAATATTTAAAATTGCAAAAGAAAATCAGTTTGCTCTTCCTGCTGTAAATGTAATTGGAACAGATTCTGTTAATGCTGTACTTGAAGCTGCTGCCAAAGTACGCTCCCCCGTTATTATTCAATTTTCTAGTAGCGGTGCTGCTTTTTTTATTGGGAAAGGAATCAAACTCCAAAATCACGAAGCTCAGATTCTTGGTGCTATAGCCGGAGCTAAGTATATCCATTCTGCTGCTGAAGTATACGGTATTCCAGTTATATTGCATACTGATCATGCTACTAAAACGCTTCTACCTTGGATTGATGGGTTACTAGATGCTGGCGAATGTTTTTTTAAACAAATGAATAAGCCTTTGTTTTCTTCTCATATGTTAGATCTTTCCCAAGAGTCTCTGAAGGAAAATATTGCAGTTTGTTCTAAATACTTAAAACGTATGGCTAAAATTGGCATGTCAATTGAAATTGAACTTGGTTGTACTGGTGGAGAAGAAGATGGTATTGATAATACTAATATTAATAAACTTGAACTTTATACTTCTCCAGAAGATGTAGCCTATGCATATGAAAAATTAAGCTGTATTAGTTCACGTTTTACTATTGCTGCTTCTTTCGGTAATGTTCATGGTGTTTATAAATTAGGTAATGTTGTTTTAACTCCATCTATTCTTAAAGACTCTCAAATTTATTGTGCAAAAAAATTTGGTCTCTCCCCTAATTTTTTAAATTTTGTATTCCATGGCGGTTCAGGTTCTACTAAAGATGATATCCAAGAATCTATTAGTTATGGTGTTGTAAAAATGAACATTGATACTGATACACAATGGGCAACTTGGAACGGTATTCGAATGTATGAATTAAAATATCGTAAGTATTTACAAAATCAAATAGGTAGTTCAACTTGTTCATTTTCTCCAAATAAAAAATATTACGATCCTCGTGTTTGGTTACGTGCTGGACAAATTTCTATGGTTTCTCGTCTTGAACAGGCTTTTTCTGATTTAAATGCGATCAATGTGCTATGAAGCTTCTATCTTTAAATTTGTCTGTAAGTTCTTTTATTTAATTAACTATAAAATATAGTACTCAATAGAGCTTGATTTTATTTAGACAAGATTTCCTTTTTTATTATCCAGTTTCTAAGATATAGATTATTAAAACTGGAGAGAAACTATGCTATATTAATTTAATATGAATGGAAAATGAGGTTGTAATTATTGAAAGTATTAATAACTGGTGGTATGGGATATATAGGAAGTCATATTTGTATCCAAATGATTGAGGAGGGTTTTCAACCTATTATAATAGATAATCTATTTAGTTCTAAAATTGAAGTATTAAGTAGAATAAAAAAGTTAACTGGGAAACAACCAGATTTTTATCAAGGTGATATTCGCAATGAAAGTTTTGTAGATGCAATATTTCGAAATAATGATATTCAATCTGTCTTTCACTGTTCAGGGTTTAAAAGTATTACTGAATCAATAATTAAACCATTAGAGTATTATGATAATAATGTTAATGGTTCTTTAGTGCTTTTGCGTTCGATGCGAAGAGCTGGTGTTAAAAACATAATTTTTAGTTCATCAGCAGTGATATATGGTAATTCGAATTTAATTCCTATTACTGAAGAAGCTTCAACAGACGGAACAAATAATCCCTATGGTTTCAGCAAATATATGATTGAACGTTGTTTTAGCGATTTGTTGCTAGCAGAATCTGATTGGAGTATTACTTTATTGCGTTATTTTAATCCAGCAGGTGCACATCCATCAGGGATAATAGGTGAAGATCCAAAAGGTATTCCAAATAATTTAATGCCTTTAATTATCCAGGTTGCTACAGGTTATCGAAAATTTCTTTCTGTATTTGGTGATGATTATCCTACAAAGGATGGTACAGGAGTTCGCGATTATATCCATATAATGGATTTAGCAGATGGTCATATTGTAGCGTTAAAAAACTTTAATAAGAAACCAGGGTTACATATATATAATCTAGGTACTGGTAAAGGGTTTAGTGTGCTTGAGATTATTAAATTATTTAGCCAGACATGTTCACTATCAGTTCCTTATCAGATTTGTCCGCCTCGTTTAGGAGATGTTGCTGAGTCTTGGGCTAGTACGGAAAAAATTAAAAAAGATCTTGGTTGGGAAGCAACACGAAGCATGGAAGAAATAATCATAACTGCTTGGAAATGGCAACTAAAAATGAAAAAGAGCAATTATTGATATCAAGTTTGGTACGAAAGCATTCTATTTTTAATTACTAATTATATGTTTATTAAAAATATGCAGGTATACAGGTCTATATCTGTACCAATGGTATGTTAAAAATAAAACAAAACAAATTAGCTAAAATAGGCTGGGTATTTATTATGAATATATCTTTGTTCATTAAGTATATCTCTGAAGTTTACTCCTTTAGTTAGTCGAAGGATTAGCTCTTGCTTGTCTATACGTATAATTAATCCTTCAATATAATTTTGATTATCTTTGTAATTAAGCTTGAGAAGCCCATTCATTCTTAAACCACGATAAAATAATTTATAGCCATCAGTAGTTACAGTTACGGCTATCCGGATGCCTTTTTCGGACAACTCATTAGCATAATAATACTTACCTTTAATTCGAAAAGCAGGTCTTGCCTTTCTCGGATATTTTAATCGATAATATTGACGTTTTTGTGTCAAAGGTATTATGCCCATAAACCATTTTCCTTCTAAGAAGCTTCTATCAAATTTAGATGATACTAAATTTCTAGGTATTCTTGAAGAAGAATAGATGAAAAGGATAAGGATGATGTAATCTTTTCCATCAAGAATAGGTGCTACCAATGACAAAGTGAAAGTAGTTGGTGGCCCGTAACAGATTTGAACTGTTGACCAATCGATTATGAGTCGACTGCTCTAACCACTGAGCTAAGGGGCCATGATTATCTTTTGTATATCAAGCATACTAAGAACATATAAAAAGAGATGATTACTTATTTAGACTTTTATTTTAATTCTGTCCTCAGTTACAAAATTTAGATTTCAGATATGGATAAAATCAATTAGCAGTAGAACTAAAGGGATAAAACTGTTTAAACAATAGAATACTATTACGCTTTCTTAAAAAAATCAATAATAAAATTAAATATGTGATTTTTATCATACTTTATAGCAAAGTATATTTATGAACATAAATTTATAGAAAAATATGTTAAAGTCATCTCCGTTTCTAAAGTGGTTATCAAACTTAAAATACTTGATAGTATTAATTTTAGTCAGCGTTTCTATATAGTAAGCACAAACTAAAGTATATAAAGGGAAATTATGAATGATATAAGATCAAATCTTATACCTATGGTTGTTGAACAAACAAGTAAAGGAGAAAGAGCATATGATATTTATTCGAGACTTTTAAAAGAACGTATCATTTTTCTAATTGGACCTGTTGATGACTATGTTGCAAATATTATTTGTGCTCAATTGCTTTTTTTAGATTCTGAAAGTTCTAAGAAGGATATATTTTTATATATTAATTCTCCTGGTGGTTCTGTGACTGCTGGATTAGCAATTTATGATACAATGCAACATGTAAAATCAAAGGTTTCTACTGTTTGTATGGGACAAGCTTTTAGTATGGGAGCTTTTATCTTAGCAGCAGGGGAATCAGGAAAGAGACTTGCTCTTCCAAATTCTAGAGTTATGATTCATCAACCTCTAGGAGGATTTCAAGGACAAGCTACAGATATTAGCATACATGCTAATGAAATTTTAAAGTTACGAGCTAATTTAAATAAAATTTTAGCAAAACATACTAACAAAATGATAAAACAAATTGAACAAGATACAGAAAGAGATAATTTCATGAGTGCAGATGAAGCTGTTGTTTATGGTTTAATAGATGAAGTAGTACAAAGAAAATAAAATATTTTTATGTAAATCAGAATGATTTTTAGATTTTTAAAAAACTTCAGTTTAAAAAAAACTATTACAAAAATTAGAATTTAGTTAGTATGAAGGAAAAGGAAGCTCATAAAAAGTGATAATTTTTCTACCCCAGTAGTTTTTCTAGAGTTTTTCTGTACATATTTGTTAGTTTAGTTAAATCTGCTACATTTACATTTTCATTTGCTTTATGAATAGAGGTATTTATAAGACCAAGTTCAATGATTTGTCCTTTCATTTTTGCAATAAAACGACCGTCAGAAGTACCTCCAGTTGTTAGTAACTTTGGTTTTTTATGGTTAATTTCATGGATTGCCTTGCTTACTGCCTCCAATAATTGTCCTTTAGAGGTTAAAAATGGTTGACCACTAAGAGTCCATTTTAAGTTGTAGTTTAGATTATGTTTATCTAGTATAGAATAGATACGTTGTTTTATTTTTTTATCTGTAAGTTCAGTACTAAATCGAAAATTAAATTGGATATCTAATTCCCCTGGAATGATATTGGGGGTTCTTGCACCTGAATGTAAATTTGAAATTTGAAAACTTGTTGGTGGAAAAAAGCAATTTCCATTATCCCACTGAGTATTTATAAATTCATTTAATACTGGTAAGCTCTGATGTATAGGGTTATTTGCTAGGTTAGGATAAGCAACATGACCTTGTGTTCCTTTTATATAAAGATTACCTGTAATTGAGCCTCTTCGACCATTTTTAATTATATCTCCAACTTGATGACTGCTTGAGGGTTCTCCTACAATGCACATGTCAATTTTTTCATTACGTTCCATAAGAGTAGTAACTACTCGTGTTGTTCCATTAATAAACTCTCCTTCTTCATCAGAAGTAATTAAAAATGCAATTGAACCTTTGTGATTTGGATATTTAGTGAGAAATTGTTCAACTGAGATAATCATACATGCCAGCGCACCTTTCATATCTGAGGCCCCTCGTCCATAAAGTTTTCCATCAATAATAATCGGTTTAAATGGAGGGGTATTCCATTGTTTTAATGGTCCGGATGGAACCACATCTGTATGTCCTGCAAAGGCAAATAATGGAGAATTTTTGCCGCGACGAGCCCAAAAATTGTTTGTATTTTTAAAATTCATTATTTCAATCTTAAACCCCAATTTCTTTAGACGTGCAATCATTAGTAACTGACATCCAGCATCTTCTGGAGTGATGGATTTTCGTCTAATAAGATCTTTTGCAAAAGTTAAAATTGGACACTTTTTCATTTTAAAATATAATACTTATAACTAAAAAGATTATTAAATCGTTATACTATATTTATATAATTATTGTCTAACTAAAAATTATGGAAACTATTTATTATGCTAGTATTAATGACTATTTTCTTACTATCAGGTAGTGAAGAATTAGAATAGTTTAAAATCAATCTGTTGCTAGTTTAATTATACTCATAGTAGTGTTGGGAAGTTTTGTTTACGGTCTATCATTCTAATAAAATTGATACGCTAAAAATTCTATTAGTGCATCTAATAAAAAATAATCCACTTTGCAATCCCTTTGATAAAGATCAAATACTCGTGCAAAGTACAGGTATGTCTAAGTGGTTAAAGATCAAGTTAGCTCAAGAGATGGGCATTATTGCTAATATCAAGTTTTCTTCTTTTAATGCTTTTATTTGGGAGACCTTTACTCAAACATTATCTAATGTTCCTAAGTATACTTTGTTTGATAGGAACATTATAACATGGAAATTAATGAATATTTTACCGTCTACATTAGATGATCCAACATTTGGTGTGCTACTCAATTATTTTAAAAAAGGGGAAAACGATCATAACCTTTATCAGCTTTCTAGAAAGATCGCAAATATTTTTGTGGATTATATTCTTTATCGTCCAGAGTGGATTATAAATTGGGAAAATAATACTGGGGTAAAGGAATGTGATGGTGAATATTTCTGGCAATCGATTTTATGGAAAAAATTGTGCCAGTATACCTTCAAACAAGGTAAATCAAATTATAATCACGCTAATTTATGTAATAAATTGATGAAAAAACTTACATCAAGCGAAATTGATATCAAAAATATTCCTAGTCGTCTATTTATTTTTGGTATCAATTCTTTACCAACACATTATATGAATATTCTTGAAGCTTTAGGAAAATATATTGATATACATTTTATGTTTCATAATCCTTGTAAGCATTATTGGGGAGATATTTGTGATAGGAATCATCTAACTAAAATAGATCAAAATCAAAAAGAAATAAAAATATCAGATAGCAAATTCAGTAATGCTAAAGATACAGTTTTACAATTTCAAGAAAAAATTAATCAAGAAATAAACCAAGATAGTTTACATATAAAGAATTCTATTGGTAATAGTTTACTTGCTTCAATAGGAAAGTTAGGGAGAGATAGTCTTTATATATTATCAAAGTTAGAAAGTGAAGTTTATGACTTTTTCATTAATATTAAGCGTGATACATTATTACATAATCTGCAAGCCGATATTCTTAATTTAGAAGAACGTCAAAATAACTATAATTTAAATTCAAGTGCTCATAAACAAGTAGTAGATTTAGATGACCAGTCGTTATCTATACATATTTGTCATACTCCTATGCGAGAATTAGAAATACTACATGATGAATTATTAAGAATGTTTAACGCTAATTCTGACTTAACTCCGAATGATATCATTGTTATGATGCCTAATGTTGATACCTATCGCTCTTTTATTCATGCTGCATTTAATAGTGTATCTGATAAACATTATATTTCGTATTCTATTTCTGATTACTCTTCTTTTCAAGAACATCCAATTTTATCTCTATTTATGCGATTATTAGTTTTGCCAAATATGCGTTGTTCAGCATCTGAATTATTTGAATTTCTTGAAATGCCTGCCGTGATGGCCAAATTTCAATTTAGTGAAAAGGAAATTGATATCATTAAAAAATGGATTCAAGAATCAGGAATTCGTTGGGGGTTAGATTCTAGTATTGCTGACGAATTTAATTTGCCTGTTTCTGACCAAAATACTTGGAAATCTGGTATTTCACGAATGTTTTTAGGATATGCTATGTCCGAACAATCTGGATTGTTTAAATCAAAAGATACTATGTTTTTTCCATATAATGAAGTACAAGGGATGAAAGCAGAAATAGCTGGTAAGATATCCTATTTTATCGAAAAAATTAGTTTTTATCGTCTATTACTTAAACAAAGTCAGCCTATTGATAGTTGGGTAAAAATATTATTTAATTTATTAGGTGATTTTTTTTCTGTTGATCTTGAAGGAGAGATGATTTTACAGTCGATTCGTGATTGTATTTATCAATTGAAAAAGGACCTAAACGATGCGGGGTATCAGAAAAATGTTGAATCTATTGTTATCGTTAAGTATTTAGAAAGTGAATTATTAATCAAATGCAATAGTGAACATTTTTTATCTGGAGGGGTAAACTTTTGTAATTTAATTCCTATGCGTTCGATTCCATTCAAGGTAGTATGTTTACTTGGCATGAATGATGGAGCTTATCCGCGTTCTAGTTTACCGGATAGTTTTAACTTAATGTCAGGAAAAATTCAGCTTGGAGATAGAACTACCCGTGACGATGATCGTTATTTATTTTTAGAATCAATTTTATCAGCGAAACATGCACTTTATATTAGCTACATTGGAAGATCAATTAGAGATAATAGTGAGATTTTTCCTTCTGTGTTAGTTTCTGAATTAGTTGATTATTGTAAAAATAATTATTGTTTAAAGGGAACAGAATTACTAGAAAGTCAGTTGTCTAGTGATAAACTTTTAAAAAAGTTACTTCAGTACCATGCTATGGTTCCTTTTTCTCCTTCTTCATTTTATACAAGTACTGGTAGCTATGCTAAAGATTGGGTTCCTTCGGCATTAATTCAAATTCAAAAAAAAGATTTCCAAATAAATGTAAAAAAAGAAGAAACAGCTTCAAAATTAAATTATAAATTAAGTAAGCACTTTCCTAAATTAAGCAATCCATTGAAAATTAAACTGGCTGAATTTCATCGTTTTTGGCGTTTGCCAGTTCAATATTTTTTTAATTATCATTTAAAAGTAGTATTTGATTTATCTTTTACCCAATTGGAAGATAATGAACCGTTTATGTTAAGTTATTTAGAAAATTATCAAATTCGAGAACAATTGTTAGATATGTTATTTCAAGAGTATTTAATTTGCCAAGAAACAGTTCAGTTATTCAATTTAGATGAACTAGCCTATAATTTCTTTAAGCAGAAGCGCGCACAAGGGATCCTTCCTGTTGGTAATTTTGGTGAAATTGTTTTTGAAAAAAATCTTATTCCAGTGAAAATTTTATTAGATAAATTAATTTTTTTATGCAGAAATTCTGATCAAAACAAATATGAAGTTGATACTACTATAGATTTTTTAGATCAATATAAAAATATTCATCTTACTGGTAGGATCAAAAAAAATTACCCATCTGGATTAGTTCGTTATCGTAATGGTCAGATTAGATCTCAAGACTATCTTTCTGCATGGATAGACCATTTGGTAATGGCTGTAATTGGGCACAGTAAATCAACTCATATTATTGGTTATGATTATAAAAAAGATAAATTGCTGCATTTTATGTATTTACCTATTTCAGATCATATACAAGCAAAAAATTGGTTTGAACAGTTAGTTTTTTTATTCTGTCAAGGTATAAAAAAACCATTACCTTATTTTCCAAAAACTGCACTTGCTGCTGTGGAGGCAGGTCAAAACCGAGGTAATTGGATTAATGATGAAGGGAAAGCTATAAAAAGAATGGCCAATATATTTAATGATACTTATCTTGGATACGGAGAGGGGAATAATCCCTATATTGCACGTATTTGGCCTAAATGGAATAGCGAACTAGCTCATCAAGTAAAATTATTATCAGATTTAGTAATGATTCCTCCTAGATTAGCAATTAAACAAATTAAATAACGTAATATTGATTTAGGTTTTTTAAAATTTTGACTTTTCGATCGATTATTCCATTAGAAATTATGACATTTCCTTTACATGGTGCACGTTTAATAGAAGCATCTGCAGGAACAGGTAAAACCTTTTCTATAGTTGGATTATATTTACGTTTATTGCTTGGTCATGGTAATGTGAAAACTAGATATCATAAGCCATTGACTGTGAATCAAATTTTGGTTGTAACGTTTACTGAAGCTGCCACGGCTGAACTTAGAGAACGCATTCGTTTAAAAATTCATGATGTTCGAATGGCATTTTTATATAATAAAAGTAATGATCCACTAATTAATTTTTTTTTAGAAGAGTTAACTGATCATCAAAAAATTGTAGATATTTTATTAAATGCAGAAAGGCAAATGGATGAGGCTGCAATTTATACTATCCATGGTTTTTGTAAACGTATGCTTACTCAGAATGTATTTGAATCTGGTATCGATTTCAGTGATACCAATTTTATTACTGATGATAGTTGTTTAAAATTCCAGGTAATTTCTGATTACTGGCGACGCAATTTTTATTCATTACCTCAAAGTTTGTTAAATGAAATAAAAAAAATATGGTCTAGTCCTATAGATTTACTAAATCAAATTAATAATTATTTAACTATGTCACAACGTAGCATATTTATTGAAGAAATTAATTTTGATTTGCTTGAACTGCATAAAAGTACTCTAAAACGCATTGAGCAATTAAAAGTTCTTTGGTTAAAGTATAAAGACAGTTGTCTTGACTTAATTTGGAACTCTGGTATTAATAAATCCATTTATAACAAAAATAATTTACCTAAATGGTTCAGTGCTATTTCATCATGGTCATTAACAGAAACAAGGGAATACAATTACCCTCATGCTTTACACAGGTTTGCACAAAACATTTTAATTAAGACAACTTCAAATAGCAATGCACCAATTCATTTCATGTTTTCTGCTATTGAAGACTTTTTAACTAATCCAGTAAGTAATATAAAGACACAAATAGTAGCACACGCAATAAGACATTGCAGAATTCTATTGGCTAAAGAAAAGAATGAAAAGCAATTATTATCATTTGATGATTTAATAATTCAACTTTCAAATTCAGTTGATACTCAACCTTTATTAGTTAAAAAAATTCGAACTATATATCCAATTGCAATGATTGATGAGTTTCAAGATACCGATCCAGTTCAATATAATATTTTTAGTCGTATCTACCTAAATAAACCTGAATGTGGCTTATTTATGATTGGAGATCCAAAGCAAGCAATTTATGGTTTTCGAGGAGCAGATATTTTTACTTACATAAAGGCTCGTAAAGAAGCTATTTCTCATTATACGATGAGCACTAATTGGCGATCAAGTTCTGAGATGGTAATGGCAGTAAATCAGATATTTTCTTCAGCTAAAAGCCCATTTATTTATGATCACTATATTCCATTTTTACCAGTGAAGTGTAGTCCTGATGCTCATCAACGTTTCTGGTTAATAAATGGTGATAGGCAACCTGCAATTACTTGTTGGTTTGAACATAAAGCAGTTAAAAAATGTGAATATTACAATACGATGTTAGATGCTACATCTAGCCAAATCAAAAAAATTTTAACTGCTTCCCAACAAGGTCAAGCGAATTTTTTGTGTAATAATAAAAAAGTTCCAATTCAAGCTAGTGATATTGCAATTTTAGTACGTACTGCCAATGAAGCTCAGATTATTAAAGAAGGACTAGAAAAGCAAGCAATTGCTTGCGTCTATCTTTCAAATCACAATAGTGTATTTTCTAGTACAATTGCAAGAGATATACAATATTTAATCAAAGCTGTTTTAATGCCAGAAAATACTAAAGTTTTGATGGCAAGTCTTGCTACAAATCTTTTTTCTTTAGATCTCAATGAGTTAAGTAATATTAATAGTAATGAAATATTATTGGATAAGGTGATTGATGAATTTAAGAACTATCGTAAAATTTTAATAAAATATGGTGTATTTCCCATGATTCGATCAGTTATGACACAACGTAAGATTGCTGAATATTTATTGAAACAAGTTAATGGTGAACGTTTGTTAATAGATCTGATGCATATCAGTGAGCTTTTGCAGAAATCGAATAAAAATTTGACTAGCAATCATGCTTTATTGCGTTGGTTAGTTGAAAAAATTAGCAATGCAGAAAAAGGATTGACTTGTATAGAAGAAGAAGTACAACGTATTGAATCTGATAGAAATTTAATAAAAATTGTTACTGTACATAAAGCAAAAGGATTAGAATATAATTTAGTGTTTTTGCCGTTTATTTTCAGTTATCGAAGAGCTAGTGAATATGTATACTATGATGAGGAAGAAAAAAAAGTTATTTTAGATATTGAATGTAAGGATAATACTTTTCAAAAAGCTGATAAGAAACGTTTAGCTGAAGACTTGCGATTGCTTTATGTAGCTTTAACACGTTCAGTATATGGTTGTTTTATTGGAGTTTCACCAATTCAAAATCTTGATTCTAGCAAAAATAAAACCTCTGTTCATCTTAGTGCTATAGGTTATTTATTACAAGATGGTAAAGAGGGTGATACTGATCATTTAGCAGAATCCCTTAAGTTTCAGGTTAATCATAATCCAGGATTGATAGTTTTAAAATTACCATTTATTGACAAGAATGTGTTTACCACAGATAGTTCTTTTGAATTAATTTCTTCAAAAGAACTAAAACGAAGTATTAATCAATCGTGGAGTATCACAAGTTATTCAAAATTAGTAAAACAAAATTTTTCTCTGAAAAGGAATGATTTTGTTAATGATTTAAATGTCATACACATTCAGAATGAATTAGTAGATTTGGAAATAAAAAAAAATAAATATTCAATTTTTACCTTTCCACGTGGTGCATTAGCAGGTGTTTTTTTTCATAATTTATTTGAAAAAATAGAATTTACACAATCTGCTTTCAGTGAAAGAAATATTTCTTTAATTAAAGAGTTAATTGAAAGTATGCAATTAGAATTAGATTGGTTGCCAATTATTCAAGATCTTATTACTACAGTATTGAGCACACCATTGAATGGTAAAGAGTTGCTATTAAATCAAAAGCCTCCCAATCAAAGATTAATTGAATTGGAGTTTTTTTTACCCATAGAAATGTTAAGTGCATCTTCATTTAATAAGATAGCTCAACACTATGATTCACTTTCATTTCAGGCAGGTAATTTAAACTTTCAAACTGCAATAGGTATGTTGAAAGGTATTATTGACTTGGTTTTTGAACATCAAGGGAAATATTATTTGCTCGATTGGAAATCGACATATTTAGGTGATAGTAGTTCCTATTATCATAAACAAGCTCTAAAAGATGCGATGGTAGAATATCGTTATGATTTTCAGTATCAAATTTATTCATTAGCGTTACACCGTTTTTTACGTAGTCGTATAGGCAATTATAGCTATGAAGAGTACTTTGGTGGTGTATATTATTTATTCGTGCGTGGTATGGATGGTCAATCAGATCATGGTGTTTTTTATGTTAAGCCAGAACTAGAATTTTTAGAAGATTTAGATAATTTGATTGATGGATTTAATCATTGAAAAAAAATGATCCAAATTCTATAAAATTAAATTAATTATGGAAATTACATTTTTAGATGTTTTAAAATTGCTTTCTGAAAAAGGGTTAGTTCGCTTGCTTGATTATCAGTTTGCGCGTTTTATGTCCGATCAGGTATATCAAAATTCAGATGAAATTGCTTTTATCTCTGCTTTACTTAGCTATGAATTAGGTCAAGGTAATGTATGTTTATTGTTTATTAATGATAAAGGAGAAAAGAATCTACTAGATGTAGTAAGTAAATTTAATCTGTCTAGCGATATTATGTTGCAATTAAATAAGAAGATATTACAAACAGATTGGTCTCAAATTATAAAAGATTGTTATCTTATTGGGTTCCAAGATGAATCTCATCCATTAATATTTGATGGACTAAGGCTTTATTTACAGCGTTATTGGCAATATGAATATAACTTAGCATTATTTTTAACTAATTTTAGTGTATCAAGAAATCTTCAATATTCTGAACTAAAGTTATTAGGTAGTTTTTTAGATCAGATAATTTATCGAGATTATGATATTTTATTTCATAAACTTTCTAAATTAAGCTGTTCCATTCAAAGAAAAAAAATATTATATGAGTATTTAGACGTTATTAGTTTTGATAGATTAAATTGGAAAGCAATAGAGAAAGTTTTAATAAATGCTATATACGCAGAGGATTTGAAAGTGCTAGATACACTTATTCCTCAATCATCTTGTCTTAATTGGCAAAAGGTTGCAGCAGCAATAGCCTTAACTAGAAATTTTTTGGTAATATCAGGCGGTCCAGGTACAGGTAAAACTACTACAGTAACTCAACTTTTAGCTGTATTAATTTATCAATTTCAACAGAAAGCAATTACTCCAATTATTAAATTAGTTGCTCCAACAGGAAAAGCAAGTGCTCATTTAACTCAATCTATTGGTGTTTCGCTTAAACATATTGTTTCTATTGCACCAGAATTGAAGGGTTATTTCCCCACTGAAGCAAGTACATTACATGCTTTACTCGGTATGATTCCTAATAGTGTCAATTTTTATCATAATCAACGTAATCCGATAAATGTAGATATTTTAGTTGTTGATGAAGCATCTATGGTTGATTTGTCTATGATGTTCAACTTATTGAATTCTATTCCAAAACACGCACGTTTAATTTTACTTGGTGATAAAGATCAGCTGTCTTCTGTTGAAGCAGGTTCTGTATTAGGGGATGTTTGCTCATTTTATCAATATGGATTTAGCTACAATCAGGCTCAGTTAATAGCTACGCTAACAGGTTACAGTCATAAATCTTTTTTTATACAAAATGTTAAAAATAAAAATTCTATTTCTGATAGTTTATGTATGCTAACAAAAAATTATCGATTTGATTCATGTTCAGGCATTGGTCAGTTAGCAAAAGCTGTGAATTTTGGGGAAATTAGTAAGGTTGAATCTATATTGAAAAAAAAATTCACTGATATTCGGTATTTTTCAATTAAACATGGACATTATAATCATATATTACGCGTTCTTGTTAGAGAGTATGGAACTTATTTGAAAAGTCTTAATCAGTTTCTATTATCTAAAGATGTAGGGAAATTAGAAACTCAAAAACAGGAAGCTAAAAAAGTACTAAAAATTTTTTCTCGATGTCGTTTATTATGTGCAGTCCGTATGGGTGATTTCGGTGTTGTTACTTTAAATAAACATATTGAATATGCTTTGATATCCAGTCAATTAATTCAAATTAAAGGTAAAACTTGGTATCATGGAAGACCCATAATGATTACTAAAAATGATTATGAATTAGGACTTTTTAATGGTGATATTGGAATTTGTATTTGTAACGGAATTGATGTTACTTCTCATTTAAGAGTTTTTTTTGAATTACCAGACGGAAATATAAGATCCTTTTCTCCTAACCGTCTCCCTGAGCATGAAACTGCCTATGCAATGACTATTCATAAATCTCAAGGAAGTGAATTTGATTTAGTTTTAATGGTTTTACCATTAAAGTTTAGTAAAATTTTAACAAAAGAATTAGTTTATACTGGAATTACTCGCGCAAAGAGTTCTTTATTTCTATATGCAAGCATGAGTATTTTAAAACGTTCTATTAATACTAAGATTCAACGTTCAAGTGGTTTAGTGAATAAATTAAAAAAACTAAATAATTTAGTATGATGCAAAATTATTTTTAAATGCTTATTCAATTACTATAATTATTAATTTGATTTTTAGGTTGACTAGAAGTTATTGAATAAGTATAAAGTCGAAGTTTAGAAAAACCAAATAGTTTATTGAATTGATCTAAATAGTTAAATAGTGATTGAAGAAGAACTTGTCTCAGAATTTTTTTAAAAATTCTATTTTCCACAAATTGTTATCAAGGTTACCTAGTATTATGGCTATGTCACTTAAGAGTGCTTTTTTTATGAATTTTCTAGGTAAAGCACCGAATTGGTATAAGTTTTCTATTGTTTTATTTCTTATTATAAATCCTATCGTATTCTTTTTAATTAGCCCTTTCTGTGCTGGTTGGTTTTTAGTAGTAGAGTTTATTTTTACTCTAGCTATGGCTTTAAAATGTTATCCTTTGCAGCCAGGAGGTTTACTTGCCATTGAGTCTATAATTATTGGAATGACTAGTTCGAAACAAGTTGAGAATACACTTCTTGCTAATATCGAAGTATTATTTTTGCTGATTTTTATGGTTGCTGGTATTTATTTTATGAGGCAACTTTTACTACTTATTTTTACAAAAATATTGCTTGGTATCACAACTTCCAAAGTATTACTTTCAGCTATATTTTGTTTTACTTCAGCTTTGCTTTCAGCTCTGTTAGATGCTTTAACCGTAGTTGCAGTCGTAATTAGTGTTATAGTTGGTTTTTATTCAATCTACCATAAAGTAGTTTCAAAGATGGGTAATAATTTCCAGCAAGAAAATATACCAAATGAATATGCATCTGATCGTTTAGATTTAGAAGATTATAGAGCTTTTCTTCGTTCACTTTTAATGCATGTGTGCATTGGTACTGCATTAGGTGGAGTTATGACAATGGTAGGTGAACCTCAAAACCTTATTATTGCTGATCAAACTGGGTGGAAATTTGGTGAATTTATTATTCGTATGTCTCCAGTTACTGTTCCAACTTTAATTTTTGGTTTGATAACTTGTTTATTAATTGAGAAGTTTAAAATATTTGGGTACGGAAAAAATTTACCAAATAAAGTTCGTCAAATTTTAATTAATTATAATAATGAAGCGCGTAGAACTAGGACAAGAAAAGATATTGCTAAATTATTGGTACAAGGTATTATTGCTGTTTGGTTAGTTATTGCTCTTTCTATGCACTTAGCGGCTGTTGGTTTAATTGGTCTTTCAGTTATTATCTTAGTAACTGCATTTAGTGGAATTATCGAAGAACGTTCTTTAGGTAAAGCTTTTGAAGAAGCTTTGCCGTTTACTGCATTATTAACAGTTTTTTTTTCTATTGTTGCAGTAATAGTTGAACAGGGGTTGTTTAGGCCAATTATAGATATGCTATTGTATATTGAAAATAAGAGTATTCAACTTGCATTGTTTTATATTGTAAATGGTATGTTATCGATGGTATCAGATAATGTATTTGTAGGGACAGTATATATAAATGAAGCTAAAACGGCTTTAATTGAAGGTCTGATTAGTCGAGAACAATTTGATTTGTTTGCGGTTGCAATTAATACAGGTACTAATCTTCCTTCTATTGCAACTCCAAATGGTCAAGCAGCATTTTTATTTTTACTAACTTCAAGTTTAGCACCTATAATTCGATTATCATACTACCGTATGATAATAATGGCTTTGCCGTATACTTTAGTTTTATCATTAGTAGGTTTATTGGCTATCTTATTTTTTGTTGAACCTATAACAGTCTATTTTTATAAACAAGGATGGCTCAGTACCCAAAATCTTTAAAGTGTATTTAAGTAATTTTATCAATATAACTTGGTTTACCTAATTTTTTCCAGTGCTTCACAACTGAATGAACATCATCATCAGGTGCAAATGTGCCATGTATTCGTATAGCATGATTTGATCCATGAGGAAGATAAAGCATATCTCCCATTCCAAGTAATGATTCTGCTCCTCCTTGATCAAGGATTGTTCGTGAATCTGTTTTAGTTGAAACTGTAAATGCAATACGAGTTGGTATGTTTGCTTTAATTAAACCTGTTATTACATCTACAGATGGACGTTGGGTAGCAAGGATAAGGTGGATGCCTGCTGCACGAGCTTTTTGAGATAATCTTATGATTAATTCTTCAACTTTTTTACCAACTACTAGTATTAGATCAGCAAGTTCATCAACTATAACAACAATATAAGGTATTTTTTCTAAGTAGGGAGATCCCGTGTTTATGGTATCATCATGATACCAACTCGGTTTTTTTATAGGCTGATTAGCCTTAATAGCTATATTGATTTTTTTATTGAAAGTTGTTATATCCCGAACACCGAGGGTTGACATGATCTTGTATCGACGATCCATTTCAGCTATACACCAACGTAATGCATTTGATGCATCTTTCATATCAGTTACAACTTCAGATAATAAATGAGGAATTCCTTCATACACTGAAAGTTCAAGCATTTTAGGATCAATCATAATAAACCGAACTTCTTCAGGTGTTGCTTTATAAAGCATACTAAGAATCATCACATTCACACCAACTGATTTTCCTGAACCAGTAGTACCTGCTACTAAAACATGTGGCATTTTAGATAGATTAGAGACAATTGCATTACCACCAATATCTTGACCAAGAACAATGCTTGTTGGTGATTTAGCTTTTATAAAAGCTTGACTATTAATGACTTCAGAGAAATAAACAGTTTTTCGATTAACATTAGGCAATTCAATTCCAACATAAGGCTTACCAGGGATTACTTCAACAATACGTACTGTCGTTGTTGAAAGTGATCGTGCGAGGTCCATAGATAAAGTAGAAATTTGACTAACTTTGATACCAGGAGCAAGATCAAGTTCAAACCTAGTAATTACGGGACCTGGAAAAATTTCTACTACTTTAGTTTTTATTTTGTAATCTAATAATTTAGCTTCAATAAGACGAGCAATATTTTCAAGAATGTTATGGTTAATGCAGTTTTTATGTTTTTTAGGATGATAAAGTAAATCCAAAGATGGCATTGATTTTTTTTCTATTTTTGTTAAGCCACATTTTAGTTTGGAAATGTGTTTTTTATAATTTTGGTTTTTTTTTTCATTCAGATTTGTTTCTGGTAGGATTATTTCAAGATTTGTAGGTTCATTAAATTTAGACTCTTCATGAGAGTTATTATGTGCTTTTGTCTGACTATCCAAATATGATTTATTATCGAAAGAAACCGATTCTTTATTATTAGAAATTGAATTATCAGTATATAACGAGTTTTGTTTAAGATTTTCAGAGTTTGTTGTAGTTGATTTTTGTTGATTTTTAAATTGTTCTGGTAATAATGCCGTTGTATTTCTTTTTTTCTTTAGAAAATTTCTAATAAAACAAAATACATCGATGGTTTGTTTTCCTAAGCATTCAACAATTGATAACCAAGAGATTCCAGTTAAAAGTGTAAACCCAGCCCCCCAAAAGAAAAGAAAAACTAATATTGTTCCTAATAAACCTAGTCTAGGTAAGATAATATTTGTAGTAATATCACCAATTATCCCTCCAGATGAAAAATACCAAATATCATCAAAATTGATATCTGCTAGACCACAGCTAGTTAAAATTAGTATTACGCAACCAAGTAAACGAGCACCCCATAACATTAAATCTATAGGATAGTTTTTATCATGAATGCGTTTTTTTAGAAATAACCACGCTATTATTAGTAAAAGAATTGGTATTAGGTAAGCAAGAGAGCCAAAAATAAAAAAGAGCGTATCAGCTATCCATGCCCCTAATATTCCATCAGCATTTTGAATATCCACCCCCCAGTTAGTTTGTGACCAAGATGGATCTGAAGGACTAAAAGTAAATAAGGATATTGATAATAAAATAGATGATAAAACAGTCAGTATTAAAGCGCATTCTTTTAATCGTTGGAAACTATTTAAACGAGAATATTTAGATTCTTTAGTTAATTTTCTGATAGTAGCATCCTTTTTTTTTTGAAATAAGTTCTTAAGCATAAAAGTAAGTTTAATTAGATAAATTAGCAATTTAAAGTGTGTATATTTAAGATTAATAGTAATTTATTATAAATACAACTAACGATTTTTTATAACTAATTGATTTGTCTGTTTAACTTCTTCTACGACAACATAGGTACGAGCATCATTAACACCAGGAAGGTGCAGCAATGTACAAGTAAGAAGTTTTCGGTAAGCGGTGATATCAGGTATACGGATTTTTAGCAAATAATCAAAATCTCCTGATACTAAGTGACACTCTTGAATACCATCTAGTTTTTTTACCATTGTATTAAATTGTTCAAATATATCTGGTGCATTTTTATTAAGTGTAATTTCAACAAAAACCAATAATGATGCTTCAAGATTCTTTGGATTCAAAAGTGCTGTATAGCCTATGATATATTTTTGTTTTTCCAAGCGACGAACTCTTTCTAAGCATGGTGTTGGAGAAAGTCCTACTCGTTTGGAAAGTTCTACATTAGATATCCTTCCATCTTTTTGCAATTCATTAAGGATACTGAGATCTATGCGATCTAAATATTTAGAAGACGTTTTTTTACAATTGATTACCATTTTGTTTCCAATTTAAGTCTCTTATCTAAGTAAGAAGAAGTATATTACAGTTTTTCTTTATCTAGTATCAATTTTTATTCTTATAAATTCTTATAATATTAAATTAATTGAGGTGCATTTTTACAATGAGCAATAAATAAAATATTTATTAATTGTAATCTTAAGAAATAGCTATTTGCTATAGTTGCTGATAGGATCTAAGTTTATTTAAATCTTAAGTTATCTTTTATGTGCTATTAAATTGCGCAAATTTTTATTATATTGAATTTATTTTCTTATTATCACTACAAACTAAATTTTACTGTTAAACAAAAAATAAAGATGAGTTATGAATATTTCGATAATTGGTCCTGGGGCAATTGGTACTTTATTAGCATGCAGGTTAGTGAATTCTGGACATCATGTTTCTATTTGGGGGAAAAGTTTATCTTCAACTATTAGTTTACGGATTAATAAAGAACAGCCTCACTTATTTTCTAATTGTAATAAACAACATTTGGCAAATTCAGAACTAATTATAATTACTGTCAAAGCTTGGCAAGTCGAAAATGCTTTGGTACCTATTGTTTCTTATCTTCATAAAGATTGTATAATTGTATTCATGCACAATGGTATGGGAGTTATTGAACATATCTGTAATAAAATTAGCCATCATCCAATTTTATTGGCAACTACTACACATGGAGTTTACAAGCCTAATTCAATGCAAGTATTTCATACGGGTAAGGGAATCACAAAATTAGGAGGGTATAATGATAAAGGCAAACATTGTGTTTTTTTAGTTAAACTCCTAGATCATGCATTACCTGAAGTGATTTGGTCTTCTTCAATAAAAGTCACTTTATGGAATAAATTGGCAATTAGCTGCGTGATTAATCCAATTACAGCTTTAGAGCAATGTGCTAATGGCATCTTATTTAAGAAACGATATGAACATTTATTGATTAATTTATTAAATGAAATAGTACTTGTGATGCATGAAGAAGGAATTGAGACAAATTTTTTTGATTTGTCTTTTGCTCTAGGTAAAACAATTAAAAATACTGAGAAAAATTTTTCTTCAATGCAGCAAGATGTTTTTTTTCAAAGAAAAACGGAAATTGATTTCATTACAGGGTATCTTATTTCTAAAGCAGAAAAACATGGTATCTTAGTACCTAAAAATAGGTTTTTATATCAGAAAATTAAATTAAAAGAAGGGATTTATCAAAAGTGAATTTTATTATATTTATTGAAAACGCATAGAAAGATCTAACGTCTTTAAATCCTTTGTTAGACTTCCAATAGAAATATAATCGATGCCTGTATTTGCATATTCTTTAATATTTTCTAAAGTAATGTTACCTGAGCATTCTAGGATTGTTCGATCTGCATTAATTTGTACTGCTCGACGTATCATATCAATATCAAAGTTATCAAGCATTATTACATCTGCACCTGAATTTATGGCTTGTTCTAGTTCTTTTAAATTTTCAATTTCGATTTGAATGGTTTTTTGGGGATGTAGTTTTTTTGCTTTTGAGATGGCATGTACAATACCACCGCATGATATTATATGATTTTCTTTGATTAAATAATCATCAAAGAGTCCTATACGATGATTTTTCCCACCACCACAAACCACTGCATATTTTAGCGCATAACGCAAACCAGGGATAGTTTTTCTGGTATCTAGTAAGCAACATTTGGTATTTGCAATTTTTTTAATATATTGATAAGTAGTAGTTGCACAGCCAGAAAAAGTTTGTATAAAATTTATTGCATTACGTTCACCAGTCAATATTGTACGTGCTGAGCCAGAAAGTCTACATAATATCTGATTGACCTTTATTTTATCACCATCTTTTACATACCATTCAATTTTGACTTTTTTATTCAGCTTATTTTCATGACTTGATAATTGTGTAAATACTTCATCAACCCAATCTCGTCCACAAAAAACTCCTTTTTCTCGACTAATAATAATTGCCTTTCCATGAGTTCCTTCAGAAATTAAATTTGAAGTAATATCTGAAGAAAGATAGATACTTCCACCAAGGTCTTCTGTTAAAGAATGAGCTACAGTTCGAGTAATTTCTGTTGGTAATATTTGTTTTAAATAATTAAGGCGTTCTCGGATGTTATGTGTTTTTTTCATATCAAAAATAATTAAGGAAGTAAAAAAATCTTACGAAAAACAACAATACTTCAATTTATCGATGGTAGTTCTTTTACGTATAATCGAATCTCTATTGATTATAGTAATAATTAAATATTTTTAAAGAAAATTATTGATATAATTAGATTTATTAAATACTAAACAATAATTTATAATTGTTTGATATAATTAAAGGTTTCATCTGCTTTTTGTTTAAGATAGTATTGGCAATTTATCAATTCTATATGTATGGCATATGGTTTTCAATCTAATTACCAATTAGATACTATTCAATTATCTAGTTTGCAAAATACTAAATGTGGTTAACGGATCAAAAGTGTAAGCTAAGACCTCATTCTAGAATGAGGTCAACGATCAGTATTTGAATCAAACAGAAATTCATTTAGATAAACCTACAATATTAATTAGAAATCCTAACTTCCTAAACGATTACCTAAAGATTTGACGGAAGAACAAGTTAATTTATTATTAAATGCATCAAATCTTAATGAGGTGATTAGATTGAGAGATAAATCAATGCATAGACTCTATGCTACTAGATATATTGTTCTCTTAAAGAAATAGCAAATATTAACTTATGTCAAGGTGTAGTGTGTATAATAGGTAATGGAAATAAAGAGCGATTAGTACCTATAGGAGAAGATGCAATGGATTGGATCGGCACTTTTTTTAAAGAATAGTAGGCCTATATTACTAGGTTCATTAAAATCTGATATTTTCTTTCCAAGTAAACGTGCTAGAGTGATGACAAGGCAAACTTTTTGCTATCATGTTAAATATTATAGGAAGATTATTGGAATTGATATAAAACTGTTATCTCCTCATATTTTGAGGCATGCTTTTGCTACATATTTACTAAATCATGCTGCAGAACTTGGAGTAGTTCAGATGCTGCTTGGTCAAAGCTAGTTATTTTCCACATAAATTTATACCCATGTAGCTGCAGATCGACTCAAAAAATTTCATAGTAACCATCATCCAGGTTGTTTATGGTATTAGTCAGTACATACTCATTCTCTATGCTTTATTATTTAATATGATGATAAAAATTCAACGTCGGCCTAGAGCTGATCTTAGTCTTCTTCCTGATACAATTCATCCTATATTAAAACGTATATATATAAATCGTGGTATACAATCAATTAATCAATTAGAAACTACAACTAAAGCACTATGTTCATATAAAGAATTACCAGGTATTCATAAAGCGGTACGATTGTTATTTTTAGCTATTCAAGAAAATAAACGGATTATCGTTGTTGGTGATTTTGATGTTGATGGGGCAACTAGTTCAGCCTTATCTGTATTGGCACTACGTATGTTGGGATCTAGAAATGTAGATTATTTAATCCCAAATCGTTTTAAGGACGGTTATGGTCTCAGTGTTCAGGTAGTTGATCAAGCTATCAAGTTAGGCGCGGATATAATTATGACTGTAGATAATGGGATTTCATCTATTGATGGAGTTAGTTATGCTAATAAAAAGGGCTTACAAGTTTTAATAACAGACCATCATTTACCTGGTCATAGACTCCCTAATGTCGACGCAATAGTAAATCCAAATATTTGTAGTTCTGGTGTTTTTTTAAAAACTTTATCTGGTGTTGGTGTTGTATTTTATTTAATGATGGCTCTTTGTGTGTATATGAGAGATAAGGATTGGTTCATTCTAAATAATATGCTTGAACCTAAGCTTATGAAATTCTTAGATTTAGTTGCTTTTGGTACTATAGCTGATGTTGTACCATTGGATAAAAACAACCGCATTTTAGTTTATCAAGGGTTACAACGTATTCGAGCAGGTAAAACACGGCCAGGTATTCAAGCTCTTATTGAAGTAGCTAATCTTAATAGAAAAAATTTAGTGGCATCTGACTTTGGTTTTGCACTAGGACCAAGAATTAATGCAGCTGGTCGTTTGCATGACATGTCATTTGGGGTAGAGCTATTGATAAGTGATGATATTCATACGGCACGTTATATAGCAAAACAGCTTAATGCTTTAAATCAAACTCGAAAAAAAATTGAAGAAAATATGAGGAAAGAAGCTATAGCTTTTTGTAATAAGATTCAATTAAATAAAAACTCTCAATTTCCATTTGGTTTAGTTTTATACCAGCGCGGATGGCATCAAGGTATAATTGGTATTCTTGCGTCACGAATGAAAGAGAAATTTCACCGTCCGGTTGTTGTTTTTTCTAATAATGCTAAAGGGATACTCAAAGGTTCTTGCCGATCTATTCCTGGATTCCATTTTTTTAATGTACTTGATAATATTAATTCTCAAAATCCTGGATTAATTATTATGTATGGTGGTCATTCTATGGCAGCAGGTTTAACTCTTAAAGAAGAACACCTTGATAATTTTGCTAAAATATTTGATCAAGCAGTACGTAAGGAATTAGGTGATTTAGCATTAAAAAATATCATACTAAGTGATGGGAAATTGAAAGAAAAAGATTTTTCCATACACACTGCAAAATTATTAAAATTTGCTAGTCCATGGGGAGAAGGATTTCCTGAACCAGTTTTTGATGGTAAATTTAAAGTTATCAATCAAAAACTGGTAGGGAAAAAGCACATACGGTTATTGCTTGAGCCTATATTTAAGGATTGTTTCAATCGAACTATTATAGATGGAATTATGTTTAATGCAGATTTGAATTATTGGCCTAATAGCTCAGTAAAATTTGTTCAATTAGTATATAGGCTTGATGTTAATGAATTTAGTGGAAGTCATTCGTTACAATTGATAATTGAGCATATTGAAACGATAGTATTTTAATATATATGATTTTTTTTGTTAGATTTTATGGCTTTTTAGGTTTAGTGTGGTTATTAATGCAGAAAAACAAAATTGATTTTTCAATTTTGAAAAATCAATTTTGGCTAGACATCTATGTTTTAATTATGTTAGCTTCAGAAATAAAGTGGGATTTATATTACTATTATTAGTGAGAATTAGAAAAATAAACGAGTTGCTTTTTACTAAAAACTTATTGATGTTTACTGAAAAACTGTAAAAGAAACTGTTGTAAATTTATTTTAATTTTACCTTATATCTATAGTATATGTTTAAAATTAGGAATTATCATAGTATTTGAAGAATAGTACGTATTATGCGGTTTCCCTGTATTAACTTATTCTTATGCCTGGTTTTTTAACCTTCAAAGAAATGAAAAAGTCTTTAGATTAATTGTGTTTCAATAGTTTTGTTGGTTTCTAGATTAATAGTAGTTGATTTAATGATTAATTAACTCGAAAGTTCTTCCATGTTCTATTTTACTGGTAACAGTTTATCGTGTTGTTGAATTCAATTTCAACCAGAAGTTAAAAGTTTATTTAAGTGAAATTTTAAAACAAAGCAACTAGTTATGATTAGTATTCACTTGTTAAATTGAGCAAAGCAGATCAATTATAAGGATGAAACGATGTCTGATGTGAAATATGATATAGACAAACTAGAAACTCAAGAATGGCTTGAATCACTTGAGTCGGTTATTCGTGAGGAAGGTACAAGTCGTGCTCAGTATTTACTTGAACAACTTCTAGAGAAAGCATCTTCAAGTGGTATCAATATATCAAGTATTAACACGAGCTATATTAATACTATTCCAGTTTCACAAGAGCCCCCTTATCCTGGCGATTTAGTTATTGAGTCTCGTATCCGTTCTATCATTCGGTGGAATGCCATGGCAATTGTGTTACGTGCATCTAGAAAAGGTTTAGATCTTGGTGGTCATATAGCATCTTATCAATCTTCAGCAACATTTTATGAAGTTTGTTTTAACCATATCTTTCGTGCTTCAAATAAGTCAGATGGAGGAGATTTAATTTACTATCAAGGTCATACTTCTCCTGGTATTTATTCTCGTGCTTTTGTTGAAGGTCGATTAAGTAAAGAACAGCTCGATAATTTTCGTCAAGAAGTCGACGGTAAAGGCATTTCCTCTTATCCTCATCCTAAATTAATGCCTGAATTTTGGCAATTTCCAACAGTATCAATGGGTTTAGGCCCTATTGCTTCTATCTATCAAGCACGGTTTCTAAAATATCTTAGTAGTCGTGGTTTGAAAGATACTTCTGCTCAAAGAGTTTATACCTTTTTGGGAGATGGTGAAATGGATGAACCAGAGTCACGAGGTGCACTTTCATTTGCTGCTAGAGAACAGCTCGATAACTTATGTTTTTTGATTAATTGTAATCTTCAGCGTTTGGATGGTCCAGTAATAGGGAATGGAAGTATTATTCAAGAGCTAGAAGGGGTGTTTAAAGGAGCTGGTTGGAATATAATTAAGGTTATTTGGGGTAGTGAATGGGATACATTACTTGCTAATGATACTACAGGAAAGCTTATTCAACTTATGAATGAAACTCTTGATGGTGATTATCAAACTTTAAAATCTAGAAATGGTGCTTATATACGTAAGCACTTTTTTGGTAAATATCCAGAGACAGCTGAACTTGTTGTTAATATGACTGATGATGAAATTTTTTCTCTTAAACGTGGCGGACATGATGCATCTAAATTATTTGCTGCGTTTCAAAATGCAAAAGAAACAAAAAACAAACCTACTGTAATTTTAGCCAAAACAGTGAAGGGTTATGGTATGGGTAATATTGCTGAAGGGAAAAATGTAGCTCATAGCATTAAGAAAATGGAAATAAAAGATATTCGATATTTACGTAATCATTTAAATTTGCAAGATATTATTTCTGAAAAAGAGCTTGAAGAACTTCCTTATTTAAAATTGGAAGAAGGTTCTATTGAGTATAAGTATCTTCATGCTCGCCGAAAAGAATTATATGGTTATATGCCTAATCGGTTGCCTAAATTTACTAAAAAAATAACAATTCCTAAAATTCAAGTTTTTTCTTCACTTTTAACTGAGCAAAAACGGAAGATTTCTACAACTATTGCTTTTATACGAACATTAAATCTCTTTCTTAGAGATAGAAATATTGGTAAACATATTGTTCCTATTATTGCTGATGAAGCTCGTACTTTTGGAATGGAAGGTTTATTCCGTCAAATTGGTATTTATAATCCTAATGGCCAGAAATATATTCCAGAGGATAGCAAGATGCTTTCTTATTACAAAGAATCTGTTTCAGGCCAAATACTTCAAGAAGGCATTAATGAATTAGGTGCCATGTCTTCTTGGTTAGCTGCCGCAACCTCTTACAGTACAAATGATTTACCCATGATTCCTTTTTATATATATTACTCTATGTTTGGTTTTCAGCGAGTTGGTGATATGGCATGGATGGCAGGTGATCAGCAAGCTCGTGGTTTTTTATTAGGTGCTACATCTGGTCGAACTACATTGAATGGTGAGGGATTACAGCATGAAGATGGTCATTCTCATATCCAAGCTAATATAATCCCTAACTGTATCTCTTACGATCCAACATTTTCTTATGAAATTGCAGTAATTATTCAGGACGGGATCCGTCGTATGTATGGACAAAGTCAAGAGAATGTTTTTTATTACTTAACCTTGATGAATGAAAATTACTCAATGCCAGCAATGCCAGAAGGTGCTGAGAAGGGTATTTGCAAGGGCATTTATAAATTAGAATCTTATAAAGATAAACATGTTGATATGAATAGGGGAAGTATCAGGAAAGTTCAACTTCTTAGCTCAGGTAGTATTATGAATGAAGTACGTAAAGCCGCTAAAATTTTAAAACATGATTACGGGGTAGAATCTGATGTCTATTCTGTCACTTCCTATAATGAATTGACTCGTGAAGGTCAGTCAGTAGAACGTCACAATATGTTACATCCAGAAAAAGAACCTAAAGTCCCATATGTTGCTCAGATTTTAGGAAAAGAGCCTGCTATTGCTGCTACTGATTATATAAAAAATTATGCAGAGCAAATACGCCCATTTATTCCAGCTGAGTCTTATAAAGTACTAGGCACTGATGGTTTTGGACGTTCTGATAGTCGTAAAAATTTACGTCGCCATTTTGAAATTAATTCTAGCTATGTTGTTGTTGCTGCATTAGCTGAATTAGTTAAACGAGGGGACTTTGAACAAACTGTAGTTGCTGCGGCAATTAAGAAATTTAATATTGATACTAACAAAATTAATCCGCAATATGCATAAGGTAAAACACGATGATAATCGAAATTAACGTACCTGATATTGGTTCTGATGAGGTTGAAATAACTGAGATTTTAGTCAATATTGGCGATACAGTTTCAAAAGATCAGTCTCTAATTACTGTTGAAGGAGATAAAGCTTCAATGGAAATTCCTTCCCCCTGTTCAGGTGTGATAAAAGAAATTCAAGTTTTAGTAGGTGATAAAGTCTCTTCAGGTTCACCA
This sequence comes from Candidatus Photodesmus anomalopis, assembly GCF_000731785.2. Taxonomy (NCBI): domain Bacteria; kingdom Pseudomonadati; phylum Pseudomonadota; class Gammaproteobacteria; order Vibrionales; family Vibrionaceae; genus Candidatus Photodesmus; species Candidatus Photodesmus anomalopis. The sequence goes on from NZ_JGVJ01000010.1 coordinate 82,238, forward strand.
TTCATGAGTTTTAGTATTGAAAAAAGTGAAAATTTTATTTCAGATGATGTACATAAAGAAATATCTTCTAAAGATAATAGCGATCACTATGTTTATGCTTCTCCAATTGTTCGTCGTCTAGCACGTGAATTGGATATTGATCTATCCAGAATTTTTGGCACTGGTCGTAAAGGTCGTATTTTAAAGGAAGATATTCAAGCTTATGTTGAAGGAGTAAAATCTGATAAAGGGAAATTGATAAAAAGGGAAGAAGATGGAAGGGAAGAAGATGGGAAGAATCTTTTGAATTTGCTTCCTTGGCCAGAGGTAGATTTCAGCAAGTTTGGTGAAATAGAAACTAGCCCTATTCCTCGTGTGAAAAAAAAATCTGGAGCCAATTTACATCGTAATTGGGTAATGATCCCTCATGTAACACAGTGGGATAGTGTCAATATTACTAAATTAGAGGAATTTAGAAAGGAACAGAACATCAATAACTCTATGGAGAACGGTGCTAGAAAAATTACATTGCTATCATTTATAATGAAAGCTGTTGCTAAAGCGTTAGAAAAATTTCCTACATTTAATTCTTCTTTATCTAACGATGGAGAAAGTTTAATAATTAAAAAATATATAAATATTGGTATTGCAGTTGACACTCCAAATGGTTTAGTAGTTCCTGTCTTTCAAAATGTAAATAAAAGGGGTATTTATAAGTTATCTGAAGATTTAATTTCTATTTCTAGGAAAGCTCGTGCTGGTACTTTGAAAATTTCAGATATGCAAGGTGGCGGTTTTACTATATCTAGTCTTGGGAGTATTGGTGGAACAAGTTTTACTCCAATAATCAATGCTCCAGAAGTAGCTATTCTTGGTATATCTAAATCTGAAATCAAGCCAGTGTGGAATGGCAATGAATTCCAGCCACAATTACAACTGCCGCTTTCTTTATCATATGATCATCGAGTCATTGATGGTGCTGAAGGTGCACGTTTTATCACCTTCTTAAATAGTATATTATCGGATGTTCGTCGTTTAATTCTATGAAGGAGAAAGCATTAAATTTTGATTTGCTATAAATAGCTCCTTAGAGGTAATACTAACTTTGAGTGTACTGATAATATTCAGAATATAATTGTATCTTACAAAGAGAATGATCATGAGAGGTCAATATGAGCAATGAAATTAAAGCAAAAGTAGTAGTGCTTGGTGCAGGTCCTGCCGGCTATTCTGCTGCGTTTCGGTGTGCAGATTTAGGTTTAGAAACCATTCTTATTGAGCGCAATGACTCTCTTGGTGGTGTTTGTTTAAACTTAGGTTGTATTCCATCAAAAGCACTATTGCATATATCTAAAGTTATGGAAGAAGCAAAAATGTTAGCTGAGTGCGGTATTGTTTCTGGTAAACTTCAAGCTGATATAGAAAGTATTCGTTCTTGGAAAAAGAGAATGATTACTAAACTAGCCTCTGGTCTTTATTCTATGGCTAAGACACGTAATGTTATGATTCTAAATGGATTTGGCAAGTTCACAGGACCTAATTCAATTGTAGTAGATACTAAAAAAGGTAAAAAAAATGTCAATTTTGAGTACGCTATCATAGCTTCAGGTTCTAAACCAATTCAACTGCCATTTATTCCACATAAAGATTCACGTGTTTGGGATTCTACAGATGCGCTAGAATTAAAAAATATTCCAGAAAAATTATTGATCATAGGTGGTGGAATTATTGGATTGGAGATGGCAACAGTTTACCATACTCTTGGGTCTAAAATTGATATTGTAGAAATGTCTAGACAATTGATTCCTTTAGCAGATAAAGATGTTATTTCTATTTATAACAGAAAGATTAAAAGCCAGTTTAATTTAATGTTAAAGACAAAAGTAACTTCAATAGAAGCTAAAGAAAATGCAATATACGTTTCAATGAAAGGAGAAAATTCTATACCTAGTTCTAAATATTACGATGCGGTTTTAGTTGCAATTGGTCGTGTGCCAAATACTAATTTCCTTGATATTGAAAAATCAGGTGTTAAGATCGATGGATCCAATTTCATAATAGTTGATAAACAAATGCGTACTAATATTCCTCATATTTACGCTGTTGGTGATGTTGTTGGTCAACCAATGCTAGCTCACAAAGGTGTTCATCAAGGTCATTTAGCTGCAGAAGTAATCTCAGGTAAAAAACATTATTGGGACCCTAGAGTTATTCCATCTATAGCTTATACTCAACCTGAAGTAGCATGGGTAGGAAAAACAGAAAAAGATGCCAAAGAAGAGGGTATTGATTATGAAATTGCAATATTCCCTTGGTCTGCTTCAGGTCGAGCAATCGCGTCTCATTATTCTGAGGGTATGACTAAGCTCATTTTTAATAAAAATAATCGTCGAATAATTGGTGGCGCTGTAGTAGGAATGCATGCTGGCGAGCTTTTAGGTGAGATTGCTCTTTCTATCGAAATGGGTTGTGAGGCTGAAGATATTGCATTAACTATTCATGCTCATCCTACTTTACATGAATCTATAGGTTTAGCTGCAGAAATATTTGAAGGTAGTATTACTGATCTTCCAAATATCAAGGCTCAAAGTAAGAAATCCTTTAGGTAAAGTAAATTAGTTTGATATTTACATGGTTTCCATTTTGTTTTTTGACTTAGCAATCAACGAATTATAAATATCACCCTCCTATATTTGTTTTTGCATTTTAATTAATTGTTAGATAATATAACATACAGGTTTTTTTCATGTCTAAGCTAGTATTTGTTTTAAACTGCGGTAGTTCTTCTCTTAAATTTGCTATTGTGGATGCAAAACGTGGTATAGAACACCTAAGTGGTCTTGCAGAATGCTTATATCTTAAAGAAGCCAGGATTAAATGGCAATTACATAGAAAATATGAAGCTAAGCTTAGTGATAATGCGATTCATGAAGAAGCATTATCATTTATTGTAGAAAGCATTTTAGATTCTTCTAAGACAGAGCTTTCTAAAAATGTGAAGGCTATTGGTCATCGGATTGTGCATGGAGGTGAAAGATTTACTCAATCTGTTCTTATTACAGATAAAGTTCTAAAAGGAATTCAAGATTGTTCAAAATTAGCACCACTTCATAATCCTGCTCATATTATAGGTATTAAAGCAGCTCAAAAAGCTTTTCCAAAACTTCAAAATGTTGCTGTTTTCGATACTGCTTTTCATCAAACTATGCCTGAACAATCTTATTTATACGCCTTACCATATTCTTTATATAAGGAACATGGTATTCGTCGATATGGTATGCATGGTACTTCTCATTTATTTATTACTCGTAAATGTGCAAGCATATTAGATCAAAAAATTGAAGAAACAAGTATTATTAGTTGTCATTTAGGTAATGGTGCTTCAGTTTGTGCTATTAAAACTGGCCAATCTGTAGATACATCTATGGGGTTAACTCCATTTGAAGGTTTAGTAATGGGTACTCGTTGCGGCGATATTGATCCTGGGATTATTTTTCATTTGTATAATGTTCTTGGCTATTCTATGAAAGAAATTGAGCATATGTTAACTAAAGAATCTGGTTTTCTTGGATTAACTCAATGTTCTTCTGATTGTCGATTTATTGAAAATAATTATGCTAAAACAAAGGAAGCAACCCGTACAATAGAAGTATTTTGTCACCGATTAGCTAAATATATCGCAGGTTATAGCACATTATTTGATGGACATTTAAACGCTATTATTTTTACTGGTGGTATAGGTGAGAATTCAGCATTAATTCGTGAAAAAGTTTTGGATCGTTTAAGTTTATTAGATGTTAAAGTTGATAAAGAAGCAAATTTACAAGCTCGTTTTGGTCGTGAAGGGTTTATAACTGAAAAAAACAGTCGTATTCCAGCAATCGTTATTTCTACTAATGAAGAGTTAATTATTGCGGAAGAGACTGCTCATTTATTAGGTATCTGAATATGAAATTAGATAAATAGTATAGGTATTCAAACAGATGTCACGCACTATAATGCTCATTCCTACAAGTGCTTCAGTTGGTCTTACTAGTGTAAGCATAGGGATCCTTCGTGCCATGGAAAGGCAAGGTGTAAATGTTTCTTTCTATAAACCGATTGCCCAACTTAGTCATGGTGGAAACCAATCTGATCTTACTTCAACAATTATTGCAACAAATAGTAATATGGTTGTAGGTGAGCCTACTTTAATTACTACAGCTGAAAATTTAATTGGTAATGAAAAAATAGATATGCTTCTCGATTTTGTTATGGAGCAATATAATAAAGTAAAAAAAAGATCTGAAGTTACTCTTGTAGAAGGACTTGTATCAACTAGAAAACATCTATTTGCAAATCAAGTGAATGCGGAGATTGCAAAAACACTTGATGCTGAAATTGTTTTTGTAGCAATTCCAGATACTGATGAGTTAGAAAAATTGAAGGAGCGTGTTGAAGTTACTTTTTCAAATTTTGGAGGTGCTAAAAATGCAAATATTTCAGGTGTTATTATTAATAAGCTAAATGCTCCTATTGATGAAGAAGGTCGTATTCGTCTTGATTTTTCTAGTTTTTTTTCTAGTAAAGATAGAATTCAACAAGTAAATCTTGAGATAATAAATATTTTTAATTCCAGTCCCATTCGTGTTCTTGGATGCATCCCTTGGAATATTAATTTGATAGCGACACGTGCCGTTGATATGGCTAAACATTTGCGTGCCGAAATTATTAATAAAGGTGAAATTGAAACTCGACGTATCAAAAGTATTATTTTTTGCGCACATTCTTTACCGAATATGATAAAGCATTTTAAACCAGGTGCTTTGCTTGTAACTTCAGGAGATCGTCCAGATGTTATTGTTGCAATTGCACTAGCAGCAAAAAATGGTATTGAAATTGCTGCTATTTTACTTACTGGTGGTTATGGTATCCCAAAAAAAATTTTTGAGTTATGTAAACCAGCATTTGAAACTGGTTTGCCCATTTTTAAAGTAGAGTCGAATACATGGCAAACAGCTTTAAATTTAGAAAGCTGTAATCTTGAAATGTTAGTTGATGATAAAGAACGTATTGAATTTATTAGCGATCATGTTGCTAGTCATATTCACTCTACCTGGATCAATTCATTATCTGAAGGTGTTCAGAGAAATCGACGTTTAAGCCCACCAGCTTTTCGTTACTATTTAACTGAATATGCACGTAAGGTAGAAAAACGTATTGTTCTTCCTGAAGGTACTGAACCACGTACAGTTAAAGCTTCATCTATTTGTGCAGAGCGTGGTATTGCAAGATGTGTCCTTCTTGGAAATCCTAAAGAAATTCATCGTGTTGCCATGCAACAGGGTATTAAGTTAGGTTTTGGAATTGAAATTATTGATCCTGATGAAGTGCGTGAAGATTATATTTCTCTTTTAATTAAACTTCGAAAAGGAAAAGGCATGACGGAAGTAGTCGCACGAGAAAAATTAGAAGATTCTGTTTTCCTTGGAACTATGATGCTTGAACGAAACGAAGTTGACGGTTTAGTATCTGGTGCAGTACATACGACTGCAAATACTATTATTCCTCCATTTCAAATTATTAAGACAGCACCAGGTACATCTATTATATCTTCAATTTTTTTTATGCTGCTACCAGAACAAGTTTTAGTATATGGTGATTGCGCAATTAATCCAGATCCGAATGCAGAACAACTAGCTGAAATTGCTATTCAATCTGCAGATTCTGCAGCCGATTTTGGAATTGAACCACGTGTAGCAATGATTTCATACTCTACAGGTGAATCTGCTAAAGGTACTGATGTAGATAAAGTTCGAACAGCAACTCAAATTGCTAAAAAGAAACGCCCTAATCTTATAATAGATGGCCCTTTGCAATATGATGCTGCTATTATGGAAAATGTTGCTGCTTCTAAGGCACCTAACTCTCCTGTAGCTGGTAAGGCAACCGTATTCATATTTCCCGATTTGAATACAGGAAATACTACTTATAAAGCTGTACAACGTTCTGCAGATTTATTATCCATTGGTCCTATGCTTCAAGGTATGCGAAAACCAGTCAATGATTTATCTCGTGGAGCACTTGTAGATGATATCGTTTATACTATTGCTTTGACTGCAATTCAAGCTAGTAAGACAGTACCCTGTTAGTTCTTATCAAAAGAAACATCTTTATAAATATGTTTCAGTTAAAAGACAGAAAGTTAGAGTTAATTTTGATCTACTTAATCAGTCAATAAGTATTAAAATTTATAGAAAAATTATTAAGAAACAATGTTTGTTTAGATAATTAACTACAATGTGTTTTTAAATTTAGAATAGTTTTAATATCCTCAGAATTTCTTGCAATTTTTTAGGATTAGATATGTAATTAAATAATTATAATATTACACATTATCTTTCCTAGAATTATTTTAATATTCCTTTTCAGCTGCTAAGCTACTGTAAATGGTGATAGATTAGTTATAATTAATATTTTTTGATGTATTGGTCACAAAATTTTACTTTTACCCCTTGGATTTATCTAATATACCCCACATATTCTCGGCGAGGCACTTCCAAATCAGTTAATTTGACTAGTGCATAATTTATCAAAATCATATAGAAATTTTCAGGAGAAAGGACTGATGAAGATTCGTCCATTACACGATCGAGTTATTGTAGAGCGCCAAGAAGTTGAGTCTAAATCAGCGGGTGGCATTGTTTTGACTGGTTCTGCTGCAGAAAAATCAACTCGCGGTACAGTTGTAGCTGTGGGTAAAGGCCGTGTTCTAGAAAGCGGTAGACTTCAGCCACTAGATGTAAAAGTGGGTGATGTTGTTGTTTTTTCTGATGGTTATGGTACAAAAACAGAAAAAATTGATGGTAAAGAAGTTCTGATTATGTCTGAAAACGACATTATGGCGATTGTCGAGTAATTTTTTGCTCTGATTCAAAACGCATAGATATAAAAATCGAATTAAGAAAGGGAAAAATTAAAGATGGCTGCTAAAGATGTTAAATTTGGTAATGAAGCACGTATTAAAATGCTAGAAGGTGTAAATGTTTTAGCTGATGCGGTAAAAGTAACATTAGGTCCTAAAGGACGCAATGTTGTCTTAGATAAATCTTTTGGTGCACCAAGTATTACTAAAGATGGTGTGTCTGTAGCTCGTGAAATTGAACTGGAAGATAAATTCCAAAACATGGGTGTACAAATGGTAAAAGAAGTAGCATCGCAAGCAAATGATGCTACTGGTGATGGTACAACAACAGCGACAGTCTTAGCTCAGTCAATTATTACTGAAGGTTTGAAAGCTGTAGCTGCAGGTATGAATCCAATGGATCTTAAGCGTGGTGTCGATAAAGCAGTAGCAGCAGCAGTAGAAGAATTAAAAGTGCTATCTGTGCCATGCGAAGATGCTAAAGCAATTGAACAAGTAGGTACTATTTCTGCTAATTCTGATTCTACAGTAGGTAAAATTATTGCGGAAGCAATGGAAAAGGTAGGTCGAGATGGAGTTATTACAGTAGAAGAAGGTCAAGGTCTACAGGACGAATTAGATGTGGTAGAAGGTATGCAGTTTGATCGAGGCTATCTATCTCCTTACTTTATCAATAATCAGGATTCAGGTTCTGTAGACCTTGAAAATCCTTTTATTCTATTAATTGATAAAAAAATTTCTAATATTCGTGAACTTTTACCGATTCTAGAAATAGTAGCAAAAGCATCTCGTCCTTTATTAATTATTGCTGAGGATTTAGAAGGTGAAGCGTTGGCAACTTTGGTTGTGAATAACATGCGTGGGATCGTAAAAGTAGCTGCTGTTAAAGCTCCAGGTTTTGGTGATCGTCGTAAAGCAATGTTGCAGGATATTGCTATCCTAACTGGTGGTACGGTTATCTCTGAAGAGATTGGTCTTGAACTTGAAAAAGTTACTTTAAATGATTTAGGTCAAGCTAAACGTTTAACAATTACTAAGGAAACTTCGACTATAATAGATGGTTCAGGTAAAGAAAGTATGATCCAAGGTCGTGTTACCCAAATTCGTCAGCAGATTGAAGAAGCAACTTCAGACTATGATAAAGAAAAACTGCAAGAACGTGTAGCAAAATTAGCTGGCGGTGTTGCAGTCATTAAGGTTGGTGCAGCAACTGAAGTAGAAATGAAAGAGAAGAAAGATCGAGTAGAAGATGCGTTGCATGCAACTCGTGCAGCAGTGGAAGAAGGTGTAGTTGCTGGCGGTGGTGTTGCATTAATCCGTGCTGCTTCAAAAGTTTCGAAACTTCAAGGAGATAATGAAGAACAAAATGTAGGAATTCGTGTAGCTCTTAGAGCTATGGAGGCTCCAATTCGTCAGATTACTAATAATGCAGGTGATGAAGGGTCTGTTATTGCTAATAATGTTCGTGCTGGAGAGGGTAATTATGGTTACAATGCTGCAGCAGGGAAATATGGCGATATGATAGCTATGGGCATTTTAGACCCAACTAAAGTTACTCGTTCTGCACTACAATTTGCAGCATCAGTTGCAGGTCTAATGATTACAACTGAGGCTATGGTAACTGAGAAACCTCAAGATTCTTCTTCAGCAACTTCAACACCTTCAGCACCTGATATGGGTGGAATGGGTGGTATGGGCGGAATGATGTAGTTTTATGTCATGATGTTTATACTATATCTACGGATATTAAGTTATTATTAAAGTAGATGAAATAGATGAAGTTTGATACTCAGACTCTAAAGAGTCTGAGTATCGGGTTTTCTTGATTTTCTTTTAACTTTTATTATTGATAAATTCTAAAGCTTTTTTAATTCGAAGTATGACTCGATTCTGTCCAATAAGTTGCATTATTGCATTAATTGATGGAGACTCACTTCTTCCTGTTATTGCTACTCGTAGTGGCATCCCTATCTTGTGAGTTTTAATTTTAAGTTCTGAGCATATTTCAGTAATCATTTTTTTAAGGTTATCTGTTGTCCAGATTGCTAAGTTTTCTGCCTTAATAAGTGCAAGTTGTAGTGGTTTTTTTGCGATTGGAGATAAATATTGTTGAGCAATTTTCATTTCAAAATTTGGATATTTTTTATAAAAGTAATGTATTTGATCAGCTAGCTCAACTAAAGTATTACAACGGTTACGTACTAATTTGCAAACCTCTATGATATTAGGACCATTGTCCTTATTAATACCTTGTTGGTCTAGATGCCATTGAAGATGTTGGACTATATACTCAGGTGTTGAAGTTTTGATATAATGGTTATTCAGCCAAAGTAATTTTTTAGGATCAAAGATAGCGGAGGATTTAGAAATTGCTTTAAAGCTAAATAAATGAATAAGTTCTTCTATTGAGAAAATTTCTTGATTACCATGAGACCAGCCTAAGCGAATTAGATAATTATTAAGTGTATTAGGTAAATAGCCTTTATTTCGGTAATGCATTATAGATTCAGCATCCTGTCGTTTAGATAGTTTAGCACCATTGTCACCTAGAATCATAGAGCAGTGTGCATATATTGGTATCTTTGCTCCTAAAGCTTGGTAGATATTAATTTGACGAGGTGTATTGTTAATATGCTCTTCACCACGAATGACATGTGTAATTCCCATATCCCAATCGTCAACGACTACACAAAAATTATAAGTAGGTATACCATCCGATCGACGGATAATTAGATCATCTAATTGTTGATTATGAATTTCAATACGACCACGAATCTTATCATTAAATACTACACTGCCTGTTTTTGGATTACGAAAACGAACTACATGAGGAGTATTATCATTTGGAGTTTGGTTTAACAGTTTAATTTTTGGATGGTTTGCATCATAACGCGGTATTTCTTTATTAAGTATTTGTTCTGTACGAATTTCCTCTAATAGTTCTTTAGAAGCGTAACATTTGAATGCTTTATTTTCAAAAATGAGTTTATCTATAATTTGATTATAACGTTTTAAACGATTAGTTTGGTAGTAAGGACCTTCGTTCCATGTTAGTCCCATCCATGTCATTCCTTCAAGGATTGCATCTATAGCTTCTTTAGTTGAACGTTCTAAGTCCGTATCTTCAATACGTAGTATAAAGTCACCAGCATATTTTTTAGAAAAAAGCCATGAGTAAAGTGCTGTACGTATTCCACCAATATGGAGGAAACCAGTTGGACTAGGAGCAAATCGAGTTCGAACTTTCATGAGGATATCCTATAATTTTTGTGTAAATTAAATAATTGGTGTAAGGAATTAAGATGAAGGATTTTAACATTATTCTAAGAAGTTTCTACAATCGTAAAACTTAAGAAGCCTAAAGGCATACCAATTGGGTTTAGTGTATTATATATGTTATTCTATACATTTTATAAGAGTTGTCTAACTTCACTATTTTATTACTTACTATTACTATATCAAGAAATTTTCTAAGACAAATTGTTTTAAAAAGACTTAAGGTGTTATTACCTTGAACGAAAAAAATTATGTCATGCATCTGTTTATTCATGAAATGACTTGTAGTGCTTGTGTTGCTGGTATAGAGAAAACAATTCTATCTATACCAAAAATTAAAAAGGTTCAATTTAATTTACTTGAACAAAGTGTTCTATTAGTTGCTGAAAAAAACGATAAACATTTTAAAGATAATTTATTATTAGTACTTAAGAATTTTGGTTATCAAGCTGAATTTTTCGATAATGACTCCGCTATTATATTCAAACAAAAAAACCAAATATTACAAGATCAGAAACAATTGCACAAAAGAAATTTTTTAATTGGATTCATCATGGCTATGATGTTTATGATTTTAGGATATTTAAACGAATATATTTTGCTAAAAACAACGCAAGTTCAAATAGTATGGAGTATAATAGGCGTTATTTGTTTCTTTTCATTTTTTATATCAGGTAAATATTTTTTTGTTAATGCTTTTCGATCACTTATGCATCAACGTATTACTATGGATATATTAATTGTATTAGGAACAGGGATAGCATGGCTATACTCAATGTTATTAGTTATTTTCCCAAGTTTATTTCCTGAAAAAGCTCAGCATTTTTATTTTGAAGCTAGTGTAATGATTATGGCTTTTGTTTCATTAGGTCGCTATATAGAAGCAAAAGCAAAAAGTCAAACGAGCCGATCTTTGAAAAATCTTATTGATTTACAACCAAAACATACAACCTTAATTACTCCAAAAGGAGTTCGAAGAATTCTTGTTAGGAAAATCAAATTAGGTATGTCATTACTTGTAAAACCAGGTGAAAGAATTCCAGTGGATGGTGAAGTTATTAGTGGTTGTTCTTACGTAGATGAATCGATGCTAACAGGTGAATCTATTGGTATTTATAAAAAAACAGGGAATCCAGTTTCAGCAGGGACATTAAATCAAAGTGGAAGTCTTACTATTATAGCAAGGAGTATGACTACTGGTACTGCTTTATCAAAAATTATTCAATTAGTTCGACAAGCTAGAAGCACTAAACCTTCTATTACTAAATTTGTTGACAAAATATTAGTTGTTTTTATTCCTGTAGTTATTTTAGTAGCCCTGTTTTCAGCTTTTATTTGGTATTTATTTGGTCCAGAGCCAAAGATTAGTTATATGTTAGTAGTTACTAGTACAGTCTTGATTATCGCATGTCCTTGTGCATTAGGTTTGGCTACTCCATTATCCATTATTGTTTCTATGGGTAAGTCAGCAGAAATGGGGATTCTTATTAAGGATGCTGATACATTGCAAAGTGCTAATAAAATTAATGTGGCAGTATTTGATAAGACAGGGACTTTGACAGAAGGGAAGCCTAATGTACAACATATATATTCTTTTATAGCAAAGAATACTAATCATATTCTACAATTAGTATATAGTGCTGAACAATATTCAGAGCATCCTTTAGCAAAAGCAATCTGTAATTATGCTGTACTTAATAAGATTGATCTACTTCAGTCAAGTAATTTTAAGAATTTAGAAGGTCGTGGAATAACTGCAGAAGTAAATGGAAAAACTATTTTAGTTGCTTCTATTAATTACTTTGAAAAGAAGAAGATTTCTCTTAGTAATGCAATAGTAGCTATTAGAGAATGTTTTGATAATCTTTGGACTCCTATTGCTGTTGCTATTAATGGTAAATTAGTAGGTATAGTTGCAATATCAGATGCAATTAAAAGGGATTCAGCTGCAGTTATACATTCTTTAAAAAAACGACACATTCATACCGTAATGTTAACTGGAGATTCTAATATAGTAGCGAACTCTATAGGAAAGCAATTAGGTATCGATGAAATTATTTCAGAAGTATTACCAAATAAAAAATTGGAATATATCAAAAAGTTTCAAGAAAATGGTAATATTGTTGCTATGGTAGGGGATGGTATTAATGATGCTCCTTCATTAGTTCAGTCTGATATTGGAATTGCTATGGGTAATGGTAGTGATATTACTATTGCAAGCGCAGATATAACCTTGCTTAATTCTTCTCTTATATCAGTACTTAGAATCATAGAGATTGCAAAGGTAACTGTAAAAAATATAAAGCAAAATTTATTTGCTGCATTTTTTTATAATATTCTAGGTATCCCTATTGCAGCTGGTGCACTTTATCCAATATTTGGCTTTCTATTAAATCCAATTTTTGCTGGAATAGCGATGGTACTTTCTTCGATTACGATAGTAAGTAATGCAAGTCGATTACGTTTCTTTAAAACTAAATTTTAGTATAAATTAATATAACTATATCAGATAATTTGCTTTCTAAAGTAATTTAGTCTCATAGATATATTTTAAACTTTTTATTCCTGATCTCTTTTTCTTACTAGGTAGTAATGCATGATTTTATTTCGATATACAAAAATTGGAAGTTAATAAATGGTTATTAAGGCAAAAAGTCCATCAGTATTTGCGGAAAAATATATTGTTGAAAGTATTTGGAATGGTCGGTTTCCACCTGGTTCTATTTTGCCTGCCGAGCGTGAGCTTTCAGAATTAATTGGTGTTACTCGTACAACATTGCGTGAAGTACTTCAACGTTTAGCTCGTGATGGGTGGTTAACTATTCGTCATGGTAAACCTACTAGAGTAAACCAATTTATGGAAACATCTAGTTTAAATATTTTAGATACATTAATAACATTAGATGTTGCTAATGTTAATTCTATTGTTGAAGATTTGATTTCAGTTAGAACTAGTATAAGTTCAATTTTTATTGTTTATGCTTTTAAAAGAAGCAAGAGTATAGCCAGAAAAATCATTTCAGATGTAATTAATTCTTGTGAATTATTGTTTGAAGTAACAGACTGGGATGAATTTCTAAAATCATCCTCATATATCAATGAATATTATCAAAAACATCCATTAAATACCGAAAAAGATGAAAAAAAACGTCAACTTCTTTTGCTTGCGAAAACATTTAATTTTTATGATTATCTATTGTTTCAACGTTTAGCATTTCATTCAGGTAACCAAATTTATGCTTTTATCTTTAATGGTTTCAAAAAAATATATGATCGTGTTGGTAGCTACTATTTTTCAAATCCAGAAGCTAGAAAATTAGCTTTGAATTTTTATAATCAACTTTTGGCAGGAACAGAAAATTTAAATTTAGACAAGATTCCATTTATTATACATCGTTATGGAACAGAAAACCTAAATCTTTGGGATAATATGAGAACAAGACTTCCGAATGATTTTACTGAAGATATAAACTAATCTAACCAATCTGAAAGAAAAGGTTACGAGATCTAGTTGGGAGGAGACTCTAGTCAACTATCGTACACAAACTGCATGCTTTGGCTGCTTCTTTCCAGATCTGACCAGGTGAGCAAGCTTATTGTTACGGAAAACTGAGTCTCCAAGAATTACTTATTAATTTCAAAAACCTGGGAAAGCATTATCCATTATAATTATAATACTGAATAAAACAAGAAAAAAAATACTCTTTATAAGAAGAGATTAACTATTTTAGAATTTATATATCTTTTCAGATTTTGAATTGTGTAAGAGCAAATTTTGCTTTGAGCTGATTGAATCTAGATTAGTAAATCTATAGTCGACTATTATTATGGAGTATTAATATTACCAAGATCATCCATTTTTTTTAATAGACTTCTAACACGATCTTGCCAAGCTGTATGTTCTTGTTGTATTTGTTGTGTTTTAAGTTCTAAAGTTTCTCGATTGTCCTTTAGTTCATTTTTTTCCTTAGTTAGCTGTTCTTTTTCTTCTTTTAGTTCTTCAATTTCCATTTGTAAAAGTATGATAGTATCAACTGCTGTTTGAATTTTTTTTTCTAATTGTTCTAATACTTCAAAAGACATATGAACCTACCTTAGATTTTTATTAAGTTAATAAATATACTTCTTTTAAAAAGAAGTATATTTTAATACACGTTAAACTGAAAATATTGTTAGATAATACCTGAAGGTTAAACACAAAATAATAAATCAATGATTTTGTTATTAGTGTACTTTTTCTTTTCTAATAGATAGTTAATTGTAGAAATAAACTCTAATGTGTAGGCCATCATTATGTATAGTTTATTTTTGCAACAAAAATAGCACTGTGTTTCTAGCGAGTCAAATTTTAAATCAGATAAACTTTTTTTATTAAGTATAAAAGTTTTAAATAGAAAGGATTTTATCTTTATGTTTCTAATAAGGAATAATTTTTCATAAATTCCAGATATTTTAATTCAAATGTTTGGGTTGCCAGTTTTTATTATAATGATTAAATTGGAAGGAAGAGTATTAAAAATATATTAATATAGAAAAATTAAAGAAACATCTTATTAATAACGGTTTTTTCTTACACTTAGCTTATTCAAACAACCTTTTATTAAAATAATTTCTATTGCTTAATAAATGTTTAATAATTGTCTATCTAAAAAAATATGCATATAAATAGACTGATATTTGTTAGTATTTATAAGTAAATGAATTCATATTTTGTATATAACTAATTTTCACACTATATTTTAGAAAAGCAAATTATACTTTTTAGGTAATGAGAATTAAATGGCATTTAGAATAAAAAAGTTCAATTAACATTGAAAAGGGAATAGGATTTGAACATTAAACAAATTTTAAAAAATAATGTGATATGGTCTAATTCAATTAATTCAGAGCGTCCTGAATTTTTCAATGAGCTTAAAAAAGGGCAATTTCCAGATTTTTTATGGATTGGATGTTCTGATAGTCGAGTTCCTGCAGAGCAGATTACAGGTTTATCTCTTGGTAAATTATTTGTACACCGAAATATAGCAAATCAAGTTATCCATACCGATCTAAATTGTATTTCTGTAGTTCAATATGCTGTAGATATACTTCAAGTAAAGCATATTATTATTTGTGGTCATTATGACTGCGGAGGTATTAATGTTGCTGTACAAAATATTCAATTAGGCTTAATTAATGATTGGTTATTTTATATTCGTGCACTGTATTTAAAACACCAAAATTGGTTAAAAAAGATACCTGAAAAAAAAAAGGCAGATAAACTATGTAAAATCAATATCGCTGAGCAAGTGTACAATTTAGGAAGATTATTAATTATAAAAAATGCATGGGAACGTGGTCAACAACTTAAAATACATGGTCTTATTTATAGTATTTATAATGGTAAACTTAAAGATATTGGAATGAGTTGTTCAAATAAAGAATCATTAGAAGATTCCTATCAAACTGTTATGAGTAAAATTATTGAATAATAGATAAACTTTAATTTCAAAATACTTTTGTAAGGTAACATAAAGTAGTATTCCAAATAGTTCTTTCCAACATTGACCTGATCTATATGCGCTATTACACTCGTGTTTAGATATTAATTAATACATAATTATTGGGAGGTTAGCCCAATGAAAATAATAACTTATATTAGCAAGGATAAAAAAGATGGATTCGATACTTAAAAGAAGGATACGCACTCGTTTTTCTCCTCAAAAGCGTAAATTGCAATTAATGGAAATTGCATTGGAAGTATTTGCAAAACGGGGGATTGGTCGAGGAGGACATGCTGATATTGCTGAAATAGCGCAAGTATCAGTTGCTACGGTATTTAATTATTTTCCTACTCGTGAAGATTTAGTAGATGATGTGCTAAATTATGTTGTTCGTCAATTTTCAAATTTCTTATCAGATAATATTGATCTAGATTTACATGTTAAAGTAAATTTGCGTAATATTACTCGAGAAATGGTCCATTTAGTTATTCAGAATTGTTATTGGTTAAAGGTTTGGTTTGAATGGAGTGCATCTACTCGCGATGAGGTTTGGCCGTTATTTGTATCAACAAATCGCACTAATCAAATGTTAGTGAAGAATATTTTTATTAAAGGAATAGATCGTGGAGAGATCTCCGATAATCTTGAATCAGAAGCAATAGCAACACTTTTCCATGGAATCTGTTATTCATTATTTGTACAAGCTAACCGAGTTCCAAATGAAGCTGCAATGAATAAACTAACTGATAGTTACCTTAATATGCTTTGTATTTATGAATCAAAAGGGTATTAATTTAATTTAATAAAACTATTTTATATTCTACATATTATCATAAATTCTGTTTTTTATTAGTACTTTTTATAGTGAGAATGAACAAATCATTTTTTGTTTTTTAATTCCTTGACTTTTGTTTAGTTGATAAATATTTCTCTATTACCTATTAAAGTTGCTCATTATTGAATATCGATATAGTATTTTATAATTTATTTCGTTTTATAAAAAATATATAAAGGATATCTTCCTTTGCATCTATTAATTTAATAATAAATATTAGATTAAGTTAATTAATTAGTTGGATTCAGGATTGATTTGATATTAATGAGGCGTTAATTTTTGAGTAGTATTATAAGTTTATTTAATTACTTTCCTTGGCTATTTCCCTCATTAGCAACAGTGTTTGGATTAATTATTGGAAGTTTTCTTAATGTTGTAATTTATCGATTACCAATTATTATGGAATATGAATGGAGAAAGGAATGTTCAACATCTTTTCCAGAATATAAAATTATACTTTCTGATTGTGAGTATTCACTTATTTCTCCTTCTTCTAAGTGTAGAAAATGTAACACTCAATTGAGATTAATTGATAATATTCCGATTATCAGTTGGCTAATGCTCAAAGGTAAATGTTATAGTTGTGGCAATTCTATTAGTTTTCGTTATCCTTTAATTGAATTATTAAGTGCAATAACAAGTTTTTTAATTGCTACACATTTTGGATTTAGTTTTTTTTCTATCTCATTATTATTTTTTAATTTTATTTTAATTATTATTGCATTTATTGATTTAGATACTATGTTGTTACCTGATCAGTTAACTTTATTTTTGGTTTGGTCTGGAATATTATTAGCATTAATGAACATTAGTCCTGTTTCTTTAAAAGATTCTACAATTGGTGCAATAGTAGGTTATCTATTCTTATGGAATATTTATTGGTTGTTTAAACTTGGAATAGGAAAGGATGTTATGGGATATGGAGATTTTAAGTTATTATCAGCACTTGGAGCTTGGTTAGGTTGGCAATATTTACCAATGGTTGTTTTTCTGTCTTCATTAATTGGTTTGTGCTTTGGTATAAGTCAATTTCGATTTAAAAAAAACAATGAAGCGTTTCCTTTTGGTCCTTTCCTTGTTATAGCAGGTTGGATAAGCTTAATATTTGGTGAACCAATTATTGCTTGGTATTTCGATGCAGTTATAGAATTAATTTAATGTATATTATTGGATTAACTGGTGGTATTTCAAGTGGAAAAACTACTGTAGCTAATTATTTTAATCAACTATTTAATATTGATATTATTGATGCTGATCTCATTGCACGGTATGTTGTTAGGATTGGTACTCCTGGTTTAGAAGCTATAGCAAAATACTTTGGTAAAAAAATCTTACTTTCTAATGGAAATCTTAATCGTTCTTTATTAAGAAAGATAATTTTTTTTAATCATGAAAGTAAACATTGGCTTAATCAACTTTTGCATCCAATGATTCTCGAAGGCATACGTTTAGAATTAGAAAAAGCAGAATCGTTATATGTTTTACTTGTTCTACCATTATTAGTAGAAAGGTCTTTACAAGATATGGTTGATAGAATTTTGGTAATCGATGTAGATGAGCAAGTTCAAGTCAAGCGAACTATTCAGCGTGATAATATTTCTGAACAAGAAGTTAGAGCTATTATTTTTTCACAAAGTGATAGGAAACGAAGACTTTCTTTTGCTGATGATGTAATTAAAAATAATAACGAAAGTGAGAAAGCATTATCATATAAGATTACTGCATTACATAAAAAATATTTAACAATTCTTAAAAAACAAACACCAAGCTAATAAAGAACAATAAGAAAGTATAATAAAATAATTACTACTTACTGTATACTTTTAAGTATGTAAATATAGAACCCATTTTTTGTCTTATTTATAGTAAGACTATTATCCAATATCTTACCTTGAGTAAATCGGAAACCTTAGTAAACATTCTATTTCCAAATTTATTTATTTTTACTTCTTAATCAGTTTTTCTTTAATACGAGCAGATTTACCAGAACGCTTACGTAAATAATATAGTTTTGCCCGACGTACTGCACCTCGACGTTTAATTTGGATGCTGTCTATAATCGGAGAATGAGTTTGAAATGTACGTTCAATACCTTCACCATTAGAACTGGATATTTTACGAACAGTAAATGCAGAATTTAAACCTCGATTACGAATACCAATTATAACACCCTCAAAAGCCTGTAAGCGTCTTCGTTCACCTTCTTTTACTTTTACTTGTACAACAACAGTATCACCTGATGAGAACTTAGGTAAATCTTGTTTCATTTGTTCTTTTTCAAGAGCTTTTATAATTTCACTCATTTTTAAAATTCCTAGATATAAATAAAATAGGTTATATTTTTTGTAGATGATTTTCTTTAATAAATTCAGCTAGTAATTCTTTTTGTTCCTGACTTAAGGATAGCTTTTCCAAAAGTTCTGGCTTTTTAAGCCAAGTTTTTCCTAGAGATTGTTTTAATCTCCATAGACGAATTTTTTTATGGTTGCCAGATCTTAATACCATTGGTACTTCTTGACCATCTAATATTTTAGGACGTGTATAATGTGGGCAATCTAACAAGCCATTAAAAAAAGAATCTTCTTTCACTGATGAATTATTTTTGAGTACGCCATTAATAAACCGTGATACTGCATCAATTAATGCCATGGCTGGTATTTCTCCTCCTGTCATTACAAAATCTCCAATTGAGCATTCTTCGTCAATATCTGACTCTATAATACGTTCATCAATACCTTTATAGCGACCACAGACAAGAAGTAGATTTTTAGACAAAGCAAGTTCATTTACTCTAGCTTGGTTGAGTTTACGTCCTTGAGGGGAAAGGTAAATAGTCTTTATCATACCTGGTGAAGTTTGCTTAGCTAATTTTATAGCTTTCCTTAAAGGTTCAGCTAGCATTAACATTCCAGGAGCACCACCATATGGTTTATCATCTACAGTAGAATACTTATCACTAGTAAAATCACGAGGATTCCAAATATTAAGTGATATTATTCCTTTCCTGATCGCTTTAGATGTGATCCCAAAATCTATAATGGAGCGAAACATCTCAGGAAACAGGCTAATGATACCAATCCACATATATTCCTTTCCCTGAACTATATATAACTTGAATTTTAAAAATTAGGATCCCAATTAACTTTGATTTCTTGAATATTCGGAGAAATTTGTCTTATAACTTCTCCATTGAGAAAGGGAATTAAACGTTCTTTCTTTCCAAAAGCATCCCCAACAGGCGCTTGTAACACTAATACGTCATTGGAACCAGTTTCTAGTATATCTACGACGATACCCAAACTATAACCTTGGACTGTTACAACCTTCATACCAAATAATTCATGGTAGTAAAATTCATCCCGTGCTAATAATTTTGGTAATGATAAAGAATGGATATAAATTATACAATTTGTCAAAGTAAGTGCGTGTTGTTTGGTGTCTACTTCCTTTATTTTTACTATAATATTTTTGTAAGAGTATCTCCATTGTTCTAATTGAAACTGTTTCCATTCACTTTTCTGTTTAATAAGCCAAGGTTGATAGTTAAGTATGTTTTTAGCGTGATCTGTATAAGAAAAAATTTTAATCCAACCAAGAAACCCAAAGGTAGAACCAAACTTACCTACAGTAATTCGAGATTTTTTTCTACTCACTATTAATTAACTCAGAAAAAATTAATCTTTAGTTATTTTTTCAAAATCTTTGATAAGCTTTGTTACTCGAGTAGATACAGAAGCACCTTTACTAATCCAGTGGTTGATACGCAGTGTCTTTAAAAATAAGTTTTTCCTCTTATCCTGATTAATAGGATTAAAGAAACCTACTTTCTCAATAAACTTACCAGTTGTAGCTCTGCTTGCAACCGCCACTACAACTTGATAAAAAGGACGTTTTTTTGCGCCATGACGTGCTAGGCGAATGGTTACCATACGTCTTCCTTTTGCATTTTTTATAAGAATATTACTAGATAAACACAGTATATTTCAATCTGATTCCGAAGAAGTTTACTCTAATTTGTGTTTATTGCAATGTTTTTTTAAATAATTACAACTAAAGATTAAAATTACCACGCATGATATTTTGCATCATCCCATTAGTCCGCATCTTTTGCATCATTTTTTTCGTTTGATTGAAATACCTTAGTAAATAATTAACATCTTGTACTTTAGTGCCAGAACCTGCGGCAATGCGTTTTTTTCTTGAGCTTTTTATAATTTCAGGATATCTTCGTTCCTTTATAGTCATAGAGTTAATAATGAACTCCATTTGTTTAAACATATCGTTATCAATTTGATTTTCAATATTACTAGATAGATGGCTTAGTTGTGGTAATTTATCAATTATATTTTTGATGCCACCAATATTACTCATTTGCTTGAGTTGTTCTCGAAAATCTTCTAAATTCAATCCTTTTTGTTTTTTTAATTTCTTAGCTAATTTTTTAGTATGTTCATTGGAAACTTTTTGCTGTATCTCTTCAATAAGAGATAATACATCTCCCATACCTAAAATACGAGATGCTATTCGTTTGGGATGAAAAGCTTCCAAATCATGAGTTTTTTCTCCGATTCCAAAAAATTTGATTGGTTTTCCAGTGATGCTACGTATTGATAGTGCAGCACCACCTCGAGCATCACCATCAACTTTTGTCAGAATAATTCCTGTTAGTGGTAGTTGGTTATTGAATTCTTTTGCTATATTAGCTGCATCTTGACCAGTCATTGAATCAACTACAAATAGCATTTCAGTTGGTTTAGTGACATTGTGGAGACTTTTAATTTCATCCATCATTTGAGCATCAATAGCTAATCGACCAGCTGTATCAATCAAAAGAGCATCATAAAAATTTTTCTTTGCATGAAGCAGAGCAGAATTAGCAATATCAATTGGGTTTTGGTTGTTAAATGATGGGTAAAAATCTACAGAAATATTAAAGGTTAGTTCTTCTAGCTGTTTGATAGCTGCTGGACGATAGATATCAGTAGAAACTACTAGTACCTTTTTTTTATGTTTTTCCAGCAATAGTCGAGACAATTTCGCGACGCTAGTTGTTTTCCCTGAACCTTGTAAACCTGCTACTAAAATAGTTACTGGTGGTTGAGCAAGTAAATTTAATGTCTCATTAGAGTTGCCCATAATCATTTCAAGTTCAGCTTGTACAATTTTAATAAATTCTTGGCTAGGAGTTAAAGATTTAGAAACCTCAATACCTATTGCTTTTTGTTGTAAATTTTTTATAAAATCCTGTATAACGGGAAGTGCAACATCTGCTTCAAGTAGTGCTACTCGTACTTCACTTATAGTGCTTTTTATATTCTCCTGAGTTAGTCGATTTTTTCCAGTGATATATTTTAGAGTTTTGGTTAATCTATCAGTTAAATTTTCAAACATATTAATAACCTTTGCTTTTAGTAACAGGAATTAAATAAAGTATACAATACCTATTCGTTCAGTTATACTTATCATATTGACATTATAATTTCGCTATGGATTTTATCCCTCGTCTACTACAATAACCTACAGATTTGATGCAGGGTATAATTATATTATCACACCATTAAATTTGTAAAATAAATGTACAATTTAATTGCTATTATTGCAGCTGTATTTTACGTGTTTTCTACAGCAATTATTATCCTAGGATTAGTATATCAAGTAGGTGTTCGCTCTAATGTCGCTTTGATTAGCGCTTTGTTGGCACTGGTACTTCATGGATTTTTAGTAGCTAATCTTATTTGGATTGATGATGGACAAAATCTAAGTATTCTTAATGTAGCTTTATTGGTTAGTTTTATTATTTCCCTTGTCATGAGTATAGCAATGCTGAAAATAAGGCTTTGGTTTTTGTTGCCTTTTGTGTATAGTTTTTCTGTTATTAATCTGTCTTTAGTCATGTTTTTACCAAGCACCTTTATTACTCATTTAGAAAATGACCCTAAAATTTTGGTACATATCTCTCTTGCACTGTTTTCATACTCTACATTAACTGTTGGGGCTTTATACGCTCTTCAGTTGAATTGGCTTGATTATCAATTGAAAGCTAAAAAAGTATTAGTTATTAATCCAAATCTTCCTCCTTTAATGATGGTTGAAAGACAATTATTTAAAATAATTTCTATTGGAACAATACTTTTAACGGGAACGTTACTAACTGGTTTCATTTTTGTTCAGGATATATTTGCACAAAGCAAGGTACATAAAGGCATATTATCTTTTATTGCTTGGTTTATTTATTCCATTTTGCTTTTAGGTCATTATTACAAAGGTTGGAGAGGGAAAAAAGTTGCTTGGTGTTCAGTCGCTGGATCTATAGTGTTAACACTTGCTTATTTTGGGAGCCGTTTCATTCTAGAAATTATTCTTTAATAGTTAGTTAGATATAAATTATATGGTTAAAATGGATAGGATTTTAAAATTAATATTTTTAATTTTTTGTTATACTTGTCCGCTTAATTATAATTTAATATTTAATAAGGGACATATGCATTTTGGATACTGTTTCCAGTAGTTTATTATTTGTTATACTCATTTGCTTAATTATAATTTCTAGTTATTTTTCCGGTTCTGAAACAGGTATGATGTCCCTTAACCGTTATCGTTTAAAACATCTTGCTAATAGTGGTCATAAAGGTGCTAAACGGGTCGAAAAGTTACTTATTCGACCAGATCGTTTAATTGGTTTAATTCTTATTGGAAATAATCTTGTTAATATTTTATCTTCAGCTATTGCCACTATTCTTGGTATGCGATTATATGGTGATTTTGGAGTAGTTATTGCAACTGGAACATTAACACTTATTATATTAGTTTTTGCTGAAGTTATACCTAAAACTATTGCAGCACTTTACCCTGGCCCTATCTCTTATGCTAGTAGTATTTTTTTAAGCATATTGATGAAACTGTTTTCTCCTCTTGTAATATTGATTAATTTTATTGCCAATAGTTTTATCCGATTACTAGGTTTTCAAACTCAATATAATATTAGTGACCATCTAAGTTCTGAGGAGCTAAGAACTGTAGTTAATAATGCTGGAGATCTTATTCCTCATCATTATCAAGATATGCTAATTTCTATTTTAGATTTAGAGCATGTTACTGTGAATGATATTATGGTTCCTCGTAATGAAATTACTGCTATTGATATTAATGATGATTGGAAATCAATCGTACGTCAACTAACACATTCTCCACATGGAAGAATTGTGCTTTTTCGTGATCAAATTGATGAAGTAGTAGGAGTATTACGTCTTCGTGAAGCCTATCGTTTTATGTTAGAAAAAAATGAATTTAATAATAAAGAAACTCTATTACGCGCTGCTGATAAGGTATATTTTATTCCAGAATGTACTCCATTAAATGTTCAATTATTTCAATTTCAACGTAACAAAGAACGTATAGGTCTTATCGTAGATGAATATGGTGATATTAATGGTTTAGTTACTTTAGAAGATATCTTGGAAGAAATTGTTGGTGAATTTACTACTTCTATCGCTCCTAGTTTATCTGAAGAAATAATAGAACAGTCTGATGGTAGTTTTTTAGTTGAAGGTAGTGTTAATATTCGTAGCTTGAATAAAGGGCTAAAATGGGAATTACCTACTGACGGCCCCAGGACATTAAATGGTTTAATTTTAGAGCATTTGGAAGATATTCCTGAAAGTCATTTAAGTATTCAAATTGCAAACTATCCGATGGAAATAATTGAACTTAAAGACAACAGAATTAAATTAGTTCGAGTATTTCCAAGATTAAATAAAAATTATTAATGATGAGGGAAAAGTTTGAGATAATTATTTTGCAATTATTTAAATTCAAACTAGAATATTAACATATGAGTTCTATGGGTAGGTGGTTTGTTTAAGAATGAGCAAAAGTGTTATAATTTATACTATGGTATTGAGCTTAACTTGATCAATGTAAGGTAAGTTATCTCATAGCGATATAAATTTGAAGTAATAATATCATCCTTCAACATTAACAGTAAGTTTATTCGCTAGGTTATTGTTATTTATATAGAAATAGTTACCTTGAAATGAGCTACTCACGGCGTTTTGACTTAGTGTTAATTTGGGGGGGTGTTGTTTTGCCAGGATTAAAGAAAAAATCGCTAGGCATTCTAGCGCTTGCTGGGGTTCAGCCTTATCAAGAAAGGTTAAGCGAAAAATATATGTCAAATGAGCAAGTTCAGCATTTTACAAGAATTTTAGAAGCTTGGAGAAATCAACTTAGAGAAGAGGTCAATCGAACAGTTCATCATATGCAAGATGAAGCAGCAAATTTCCCAGATCCAGTTGATCGTGCTTCTCAAGAAGAAAAGTTTAGTCTTGAGTTAAGAAATCGGGATCGAGAACGTCGTTTAATCAAGAAGATAGAAAAAACCTTAACTAAGATTGAGGATGATAATTTTGGTTTTTGTGAGTCTTGTGGTATTGAAATTGGTGTGCGCCGTTTAGAAGCTCGTCCAACAGCTGATCTTTGTATTGATTGTAAAACACTTGAGGAAATTAAAGAGAAACAAATGCAAGGTTAATTTATTTAATTAGAAAGATAGATTTTAAAAGTATTTTTCTTTAATTTGATTGTTAGCTCTTTTGAATAATTTTTCTAGCCTTTTTTAAACTGATTGAAATTAATTTATATTATACTTTATAAGCATTCCTATTTAGTAAAGGAGCCGGGTACAATTTTTAACCACAAGTAAGTTAAAAATTGTACATTCAGAAATAAGGTCTAGTTTTTCTGTATTTAATTTCAATAATCTATTCAACGATTTAAGGCCGATAAAAATAATCTCATAAAATCTTGTTCATATAAGTCTATCCTATTTTCATCTTTGTTTAGTAAATAAAGTTTTTAATTTTATTATCAATTGTGTGCAATAGGACTAGGACTAAATATCATATCGCTGTTTCATAAGATTTTGGTACTAATATATGGTGAGTTTTTGCATGGCTTGATTATCTTTTAAAGTTATCATTAAATAATTGGTTTTTTATTTAGTTAGGTTAAGTATAAATTTAACTATTTAAATTAAAATAAGTGAATTAAATTTTGTCTAACTTTATTGCTCGACTCAATTTACTACTGAAGAATCTTGACGTTTTTAGACAGTATACTCGTGGTATAGAACGTGAGGCATTACGCTGCTATAAGAATGGAAGATTAGCAACAACACCACATCCTAAAGGACTAGGTTCAGCTTACTCTAATAGGTGGATAACGACAGATTTTTCTGAGTCTCTTTTAGAATTTATCACTCCTGTTTCAAATGATATTTCAGTGTTATTGTCTCAATTAGAAGATATGCATCATTTTACTCAAACGAAATTAGGTAAAGAAAGATTATGGCCGTTATCAATGCCTTGTCATATTAGCAATGAAAATGATATTAATTTAGCTCAATATGGTTCTTCTAATTCAGCTAAAATGAAAATGTTATATCGGAAAGGTTTAAAATATCGTTATGGCAGTCTTATGCAAATTATTTCAGGTGTACATTTTAATTTTTCATTTCCAGATAGCTTCTGGGATGCTTTGTTTGGAGAACAAGATAATATTTCAAGAAGATTAAGTAAGTCTAAAACATATTTTGGATTAATTAGAAATTATTATCGTTTTGGTTGGTTAATTCCTTATTTTTTTGGTGCATCTCCTGCTTTATGTTCATCGTTTGTCAAAGATAAAAATGTTACATTACCATTTAAAAATATCGGTAAAACTTTGTATTTACCAAAAGCTACATCATTACGACTAAGTGACCTTGGTTATATCAATAGTTTTCAAAATTCATTTAAAATTAGTTTAAATACACTAGAGCAATATCTTAATGATTTAAATCAAGCTATTAGAATGCCTTCTGAAAATTTTAGAAAAATTGGTGTCAAAATAAATGGTGAGCATCGTCAATTGAATAGCAATTTATTACAAATTGAAAATGAGCTATATACACCAATTCGTCCTAAATGTATAGCTAAGAATGGAGAAAAACCTGCAGAAGCATTAAAGAATTTTGGAGTTGAGTACATTGAAGTTCGTTCATTGGATATTAATCCATATAGCCCAATTGGTATTACTAAAGAACAAATTTGTTTTTTAGACATATTTCTAACATGGGCATCATTAATTGATTCTGATCACATGGATTATTCTGAATTTATATACTGTTGTGATAATTGGAGAAAAGTTGTTCTTCAAGGTCGTAAGATAGGACTTGAATTACGTATTGATTATCATTATGAAAAAATAATTACTCTTCAAGAGTGCGCTAAAGATATATTCAAGGATTTATTATTAATTGCTAAATCTATGGACATTGTTCATTCTAGTACCGAATATCAAGATATTTGTACTAAGCTAAGCTCTTGGATTAATGATCCGGAATTGACAGTTTCAGGTCAATTATTGGAAATGACTAAGAGATATGGTAGTTTTAAAGAGGTAGGTTATAGATTGGGAGAGCAGTATCGTTCTACATATCTCAATCATCGATATAAGGTATATTCTAGCCAAGAGCTAGAAAATGAAGTTGTTCGTTCTCGATATGCTCAGGCTAATCAGGAGAAAACTGATATTCAAAGTTTTGATGAATATCTAGAAGAATATTTTTCATATTTAAAAAGGTAGTTATGAAATTAAAGTGTTTATATGTAGTTATTTGTACTATTTTATTTTCCGGTTGTGTCAGTTCACCACCAAAACAAAAAAACGATATATGTGCAATTTTTCAGGAAAAACCAAACTGGTATGCTGCTGCTGTTAAAATGAAAAAAAAATTTAGGGTTCCAATTCATATTGCAATGGCATTTATGGCACAAGAAAGCAACTATAAGCATAATGCTCGTCCTCCAAAGAAGTATATTTTAGGTTTTATACCATGGGGGAGACTAAGTACTGCTTATGGGTATGCACAAGCAAAAGATTCTACTTGGAAAGATTTTCAGAATGAAATCAATTCAAGTGCTAGTAGGACAAATTTTGATAATTCTATTATGTTTATCGGTTGGTATATTAATGAAACTCAAAAACAATTAGGGATATCTAAATGGGATTCTTATAATCAGTATATTGCATATCATGAAGGCAGACGTGGTTACAAACAGAAAAGGTATCAATCAAATTTATTTTTAAAAAATATCGCGAAAAAAGTGGAAGAACAGGCAAGAGATTATGGTTGGCAATTAAAAAAATGTCAAAAAAAAATAGATACTAATCGTTATTGGTCATTCTGGTAATTCTAAATCAGGCTATACTTAAAGTTTCCATAAACTATAGAAATGTAACATAATCTAAATACGAAAATAGTATTTAAAGCTGGAAATAATTTGGAATGAAATTAACTTGGAAACCTACAGCAACAATTGAACAATTAAAAAAACGTAGTACTATTATTAATAATATTCGTGCGTTTTTCTCTAAACGAAGTATTTTGGAAGTAGATACTCCATCTTTAAGTCATAGAACAGTAACAGATATTCATCTTAGTAGTTTTAAAACATCCTTTATTGGTCCTAATTATACTAATGGGACTCCAATATATTTAATAACTAGTCCCGAGTTTCATATGAAGCGTTTATTAGCAGCAGGGTCTGGTTCTATATATCAAATTTGTAAATCATTTCGTAATAATGAGAGTGGTTCTCATAATAGTCCAGAATTTACAATGTTAGAGTGGTATAGAGTAGACTTTAATCATCATCAACTTATGGATGAAGTGGATGAATTACTTCAGTTAATTTTAAATTCCAGATTAGCAGAACGTATTAGTTATCAACAAGCTTTTATCGATGCTTTAGGGATATGTCCATTGGAAGATCCTATAGAACAGTTACAACAAGCTGCACTGAGGTTTGGTTTGCATGATAGTTCTAATTTGCTAACAAATAGGGATATGTTACTTCAATTACTATTTAGTTTTGCTGTAGAAAAGACATTTGATAAACAAGTTCCTATATTTGTTTATAATTTTCCATCTTCACAGGCCTTACTTGCTAGAATCAATGCCAATGATAAAAGGGTAGCAGATCGCTTTGAGTTATATTTTAATGGTATTGAATTAGCTAATGGTTTTTATGAACTTAATAATCCTAAAGAGCAGTTAGCGCGTTTTAAACATGATAATCTTCTTCGTATAGATATGGGTTTACCAAGTAACCCTATTGATTATCATTTAATTGATGCAATTCAATCTGGTTTGCCAAATTGTTCGGGTGTAGCCTTAGGTATAGATCGATTAGTCATGCTTGCGTTAGGCTGTGATAATATTGATCAAGTAATGGCCTTCCCATTTTATAAAGCATGAATTTACATTATAATTAACCTTTCATTTACTCGCCTTGGATTAGTATTTTCGTTATACTCCATATCAAGTTTATTTAAACATTGCAAGAACAGGGAATATGCAAGAGTATATTGATTTTTTTCAACAAAATTTGATTTTATTTTTAATATGGCTTTCTCTTTTTTTTGCTTTAATCGTTCATTTTCTTAAATCTTACAATATCTTATATAAAGAAATAACCACTTCAGAAGCAGTTTTATTAATGAATCGTGAAAATGGAATTATAATTGATATCCGTTCTCAAGATAAATTTAAAAAAGGTCATATTATTAATTCTGTTAATATCTTACCATTAGACCTTAAAAAAGGCAATTTAGGTAACCTTATAAATTATAAATCCAGACCAATTATTGTAGTTTGTGAAACTGGTAACTCTTCTAAAGAAAGTGCTCATTTATTGATAAAATCTAAGTTTAAAAAAGTTAATGTCTTGAAAAATGGTTTAATCGCTTGGAAGGAAGATAATATTCCTTTAATTTCTAATAATATTATATAGAGGTATGCTACCTATAGGTAGATAAACTAGACTTTTTTTAGAGGTATTTTAAAAAAAATAAATTTGATTTTATTTAGCAAATTTATTCTAAGGAGTATAAAATGTATTATTTAAGGATTATATGATGGCTCTTGAAGATGAAAACCAAGAACAACAGAATTTTTCAATTAAACGTATTTTTTTAAAAGATGTATCTTTTGAAGTGCCAAGTTCCTCCCAGGTATTTAAGAAAGCATGGAAACCAGATGTAAAATTGGAGATTGATGCTAAAAGTTCTGAATTATACAAAAGTACTTATGAAGTTTTATTACGGTTAACAGTAGTTGTTACTAATGCACAAGAAACAGCTTTTTTATGTGAAATTCAACAGGGTGGTATCTTTACTGTAAATAATATAAAAGCAAATAAACTAGCTCATTGTTTAGGCGCTTTTTGTCCAAATATTTTATTTCCATATGCCAGAGAAACTATTTCAAGTTTAGTTATTAAAGGTACTTTTCCTCAACTTAATCTAGATCCAGTAAATTTTGATGCACTATTTATAAATTATTTAAAGAAACAAGAAAACAAAGGAAAACACTGAATGTGACCTGCTTTTCTATTAAAAGAACCTTATTAACGCAAAATATTTTAGTGCTTAATCTAGTATCAGATAGATTGAGTTGTATATAATTAGGTACGAAAAAATAATGGTTCTAAATGTTAATAATAATTATACTAACGAAGTTTCTATGGCAGTCATTGGAGCCGGTTCCTATGGCACATCATTAGCTATTTCTTTAGCTCGTAATAGCGATAATATTGTTTTATTATGGGGACATAAGTTAGACCATATGGTGCAACTTATTAAAGATCGTGCTAATCATCGATTTTTGCCTGGTATTAATTTTCCAAAAACGCTTATCATTGAGTCTAATTTAGAAAAGCTTGTTCAGGCTAGTCGTGATCTATTGATTGTAGTACCAAGTCATGTTTTTTCTAGTATTTTAAGGGATATAAAACCTTATCTCCGTAAAGACACAAGAATTTGTTGGGCCACTAAAGGTCTTGAACCGGAAACAGGTCGTCTTTTGGAAGAAGTTGTTCATGATGTTATTGGTAATCAGTATTCATTAGCAGTTTTATCTGGCCCTACATTTGCAAAAGAGCTTGCTATGGGGATGCCAACTGCAATATCAGTTGCTTCATCTGATATTCAGTTCGTAGAAGAATTACAAGAAAAAATTCATTGTAATAAGACATTTCGTGTATATGCTAATAGTGATTTTACAGGCATGCAGCTTGGTGGTGCAGTAAAAAATGTTATTGCGATAGGTGCTGGGATATCAGATGGAATTGGGTTTGGTGCTAATGCTCGTACGGCACTTATTACTCGGGGTTTAGCAGAAATGACACGTTTAGGTTTTGCTTTAGGTGCAAAACTTGAAACTTTTATGGGTATGGCAGGTCTTGGAGATTTAGTATTAACTTGTACTGACAATCAATCTCGTAATCGTCGTTTTGGTGTTGCAGTAGGAGCAGGGCAAAACATAGCTACAGCTCAAAAAGAAATAGGTCAAGTTATTGAAGGCTATCATAATACAAAAGAGGTTTATATGCTTGCAAAACGTGTGAATGCAGAAATGCCAATTGTTGAGCAAATATATCAGGTATTATATCAAGGGAAAAATGTGCATTTAGCAGCTAAAGATTTACTAGCTCGTGATAAAAAATCGGAGGGCAAGTAGTTTTTACTTTTAATATTTTTAAGCAAAGTTCAAATTTTTTCCGTTAGATCTGTTTAGCATTTATTTTTGGTAAATTTTTAGCTAAAGATATTGAGTCAATAGTTTAAGTACAAAATTAATTAATACTAAATTTAAATATTTTTTGTTTGATTCTATAGTAATTAATATTACTGATTCTTCTAGTTTGTTATAGAGCCTAGCTATATAATTTAGGTATTATAAATGTAATATAATATGATGGAAATCTTGTAATTTAGTTAGTAATATTATTGTTTTTCATTTCCTTATTGAGTAAAATATTAAGTTGGCTTCTAGCTCTTGTAAATTATTTTTACTCTAGTAAGTTTGTTCTAGATTTTGCTAGAATAGTCAGGTTTATAGCCTACCTATTAAAGGAAGTGAAAATTATGGTTCTAGGTAAACTTCAAATTGATCCAACACTAGAGTGGTTTCTTTCACATTGTCATATTCATAAGTATCCTTCAAAAAGTACATTAATTCATGCAGGTGAAAAATCAGAGACTTTGTACTATATCGTTAAAGGTTCTGTTGCTGTTCTTATTAAAGATGAAGAAGGAAAGGAAATGATTCTTTCTTATCTTAATCAAGGTGATTTTATTGGCGAGCTTGGTTTATTTGAAGAAGATCAGGAACGTACAGCTTGGGTACGTGCAAAAGTTCCTTGTGAAGTAGCTGAAATTTCATTTAAGAAATTTCGTCAACTCATTCAAGTTAATCCAGATATTTTAATGCATCTTTCTGCACAAATGGCAAGGCGTCTTCAAGTTACTAGTCAGAAAGTAGGTGACTTGGCGTTTTTAGATGTAACAGGTCGGATTGCACAGACTTTATTAAACTTAGCTAAACAACCTGATGCAATGACTCATCCTGATGGGATGCAAATTAAAATTACTCGTCAAGAAATTGGACAGATTGTCGGTTGCTCTCGTGAAACTGTTGGGCGTATTTTAAAGATGTTAGAAGAGCAGAATCTAATTTCAGCTCATGGTAAAACTATTGTGGTTTATGGTACTCGTTGATTTCGGTTATTAAATATTTTTAGATATTTAATAGATTTAATAAATCTATACTTAACGATAATATATTTTTAGCTATGAAGGTTATTGTGACATTATAAGCCATAGATTAAGACTAAAATTATAGTGAATAGAATTAACAAATTTGTTATATGACATATGACATATAGTGAATTTAAGATTTAATTGCAAAACTAAACTAGGCCTTGGTAAGATACTATTTGTAGAAAAGGACCAAAATATTCTTTATCTAGTGAATTAGTAATACTAGTAACATCGATAGTTCCAGGAGTAATAAAAGCTGATAATTTGAATTTAGCTTTAATTAAGATTAAACAGCCAGGTGATTTTAGCTATTATGCTTAGAAGGTTTAGGATAAACCCTAAACCTTGGTATGCATAAAAGTTTCCAGTATGAACATTACTTGTTTGTACTTCATCAAAAAATCAAAAATCGTGTTAATAACATACATAGTTGCTTAATGGTTTGAATAAATTTATTTTTTGATAAGATTAATCTTTTTTAAAGGTTCTATAATTACAGCGCAAGTATGATTTGGTTTTATTGGATTATGAACCATTACATCATTTAACTACGCACTACCTGAACCTGATTCTTGCTTATCATTATAGTTTCCTATATTAATAAACTAAAATCAGCAAAAGTTAGTTTTACTTAAATAAACTTAGTTATTGAATAAAGTTTAATAAAAGCTGATGTCCTTGCTCTGTTTTTATTGATTCAGGATGAAATTGTATTCCATTAATTGCAAATATTTTATGACGATAGCCCATGATTTCATCTATGCAACCACTAGCTAATTCAGTCCATGCTGTAATTTCAAAGCAATCTGGCAACGTGTTTTTTTCAACAACTAATGAATGATAACGTGTTGCTGTAAATGGATTTTTCAATCCATAAAATATATCCTGTCGATTATGTACAATGAGTGATGTTTTGCCGTGCATAATTTGACGAGCATGTACTATTGTTCCTTCAAAAGCTTGTGCAATAGCCTGATGACCAAGACAAATTCCTAAAATAGGCAGTTTATCTGAAAAGTATTTAATTACTTCTAAAGAAATGCCAGCTTGATTAGGTGTACATGGGCCAGGAGAAATAACTAAGTGTGTTGGATTAAGTCTTTGAATCCCAGAAATATCAATTTTATCATTGCGTACTACCTTGACTTTTCTTCCTAGTTGACAGAAATATTGATATAAATTGTATGTAAAGGAATCGTAATTATCGATAATAAGCAGCATAGCCATAAAATAAAATATGTTAACTTATATATATACCGCTACATTATCTATCATTAAAAACAAAAAACAAGTCATTAACTTTATTTAGTAGAAAGTGCTTTGCAATTTTGATTACTTGTATCCTTTAAGTTTATTAAAATAGAAGTATATAACTTAAAAATAAGTTTGTATATACTACTTTTTGAAAAGTTATTTTTTCAAGATGATATTAAGCGTTTCGGGATTACTGTTCCACTTTTATCAATCATGGCAACACCAATGAAAATTTTAGTTTCTTTAGTTATTATTCGAACAAAACCTTGAGCTGATATCTCTTCTTCTGGCAATTTAATTTTGATGCCATTACAAATAAGTTTTACTAGTTTTTCATCTATATTTATTTTAGGTAAGTGTCTAATAGCAGTATCCATTGGCATCAATAAAGAATCTAAGAATGTTTCATTAGGAAGCTTTTTTTTCTGAGCCTGTTTAACTAGTTCATTAAGTTCATCTAATGTTATCATTTGATGATATAGATAATTAGCGAACCCAATACGTCGTAACTGAGTAATATGAGCTCCACATCCTAGAATTTCACCTAGATCATTTACAATAGTACGTATATAAGTTCCTTTTGAAGAGTGAATTTCTATCTCGAGCTCATCTTTTTTAAAGTAAAGAAGTTTTATGTAGTATACTGTAATTTTACGCGCTTTACGTGGAATTTCAACTCCATTACGAGCATATTTATAAAGTGGATAACCTTTATATTTTAGTGCAGAAAACATTGAAGGAATTTGAAGAATTTCACCTGTAAATTTTTTTAAAGAATGATCTAATTGTTTTCGTGTTACATTTATATCACGAGTTTCAATAATTTTTCCATTTGAATCTGAGGTATCAGTACGTTCACCAAGTTTTATTTTTGCAATGTAACATTTATCAGAGTTCAATAAAAATTGAGAGAATTTTGTTGCTTCTCCAAAACAGATTGGCAACATACCAGTTGCTAAAGGATCAAGAGTACCAGAGTGTCCTGCTTTTTTAGCACAATAAAGCCGTTTAACTTGTTGTAATGCATGATTAGATGAAATGTTCATCGGTTTATCAAGTAAAATAATTCCATTAACTGAACGACTATTTAGATAGTTTTCTATCATAACAGTTCATCCTTTTTTTGATATTTTGCTTTATTACTACGAATTCGATAACTATCCTTGTTTATTAGGTTTGATATGTGTCTACCTTTAGTTAAGGTGTAATCATAAGAAAAATGAATATGAGGTGTTAAACGTAAACGTATACGTTTACTCAAGAGCATACGGATATAAACCTCATACTTTTTAAGCAAAGATAAACGATTTTCTGGTGTTTCTATTTTTTTATTGGAAAAAAAAGTTACAAAAACCTTAGCATAGGATAAATCACGTGATATTTGTATATCAGAAATAGTTATCATACCTAAACTAGGTTCACTAATTTTGTGTTGCAGAATATAAGCTAGTTCTTTGCGTAGCTGCTGTGCAATGCGTTTAGTTCGGCTAAAATCCTTAGGCATTTTATTTGGCTGCTGTATTTAATCTAAAGTACGTGTAATTTTGAAAATTTCAAATACTTCTATTTGATCACCAATACGAATATCATTATAGTTTTTAACGCCAATACCACATTCATAACCATTTTTAA
The DNA here is from genome assembly GCF_000731785.2 of Candidatus Photodesmus anomalopis. Classification (NCBI taxonomy): domain Bacteria; kingdom Pseudomonadati; phylum Pseudomonadota; class Gammaproteobacteria; order Vibrionales; family Vibrionaceae; genus Candidatus Photodesmus; species Candidatus Photodesmus anomalopis. The sequence continues at coordinate 117,243 of NZ_JGVJ01000010.1, forward strand.
TTTCTTGAACATCATCCTTAAAGCGACGTAAAGATTCTAATTCACCTTCATAAATAACAACATTGTCACGTAATATTCGGATTGGATTGCTACGCTTAATTAGACCTTCAGTTACCATACAACCTGCAATTGCACCTAGTTTAGGTGATTTAAATATATTACGAACTTCCGCAAGACCAATAATTTGTTGTTTTAATGTTGGTGTAAGCATTCCACTCATCGCTTTTTTTACTTCATCAATTAATTGATAAATAACTGAATAGTAACGAAGATCTAAATGTTCTGTTTCAATAGTACGACGAGCAGATGCGTCTGCTCGTACATTAAAACCAAGAATTATTGCATTAGAAGCAGCTGCAAGAACTGCATCAGTTTCTGTAATCCCTCCAACACCAGAACCAACTATATTTACTTTTACTTCATTAGTAGAAAGCTCAAGTAAAGAGTCTGAAATAGCTTCAACAGATCCTCGAACATCAGCTTTAAGTACAACATTTAGTTCGGCAATATCACCAGAAGTCATATCTGAGAATATATTTTCAAGTTTAATTTTTTGTTGGTTTGCAAGTTTTACATCACGAAATTTGCCTTGACGATAATTAGCTACTTCACGAGCTTTGCGTTCGTCACGTACGACTGTAGCATCATCACCAGATACTGGAACAGCAGAAAGACCAAAAATTTCTACAGGGATAGATGGACCTGCAGTTATAATTTCTTGACCATTTTCATTCCGCATAGCACGAACACGACCATATTCTTGACCACAAAGTATTATATCACCTTTATTTAGCGTACCAGACTGAACTAAAATCGTTGCTACTGGACCACGACCTTTATCCAGACGAGATTCGATTACAATACCAGAAGCCATTCCGTCTTTAATGGCGGTAAGTTCAAGCATTTCAGATTGTAGGAGAATAGTTTCTAACAGAATATCAATATTAGTACCTTGTTTTGCAGAGATATTAACAAACATATTCTCACCTCCCCATTCTTCAGGTATAACACTGTAATTTGCGAGCTCGTTTTTTATATTATCTGGGTTTGCGTTTTCTTTATCTATTTTATTGACGGCAATAATTAACGGAACATTGGCTGCTTTAGCATGTTGTATTGCTTCAATTGTTTGTGGCATAACACCATCATCCGCTGCGACAACGAGTACAACTATATCTGTTACTTGAGCCCCCCGAGCACGCATAGCAGTAAAAGCTGCGTGTCCAGGAGTATCCAGAAATGTAATCATTCCATTTTTAGTTTTTACGTGATATGCACCTATGTGTTGTGTGATACCACCAGATTCTTTAGAAACCACATGAGCTTTGCGAATATAATCAAGTGTGGAAGTTTTACCATGATCAACATGTCCCATGATAGTTACTACTGGAGCACGACTCTTTGGAAGAGTATCAGAATCACGATCGGAAAGTACTGCTTCTTCAAGATCATTGTCTTTACGCAGGATAACTTTATATCCTATTTCTTCAGCTACTAGGGCAGCTGTTTCTTGATCGATTACTTGATTAATGGTAGCTATGGCTCCCATTTTCATCATAACTTTAATCACCTCGGCGCATTTCATTGACATTTTATTTGCTAGTTCAGAAACAATAATTGTTTCACCAATGATAATATCCTGTTTAGTTACTACAGCTGTTTTAGTAAAAGTATGCTGGGTTGAGTTTAATATAGAATGTTTGTTTTTGTTTCGAATTTTGCTATTGCGTTGATTATTACGAGTATCACGAATGTGCTCATGGTTAGAATGTTTTTTTTTCTTTCGACGTCCTCCTTCTTCTTTTTTACGATCTTCATCATCTTCAGCTTCACGAGCATATGTAGAAGTAGTTAAATGGTAATCAGAATTTTCTAGTTCTGTTTTTCTTTCTTCTTCAGTCCAACGAACTTGGTTTTCTTCAGCAAGTTTACGTGCTTTTTCTACAAGTTTTATTGATTCTCTTTCTGCTTTACGCTGAGCTTCCTCTTCTTGACGGAGCTTAAATTCATCAATTTGTTTTTTTACTACTTGTTCATTTGCATTAACGTCTGCATTTTTTGAATTCATTTGTTTCTTAGCCTTTCCAGCTTGCACCCGTTTAGCTTTCTTTTTAATGGTTTTATTTTTTTCATTTACTTTGAGTGTTGTTGAAATTTCTGTAGTTTTATCTTCAATACTACTGCGTTTTACATAGATACGTTTTTTGCGCACTTCTACTTGAATATCTTTGCTTTTTCCACTTCCTGCTATGACACTTAATGTACTTCTAGTTTTACGCTGAAGAGTTAAACGAGTCGGTTCAGATTCTCCAGACATATCACCATGTTCCTTTTTTAGATGACTTAATAGCTTTTGTTTTTCGACATCTGAAACTTTCTCATTACTTGCTTTTTTAATTCCTGCATCAGCAAGTTGCTCAATTAAGCGATCAACTGGTATGCCAATCTCTTGACTTAGAGCTTTTACAGTTAATTCTGTCATTAGGCATCCTCTTTGTTGCTGAAATTATTTCCCATTATTGAACCAACAAATGTTACGTGCCTCCATAATTAGCTTACCGGCATGTTCTTCTGTTAATCCATTGATTCCTTCTAGCTCATCAATGCTTTGTTCAGCTAGATTTTCTAGTGTACTGATTCCTTTCGCTGCAAGCTTAAATGCCATTTCACGTTCTAGACCTTTAAGATTAAGTAGATTTTGAGAAAGCTTAACACCTTCAAAAGTTTCTTCCTGTGCTAATGCTATAGTTGTAAGTGCATCTTTAGCACGGCTACGAAGTTCTTCAACAAGTTTTTTATTTAATCCATCTACTTTTAATAATTCATTAACTGGTACATAAGCTACTTCTTCTAACGATGAAAATCCTTCTTCAGATAAGATTTCTGCAAAATTTTTCTCGATATTTAGATACTTCATAAATATTTTAATAGATGCTTGTGATTCTTTTTGATGTTTTTCTTCTAGTTCAGTAATAGTCATTATGCTAAGCTCCCAGCCAGTTAATTGAGATGCTAAACGTACATTTTGACCATTTCTACCAATAGCTTGTGCTAAATTATTCTTTTCAACTGCAATGTCCATAGAATGTTCATCTTCATCAACTATAATTGAAACTACATCTGCTGGAGCTATTGTATTGATAGCAAATTGAGCTGGATTATCATCCCAAAGTACGATATCAATACGTTCACCAGCTAATTCACTAGAAACGGCTTGGACACGAGCACCACGCATACCAACACAAGCACCAACCGGATCAATTCGACGATCGTTAGTTTTGACTGCTATTTTAGCACGAGAGCCAGGATCACGAGCAGCACCTTTTAATTCAATAAGATCTTCACCAATTTCTGGCACTTCAATACGAAATAATTCTTCTAGCATCTCAGGTTTTGAACGAGTAATAAACAGTTGGAAACCGCGAGATTCAGGTACAATTTTATATAAAAGTCCACGAACACGATCTCCTGGTCGAAAATTTTCTCTCGGTAGTTGATCATCACGTAAAATTACTGCTTCAGCATTGTTACCTAAGTCTAAAATTACTATTTCCCTATTTACTTTTTTGACAACACCAGTAATTAGATCACCTTCTTTATCTATAAATTGTGAGACAATTTGTGTTCGTTCAGCTTCACGTACTTTTTGTACAATAACTTGTTTTGCCGTTTGGGTAGTGATGCGATCAAAGGTTACTGAATCGATGTTATCTTTAATAAAACAACCAATAGTAATAGTTTCATTTTCATATTGAGCAGCTTCGATGGAAATTTCTTTTGTCGGATTTTCAACTGTTTTAACTACTTCCCATTGACGAAAAGTTTGAAATTCACCTGTTTTCCGGTCGATAATAACATGCACATCAATATCGATTTCATATTTTTTCTTAGTTGATGTAGCTAAAGCAATCTCTAAAGCTTCAAAAATTCGTTCTCTAGGTACAGCTTTTTCATTTGAAACTGCTTCTACTACTGCTAAAATTTCTTTACTCATTTTAAATTTAGCCTCTTAAGCATCTATTTCTCAAAGAAATTTAAATTTTGGAATTAAGTTAGCTTTCAAGATATTATTGAGTACAAATCGTTTTTTTTCTCCTTGGACATTCAGTACGATACATTGATCTCTAACAGAATGAATTACTCCCTTAAATTTACGGCAATTATTTATTGTTACTTTCAGAATGAGATTAACTTCATGATCAATAAACTTTTCATAATGCGCTAATTTAAAAAGTGGTCTGTCTAAGCCTGGAGAAGAAACTTCTAAAATATAGGGTATTGAAATGGGATCTTCAACGTCTAGTATAGCACTCACCTGATAACTAACTTCTGTACAATTATCTATATTAATTCCTATTTTATTATCAATATAAATTCGTAATATTGAATTGATTGGATAGTTAAATTCTAATCCAATAAATTCATAACCTAATGCTGATATAGGCCCGTTGAGTATGTCAGTCAATTGTTTTTCTAAATTAGTCATATAAAAAATGCTCCAGAAATAAAAAAAGGGCATGGAGCCCAATTTAAATTCCAGATAATCACTTAAAAGATTCTATACCAATTGTATAAAATAAAACAAGTGAATGTGTTCTTTAAATTGCTCTGGATTTATGCAATATAAAAATAAAAGCACCAAAAATCCATCTACCTAAAGTTAATTAAATCATATGGTTAAAAAAACAATTTGTAAATAAAATTATGGTAAGTAATGGTGCCGAGAGAGGGATTTGAACCCTCACACATAAAGCACTAGCACCTCATGCTAGCGTGTCTACCAATTTCACCATCTCGGCACAAAAAAATGATTTGTTTTTATTAGGGTATATCATTATTTCTTGAATCTATATTTTTATCAGTAGAACTATCCTTATTTAATGCAACAATTTCATCTTGATGATTGCTTAAAACTGACCTTTTGCTTGTTTTATTAGCAGACATATTGCCCAGTATTAAGCTTAGTATAAAAAATATAGCTACAAAGATAGAAGTTATTTTAGCTAAAAAACTTCCTCTTCCGCTAGTACCCCAAATAGAGTTTGAAGCACTAGAACCAAATGAAGCCCCTATATCTGCACCTTTTCCTTGTTGAATCAGTATAAAGGAAACAATGAAAAATGCTGTTAAAAGATAAACAGCTAGTAAGACTGAAAACATGACAGTTTCCTATATGTACTTTATCTAACTATTAGAGTTATTATTAATTTTAGAAGAGTAAAATTAATAAGGCTCTTAAATATACAAAGAATAATCCTAACGTAAAATGAACCATAAGAACAAGTAAAATTTACTATAAATAGTAATTTATATACCTAACTAAAATAAAGCTCATAATATATTGCTTATTAAAGCAATGAGCAGTTTTTAAGAATTGCATTAGCAACTTTTTCTGCTAAAGCATTGATTAATTCCATATCTTCTCCTTCAACCATTATACGCAGTAATGGTTCAGTACCAGATTTCCTTACTAAGATTCGTCCTTTTTTGCCTAAAAATCTCCTAACCTCACTGATAGTATTTTTAACAGTTTTTTCCTGAAGTGGATTTGAATTATTAGCTATTTTTATATTTTTAAGTACTTGAGGATATAATGTTACTCCTTGTAAAAGTTCATTTAATGACTTTCCTTGAGTTACTATTGCAGTTAGTACTTGCAGGGCTGCAACAATTGCATCCCCTGTAGTCACTTTATCAAGTAAAATTATATGTCCAGAGCTTTCAGCACCAATTTTCCAGTTTTGTCTTAGCAATTCCTCCATTACATAGCGATCACCAATATGTGTTTGGATAAAAGGGATACCTATATTTTTTAAAGCATTTTTCATACCTAAGTTTGTCATTAATGTTCCAACAACACCGCCTTTTAATTTATTTTGGTACAGAGCATCAGAGGCAATAATATAGGCAATCTGATCACCATTGACTTTATTGCCTAACTCATCTACCATAATGATTCGGTCACCGTCACCATCAAATGCTAAACCTAAGTTTGCTTTTTCATCTAAAACTCTTTTTTGTAAAGCTTTAACATTGGTAGATCCTCGCTTATAGTTAATATTTATACCATTAGGATGTACACCAATTGCAATTACGTTAGAACCAAGCTCGGTAAATACTGTTGGTGCGATATGGTAAGTTGAGCCGTTAGCACAATCAATGACAATTTTTAATCCTGCTAGATTACTATCTACCGGAAAGGTGCTTTTGCAAAACTCAATATAACGACCAGCAGCATCATTTAAACGTGTTGCTTGACCTAATTTAGCAGATTGTACGCATTCTATATTTTTATCAAGTTCCTTTTCAATTGTTAATTCAATATCATCAGGTAACTTAGTTCCTTCTGAAGAAAAAAATTTAATTCCGTTATCTTGGTAAAGATTATGTGATGCAGAAATCACAATACCTGCTTCTGCACGGAAAGTCTGAGTTAAGTAGGCAATAGCCGGAGTTGGCATAGGACCGGTTAAAATAGATTTAAGACCAGCAGCCGCAAGCCCAGCTTCTAAAGATGATTCAAGCATATAACCAGAAATACGAGTGTCTTTTCCAATGATTACTTTATTGGTGCCTTTTTTAGCTAGTATACGACCTGCCGCCCAACCTAATTTTAAAATGAAATCTGGAGTAATTGGATGTCTTCCTACTTTTCCTCGAATTCCATCAGTACCAAAGTAACGTTTTTTATTAGACATACTTGTTCCTTAATTATTATTCGAAGTTAGAATTAGCTCGAATCATCTTGATAATTTTCATTGCTTCTAATGTTTCTCTAAAGTCATGCACTCTAATGATATTAGTCCTTTTAAAAGCTGCAATAGTTGCACATATTACACTGGCAAGAACACAATTTTCAGGTTTTTTATTTAATAATTTAAACAGCATAGATTTTCTAGATATTCCAACTAAAATTGGAAAACCTAATTGATGAAATTTTTCTAAATGTGCTAGTACTTGATAGTTATTCTTTAAAGTTTTATTAAACCCAAAACCAGGATCGAGTATTAATTTATTTTTCTTTATCCCTGCAATTTCGCAAGCCTTAATCCTTTTGATAAAAAAACTAATTATTTCTCGAGAAATATCTTGAGAGTTGGTTTGTTGGATATATTTATCTTTTGTGTGGATTAAACAAACTGGAACTTGAAACGTTTTAGCAATTTCTAAAGCTCCTGGTACTTGCATAGCACAAACATCATTAATCATATCTGCTCCCATTTCTATAGCTTGCCTCATAACTTCTGGCTTACTAGTATCAATAGAAATCCATATATCACTGTTATATTCCCGGATTATTTTAATGATAGGGAGAACACGCTTAAGTTCTTCTGACAAAGATACCTTACTTGCCCCTGGTCTTGTTGATTCTCCTCCAATATCAATAATGCTAACTCCAGAATTAATCATATTTTGCGCTTGTAGAAAAGCTTTATCTAGCGAGTTATATTTACCACCATCAGAGAAAGAATCAGGCGTAACATTTAAGATTCCCATAATATGAATCTTAGATAAATCAAGTGATTTTGTATTATTTTTGATAATCATATAGTTCTAAAAATAGAAAAAAAGATTTGAAATTAGTTATCAGCTTATGCGTTCATAATACTTTGTCTTAATGTCTTTTTAATTTATTATTGTTGTATTAGAGTTTCTATTTGAAGATGTTTGATTTCCATTTCCTTTAACCTTATCATTCCAACCTGCAGGTTCTCTTATCTCCTTTTTGCGTGCCATCAAATCATCAATTTGTCCTGAATCAATTGTTTCATATTTCATGAGAGCATCTTTCATTGCATGCATGATATCCATGTTTTTTTCAAGAATATATTTAGCCCTGTCATAATTATGATCAATAATTTTACGAACCTCATCATCAATTAATTTGGCTGTATTATCAGACATATGTTTTGTCTGAGTAACACTTCGACCAAGGAAAATTTCTCCTTCATCTTCTGCATACAGTAAAGGGCCTAATTTTTCTGAAAATCCCCATTGAGTTACCATTTTTCGCGCAATTTCTGTTGCTCTTTCAATATCGTTAGATGCCCCAGTTGATACTTGATTTTTTCCATAAATTAACTCTTCAGCTAATCGACCGCCATAAAGACTAGATATTATAGATTCAAGATGTTGACGATTCATACTTAAACGATCTTGTTCTGGCAAGTACATAGTGATACCTAAAGCGCGTCCTCTAGGAATTATTGAAACTTTGTATACGGGATCATGCTCCGGTACTAATCGTCCAACAATTGCATGACCTGCTTCATGGTAAGCAGTTGATTCTTTAGTTTCTTCAGACATAACCATAGAACGACGTTCTGCACCCATCATAATTTTATCTTTTGCTAACTCAAATTCAACCATTGAAACATGTTGTTTATTGTTACGGGCTGCGAAGAGGGCAGCTTCGTTTATAAGATTGGCAAGATCAGCCCCGGAAAAACCTGGAGTACCACGTGCTATAAGAGAAGGCTCAACATCGTTTGATAAAGGAACTTTGCGCATATGAACTTTAAGAATTTGTTCACGACCTCGTATGTCAGGTAAACCTACTACAACTTGGCGATCAAAACGGCCAGGGCGAAGTAAGGCGGGATCTAGAACATCTGGTCTATTGGTTGCTGCAATGACAATAATACCTTCATTGCCTTCAAATCCATCCATTTCAACTAGCATTTGATTTAAAGTTTGTTCACGTTCATCATGCCCACCACCAACTCCTGCTCCTCGTTGTCTACCTACTGCGTCAATTTCATCAATAAAAATGATACAAGGGGCTGCTTTTTTTGCTTGTTCAAACATATCTCGTACACGAGATGCACCTACACCAACAAACATTTCTACAAAGTCTGAACCAGAAATAGTAAAGAATGGCACTTTTGCTTCACCAGCAATAGCTTTAGCAAGCAATGTTTTACCAGTACCTGGAGGACCAACCATTAGAATACCAGTTGGTATTTTACCACCCAGTTTTTGGAATCTATTTGGATCTTTCAAATAATCTACTAGCTCTTTAACGTCATCTTTTGCTTCGTCACAACCAGCAACATCAGAAAAAGTAGTTTTAATTTGTTCTTCACTCATCATACGTGCTTTACTTTTTCCAAAAGACATTGCACCTTTACCACCACTGCCTTGCATTTGGCGCATAAAAAAGATCCATACACCAATAAGTAAGATCATAGGGAACCATGAAATAAAAATAGTACCTAGAAGACTTTGCTCTTCTGGTGGAGTTCCTTGTACTTTTACGCTTTGGTTAATTAAATCATCAAGAAGCTTTTGATCATAAACTGGCATATAAGTTATAGACTTAGATGTACTTCCACGACGTGTAAAGGTAATTTCTTGACCTTTAAATGTTGCTTCTTGAATTTGGCCTTGACCCACTTCCTGGAGAAATGTAGTGTAATCAACTGTTCTGATGTTCTTTTCTCCAGGTCTAAAATTTTGGAAAAGTGACATCAATATTACAGCAATAACTAGCCACAAAATTAAATTTTTTACCATATCACTCAAGGTGTCAGCCTCGCGATAATTAATTGTAATTAAAGGGTAGGGTACTACAGTTTGTAATCTGTAGCTATATCATAACGTGTGCTTTTAATGGCAAAGTAGTGAATCTGTATAACCAGAAGCTACAATATAAACTTCTTTGGAACGAGATCGAGAAGCATTTGGTTTCCTGATTTTAACAATTTTAAAAGCGTTACGAACTTTTTTAAGATATTGCTCAAAACCTTCGCCTTGGAAAAGTTTCACTACAAAGCTACCATTAGACACTAAAATTTGTCTACAAATGTTTAAAGCTAACTCAACTAAATGCATTGTACGTGATTGATCGATTGATGAGTGACCAGTCATGTTAGGTGCCATATCAGATAATATCACGTTAACCTTATCAGGTTGAATTTTGTTGAGTAATGTTTTAAAAACCTTCTTCTCACGAATATCACCTTGCAAGAAGGTAACTCCAGGAATTGAATTGATTGGTAAAATATCGCAAGCAATTACTTGTCCTATATCACTTCTAACTATATCAATTACGTATTGTGACCATCCGCCAGGGGCTGCTCCTAAATCAACAACTGTCATTCCTTTTTCTAGTAATTTATCTTTATTCTGAATCTCTTGAATCTTGAATACAGAACGTGAACGATACCCTTTTTTCTTGGCTTCATTAGCATATCTATCATCAAAATGCTCTTTTAACCAGCGTGCGGAGCTACCTGAATTTTTTTTGCTCATGTGAGTTTTTAAACCAAAAAAAGTTCGAACGATGCAATCATTAAATAAAATTTTGCTTCCGATGCAATAACATTCAATTAACGTTAGCGGCATAATGCATGTAAGTAAAGATTTATTCATATAATATACAATTTTTAACTCATTGCAAGAATACTTTTTGATAAAAAACTCTAAGAAAGCAATGTGTTATAGCAATTAGAGCGATTCGTTCTGAACATAATGATAAATTAATAAAGAATATATAAAACCAACCTAGTGTGTGTGTTGATGGATGACGGAAAGTCACTGCTTTGCCGTAGCTTTTCGTAATTCATCTTGTTATGTTATTAGCAATAAAGAACTTTATTAATTTCAAAATCTTTATCTCCACCTGGAGTAGATATAACCACTTCACCACCTTCCATTTTTCCAATTAATCCTCGTGCAATTGGTGAACTAACAGAGATACGACCTGACTTAATATCAGCTTCATCATCACCAACAATTTGATAGGTTTTTTCTTCATTTGTATCAATATCAATAAGTGTTACAGTAGTTCCAAATATAACCTTTCCAGTGTTTTTCATTTTGCTAACATCTATAATCTGAGCTACTGAGAGTTTGTATTCAATGTCACGAATTTGTGCTTCGCAAATAGCTTGCTCCTCACGAGCAGCATGATACTCAGCATTCTCTTTTAAATCTCCCAGATCTCGAGCCTCTGCAATTGCTTCGGAAATTTTAGGGCGAAGTTTAAGTAATCGACGTAGCTCATCACGCAATAGTTGAGCGCCACGGGAAGTCATTGGAACTTTTTCCATTTTATTACCTCTAAATGCTAAAATGCTCGTTGCTTATAAACAGGGCAACTTTAAATAAATAAACCATCTGAAATCATTCTTATAATATTAATGAACAAGCTTCGTGATTAAAGTTATATTATTTCCCTTTTTTTTTCAATACTATACCACATATAGGGCTTAAGATGCTAAGCAAAATAGATATTGATGCTAGTCAGTTAATCTGTAGCAAATTGAGTTAACTTTATCTAACTTTGTACTGAGGTTAGGAAAAACTTTAGTTTTTATCTTTTCTTTTCTATCTTTATTTAGCATGTTCTTTATTGTTGTTTTCAATATCCTAGTACATATGGAACCTAAAATTTTGGTTGTATTTTTCATAAAGTTATTTGATTTGGAGAAATTGAATTTTATATCTCTTAAATTTAATACGATAGGTAATATTATATATTGCTTTCATGATTAATGTTGCATGCTTCTGTACTTAAAGTCAACTAGCTAATTTACTTAATAAGTTTTCATAGACACTATTCTGGAAGGTTTGGTATTATCTATGTTTTATAAAATGTGCTTCAGCACATGGTCAGCCTTTATCCTGATTATTTTACGAATTAGTTTTTTTACATTCTTTGGATAATTATCCACTTTCTCTAGTTGACGATAGGTAAAAATAGGCTTAGTGTGACGAAGAATATTTTCTATCTCTTTTTCAACTTGAGGAGTTAAATAAAAAAAATTATCCTGGATTAAGATAGCATTTTCAAGATCTAATTTCCACCCGCGTGGATTAAGGTTGTTTCCTGTAATTAGCATATAATGTTTATCAACCCAAATTCCTTTTAAATGAAAGCTGTTATCATTATGTTTCCATAGATTAATAGAAAGTTTACAGCTAGAAATATCTGCTTGGTTGGCTTTAGCGAATTGACGTAAGTTTACTTCGTAAAGATAAGGAAGTCCTCCAATAGCCTTAAATTTTTCTTTTGGTGAGATATAGAAATCATTAGCTGTTTTATCACCTACGATAATTGTTACTTTTAAGCCTAAATTTAAGGCTATTTTTATTTTTTTAATTATGCTTTTTGGAAGATTAAAGTAGGGAGTACAGATAAAAATTTCTTTTTTTGCCTGAGTTATAAGTTGATTAATGATCTGGTTTAGTCTATTTTGATGTTTACCGATTCCTACGATAGGTGTTATAGCTATTTGTTCTGGGTTTGCTTTTTCTGAAATAAATTGATAGCTTGATTGAGCTAAAGAAGCTCGAAGTTGACGAATATCAGTTTTTATATCCTTTGTGCTTGGTTTATAATCAGAAGTTAAATCATTAACTGCTGGGTGATCGATTATTTCTTGGCGAATAAATTGGACCATGCTATCAGCTAATGCTTTGCAATTTAGTATATGATATCGATCAAAACGATAACGATCATGATAGTTTAAATAAAGATTATTTAAACTAGCGCCACTGTATATAACTTGATTATCAACAATAAAGCCTTTTAGGTGTAATACACCAAATATTTCTTTTCTATGAATTGGAACACCAAAAATAGGAATTTTATATTCATTGTTATCAGAAAAAGATTTATACATAGCCGCATTACCTTCAGAAGATGCTTCACCAATTAAACCTCGTTGTGCTCTATGCCAATCAACACAGATACTAGTATCAAGCTCTGGTTTTTTCTTTTTTGCTTTGTAAAGTTCAGATAAGATCTCTCGACCTGCTTCATCATCTTCTAGGTACAAAGCAACAAGATAAATCCTTGTACAGGCTGTTTTGATTGCGTTAATAATATGATTCCTAAATTTTTTTGCTGAATAGAGAATTTTAAATTTCTCTGGATTCATTGCAAGGGTAGGAAGTTGGTTAAATGAATTCCTTTTGGCTATCATACCAGATATTCTTTACCTCTATAGTTAAGTAAAAGCATGAAATATTTTAATTAGGAATACTAACAAAAATCAAAAGACTTTTAAGTAGAAGATATCATGTAGTTTGGTTTATATCATAATGCTAAAAAATTTCTCTAATGATCTTTATCTTATGTATGCAATTAAATTTCATTAAATAATGTTATTGTTTAATACATTTATTCTGTTGGTTTATCTTTGATATTACTTAAATTATATATGATATATGCTTCTAGATTATCGTATAATAATATACTATGGATTGCATAGAGTTATAATTTATTACTTGTATTTTAAATTTTATGAACATATATACAGATGTAGATTTAAGGGACTATCATACTTTTGGTGTTTCACAATTTTGCAAAATTCTTGTTGAAGTAAATTCAGTAGATGAGTTAATTTCAGTTTACCAAAGCGTTTATTGGCAGTATTTACCTAAAGTAGTATTAGGAAAGGGTAGTAATATTTTATTTACTGAAAGATTTGAAGGTGTAGTGGTAATAAATAAACTACTCGGAAAATCAGTTTTAGAATCCAAAGCTAATTATCATTTACATATTAAATCAGGAGAAGATTGGCCATCACTAGTAGAATGGGCAGTTAAAAATGGTTATTTTGGACTTGAAAATTTGGCTTTAATTCCAGGTTCCGCAGGGGCTGCGCCAATTCAAAATATTGGTGCCTATGGTATGGAATTAAAAGATATATGTGAATATGTTGATGTACTTTGTTTAGAAACTTTTAATATCCAACGCTTAACTAATCAAGAGTGTTTGTTTGGATATCGTGACTCTATTTTTAAACATGCGCTTTACAAAAAAATTGTTATAATTGCAATTGGTCTCAAATTGAAGAAAAACTGGGTAGCAAATATTAAATATAATTCTTTAGAAAAGATTAATCGAAATACTATAACTTCTGAGAAAATATTTAAACGAGTTTGTGACCTTCGAAAAAAAAAATACCAGATCCTATAATCAATGGTAATGCAGGAAGTTTTTTTAAAAATCCATTAGTTTGTTATTACAAGTATCAATCTTTAATGAAAAAGTTTTCTGATATTCCAAATTATTCTTATAAATTAGGTATGGTGAAGATTTTTGCTGGTGAATTAATCGATAAATGTGGTTTAAAGGGTACGATGATTGGAGGAGCGCAAGTATGTTCTTCTCAAGCACTAGTTATTATTAATAAAGAGAATGCAAGTGCACAAGACATTGTAAATTTAGCACTTCTAATTCAAAGAACGATAATTGATAAATACGGTTTGGAATTAGAAAATGAGGTACATCTTATGTCTTGTACATCAGAAATTAATCTTGGAGCAATAAATTATAAAAAATATTGAGATAAAACTTGCAATTCTTAAGCTTATTTCAAAAGGTTCTTTTTTTTCTATGAGAGCATTATCTATTCGGTTTGATATATCTCCTACAGAAATTCAAAAACACATAGAAGGGATCCGAGAGTGGGGCATTAATATCTCGTATTTAAAAGAGAAAGGATATCAGCTGCCTGAAACAATAGATTTTCTTAATGCTAGATTAATTAGATCTAAAATAGGAAATTCACTTAAATTGATACCTATTATTGATTCAACTAATCAATATTTATTAGATAGCTCATCTATAAAATCAGGTACAGTTTGTATTTCTGAACATCAAACGAAGGGTCGTGGTCGACGTGGACGTAAATGGGTATCACCATTTGGTAAAAATTTATATTTCTCAATGTATTGGAAATTAAATTCTGGCATAGATTCAGCAGTAGGTTTAAGTATAGTTATTGCTGTTATAATTGTTGAAGTATTATCTACGTTTGGTATAAAAGGAGTTAAACTTAAATGGCCAAATGATTTATGCTACAAAGATCGAAAATTAGCTGGAATTTTGATTGAATCAGTTAATAAGGAAAGTCTTGTTATTGGGATAGGTTTGAATTTATTGATGAATTCAACAAAAGAGGGTATTAGTTCTCCTTGGACTAGCCTTATTGAGGTGGCGGATCGTTCTTCATTAGATCGTAATGAATTAGCAATAGCATTAATTAATGCATTATATTCAGAACTTAAATATTATGAATTACATGGTGTTAGAAAATTTATCAAACGTTGGAATCAATTAGATAATTATTTTGGTAAAAAAGTAATTTTACTCATTGGGGAAAATAAAATTGAGGGGATAGAGCATGGTATTAATGAAAAGGGAGCACTATTGATTAAAACTTCAAAAGGGTTAGAAAACTATATTAGTGGAGAAATTTCATTAAGGGGATATTAAATTTTAAGTACAGTGTCTTGCTCGCTGTTTAAATATCAATTATTTTTATAAATATAAAAGAAGAACTCTAGTTTCTTGGTGGTGTTATTTATAGTTTTTATATAGTAGTAACTCTGAATGTTTTCAAGTAACAATAAGATTTAAGCGCTAATATAACTGATATCATCATACTTAATTTAAATAAGGATATCCAATCTTTTATTCAACCGTTACTGATTTAGCTAGATTTCTAGGTTGATCAACGTTTGTTCCTTTAATTAAACCTACATAGTAAGAAAGTAACTGCATTGGAATAGTATAATAAATTGGTGCTGTTATTTCACTTATACTAGGCAGTGAGATAACTGTCATCCCTTTATCTGTTTTGATGTCTGTATCTATAGAAGTAAATACATACAATATGCCACCACGAGCTTTTACCTCTTCAATATTCGATTTTAATTTTTCTAATAATTCATTATTAGGAGCAAGCACTATTACTGGCATATTTACATCAATTAAAGCAAGTGGACCATGTTTTAATTCACCAGCAGCATAAGCTTCTGAATGAATGTATGAAATTTCTTTTAATTTGAGAGATGCTTCCATAGCTATTGGATAGAACTCTCCTCTTCCTAAAAATAAAGTATTTTTTTTATCAATAAATCCTTTTGATAAGTATTGAATTTCTTGGTTTAAATTAAGTAAATTATCAATTTGTTTTGGCAATAAATTCAAAGCATTAACGATTTCTTTTTCTTTTTCAATGCTAATAAAATGCTTTTGTTTACCTAAAGCTGTAACGAGAATTAGTAGAATAGCAAGTTGATTAGTAAATGTCTTAGTAGAAGCTACGCCAATTTCTGCGCCTGCTCGTATCATCAATATTAAATCTGATTCACGTACTAAAGATGAATTTTCTGTGTTACAAATTGCCATAAATGAGATGTAATTTTTTTTCTTAGCTAAACGTAGTGCTGCCAGCGTATCTGCTGTTTCACCAGATTGAGATATTGTAATAAGTAAACTATTAGAGCGAGTTATGAATTTTCGATAACGAAATTCAGATGCAATTTCAACATCACAAGCTACACCAGCTAAATTTTCAAACCAATAACGTGCTGTCATACCAGCATTATAAGAAGTTCCGCAGGCAATAATTTGTACATGCTCAATTTTTTGTAGAATTTTAGTAATATGAACTCCAATACCGTTTGTTAAAATTAAATCTTTATTAATACGACCTTCTATTGCATTTTTTAAAGAAGAAGCCTGTTCAAAGATTTCTTTTTGCATGAAATGATGATATTGCCCTTTAGCTGCTATATGATCCTTCGAATTAGATTCAATGATTTTACGTTCGACTTTTTGACCTTTGATATCAAATACATTTACTTTTTGGTAGGTAATTTCAGCGAGATCACCTTCTTCTAAGTACATAAAATGACGGGTAATATTTAATAGTGCTAGTTGATCAGACGCTAGAAAGTTTTCATTTATTCCAAAACCAATTACAATTGGACTACCAGATCGAGTAACTACTAGGCATTTAGGATTTTTTCGATCAATTACAACTATTCCATAAGTACCTTCCAATTGTATTGTTGTTTTTTGTACAGCTTCGCGTAATGAATTTGAAAACCGTAGTTCCCATTCGATTAAATGGGCCAGCACTTCTGTATCTGCTTCAGAAGCAAATATGTAACCACGACTCTGCAAAATTTTTCTTAATTCTTCATGGTTTTCAATAATCCCATTATGTACCACAGCAATATCTCCAGATGTATGTGGATGAGCATTGATTTCTGAAGGTTCGCCATGAGTTGCCCAGCGAGTATGAGCAATACCGATATTTCCAAAAACCTGTTCTTTCTTTTTTTTAAGTGCATTTTCAAGATTTTTTACTTTTCCTAAACAGCGTATACGAGTTAAATTTGATTTAAAATCTACAACAGCAATGCCTGAAGAGTCATAGCCACGATACTCTAATCGATGTAGTCCATGTATTAAAATATTAGTCACATTTCTTTGTGCTACCGCTCCTACGATTCCACACATAGTTATAGGCTCCATTATATTTTCTCAATAATAGCAGAGAAATAGTGATGACACTGAGAATTTTACTTGAATCATTTGGTAATTATTTTAACTAACTTTATGTATCAATTAGATAAATTTTCTTTATATGTATAATATACACTTGTAAGTTATAAAAAAATCAAATCCAACAGAAATTATTCTAGTTCTTTAAACCAGAAAAAAATTAGGGTACATGGATCATAATATAGTCAAGAATTTAAATTAAGTGAAGTCTTAGAGAAGTTAGCATTTTCATTATGGTTTATACATTACTAAAATAAGTTGTTTTTTTTTGAGATGATAAATAGATAGCAATTCAAAAATATTATTTAATAATAACCCTTTATTCTCTTTTCAACTAAGTTAATTGATTTTAGTGTGATTAGGTGTTTTTTATCCTTACATAATAAGTATACAGTGATGTTATATCAATTTAATGATACAATATTGAAAGTATAGTTTTGATTGATATAGCTTTTTTTAATTAACTGTATCAGTTTTTAAAAAGCAAATTGTATCCTTCAATACAGGATGACCGGAGAGGATTATTTATGAGAAAGACAAAAATCGTATGTACAATTGGCCCAAAAACTGAGTCTATTATCAAACTAAGGGAATTAGTAAATGCTGGTATGAATGTGATGCGATTAAATTGTTCTCACGGTAGTTTTAAAGAACATAGTATACGTATCGAAAATTTTCGTAAAGTTATGAAAAAAACAGGTGAACAACTATCTATCCTTTTAGATACTAAAGGGCCTGAAATTCGTACTTTAAAACTTAAAAATTGCAACGAAGTTAAATTAACAGCTGGTCAAAAATTTATTTTTACAAGTAATAGTATGATCCTAGGTAATCAATATCTTGTTGCTGTAAGTTATCCAAATTTTTCTAAGAATCTTTTAGTAGGTGACATAATTCTTATTGATGATGGCTTAATTAAAATGAAAGTACTTAAAACCACTGAAACAGAAGTTAGCTGTAAAGTTCTTAATAATGCTATCTTAGGAGAAAATAAAGGGATTAATCTACCTGGAGTATCTATTCAATTACCTGCACTTTCTGAGAAAGATAAAGCTGATATAAAGTTTGCTTGCAAGCATGAAGTTGATTTTATAGCTGCTTCTTTTATTCGAAAAAAAGAGGATATTACTGAAATTCGTAATATTTTAAATATGAATGGTGGTGAAAAGATCCATATTATTTCTAAAATTGAAAATCAGGAAGGCGTTGATAATTTTGATTCAATTTTAGAAGTTTCTGATGGAATTATGGTAGCTCGAGGAGACCTTGGAGTTGAAATACCAGCAGAAGAGGTTATTTTTGCACAAAAAATGATGATTGAGAAGTGTAATCGTGCAAGAAAAATGGTTATTACTGCAACACAGATGCTTGATTCAATGATTAATAACCCACGTCCTACTCGAGCTGAAGCTGGTGATGTTGCAAATGCTATTATGGATGGTACTGATGCCGTTATGCTTTCAGGTGAAACGGCTAAAGGAAAATATCCAGTAGAAGCTGTTAGAATTATGGCTAAAATTGCTAATCGTGCTGATAGTGCACTTAAAGCTGAGCTCGGTTCTCGATTAGATAGTTCTCGGTTACGCATTACTGAAGCAGTTTGCAAAGGTGCCGTAGAGACAGCTGAAAAACTAAATTCTCCACTTATTATTGTAGCAACTGAAAGTGGAAAATCTGCTCGATCAGTACGAAAATATTTTCCTACTGCAAATATTCTTGCCCTTACTACTAATAAAAAAACAGCAGCTCAATTAGTTTTAACTAAAGGGGTTAAGCCAGTTATTATAGGTTCTATTAAGAGCACTGATGATTTTTATATAAATGGAAAAAAAAATGCCTTACAATCTGGTCTAGGAAGTAAAGGTGATATAGTAGTGATGGTTTCTGGTGCTTTAGTTGCCTCCGGTACGACTAATACAGCTTCGGTCCATATTTTATAACAACTTGGGTAATGCAACATGGAAAGGGATTAATTCGTTTAATCATAAATAGTAGGTATTGGTTGGCGCTTGTGTTTAGTTGTTTTATAAAGATTGATTAACCGATTAATGACTTTTTTATCAACATCTTTCCCCTCTAAGAAATCATCAATTTGATCATAGGTTAAGTTTAACACATCTTCATCTTCTCTTTGCGGAGATAATTCTTCAAGGTCTGCTATAGGAGCTTTTTTTACTAGTTGCTCTGGTGTATGAAGAGTACTGGCAATAGTACGCACTTGTCGTTTGTTTAAACCAAATAAAGGTGCTAAATCACATGCAGAATCTCCGAATTTAGTATAGAATCCAGTAATATTTTCAGCTGAATGATCTGTACCTAAAACTATCCCTTCTAAGTAACCTGCTATTTTATATTGAGTTATCATGCGAACTCGAGCTTTAAGGTTACCTTTGATAAAATCTTTTTTTTGTAATTCCTTAGGAAGTAAATTTATATCAGATAATGCCTTATTAGTAGCTTTATATAATTCATCAACTCCTGGTTTAATATTGATAGAACAAGAATAGGTAGGTCGAACAACTGACAGTGCTAATTTTGCTGATTCTTCATCTACTTGTTTACCATATGGAAGACAAACAGCAATGAATTGATAATCTTTAGAGGATGATTCTTTATTTAATTCTTCAATTGCAAGTTGTGCTAATAACCCACATGTTGTTGAATCAATTCCTCCACTAATACCTAAAATAAGCGATTTACAATTAGCCTCCTGCAGTTTGTTTTTAATAAAGTTTACTCGACGACTAATTTCAAAATATGGATTAATTGAAGGTAGTACTTTCATTTCATTGCGAATGGTACGAATAATTGTTTCCATCTATTATCCCTTTCAACTTATTGAATAATAATACTTATGCTAATTTTATCATATTTTAGTTTTAAATTTTTTAAATTAAGAGTATTATTTCGGATAATTTAGCATATTGGCACCTTGAGAATGAGAAAAATTGCAGCATTTGGCAGCGCTTTTAACCCACCAAGTTTAGGACATAAAAGTATTATTACTTCCCTTAATCATTTTGATAAAATTTTACTTATTCCAAGTATTTATCATCCTTTTGGAAAAAAGATGATAAATTATCAGGTTCGTTGTCAGTTAGTGGATGCATTCATTACAGACATTAACTTACTTAATGTTGAACGTTCCAAGATTGAAGAAAAACTCTTAAAGATAGAAAAACCAGTTAAAACTTATACTTTATTATTAGAATTATCAAATGAATTCCCTGAATCAGATATAACATTTGTTTTAGGGCCTGATAATTTATTGAATTTTCCAAATTTTTATAAGTCAGAAGAGATATTAAAATATTGGAATATATTAATATGTCCTGAAAGAATATCAATTCGTAGCAGTGATATTCGACAAAAATTAGCTAATGGTTTAAATATCGATGATCTGACTACACCTAGTGTTTTATCTTTACTAAAAGAAACGTCAGCATATTCAGGTAGAGTTGGTTTTTAGGATTATTAATTAATAATCACTTGTATTTATTTGGAATATTTTTAAAGAAAATCTTTCAGTGAAATACAGTTTACTTTTATCTTGGCTTCTAAAAACATGTCTTGACTAACCTTTAATTTATCTTTCCATCGAAAAAGAAACTCTTCGGTTTGTTTTGGACAATGTACTGCTATTATTCCAGTTTGGATAATTTTCGCTGCACAATTAGGACAAGGGAAATGAGTTACCCATATTTCGCATTCATCTAAGTTACTTTTAGCAAATAGAATTGCATTTTCTTCTGCATGAAGTGTTTTTAGATATTTTATATCACGAGGATCAATATTTACTGTATCTGAAATACCATGAGGATATCCATTAAAACCAACGGAAATTATACGGTTGTTCTTGGTGATAACAGAACCAACTTTTGTCGAAGGATCTTTGCTCCAAGAAGCAACTAGTTCAGCCATTTGATGAAATCGTTGTGCCCATTTCGAAATCATTAATCTTTCTTCAATTTAACTAAAAAAGCCTAATGTTTTAGGGAGAGATTTATTAGTAATTAATTTATATTTTTTGCTTAGAAATTGTTAACAGAAATATTTTATAGATGTAACATGAGTATAATATTCCCAATCTAATTTACCTAAGACTCTGAGTAAAACTATAATTTACTTTATTTGAGATAAAGTAGAATTTCTGATATTTTTATTCTTGAAATGAATAAAAAAATATCTACTTTATTATATTTCTTTAAGTTATTATTCTTTCCATATGGTACTATGTTCCGAATATTTATGAAATAATAAATGCTTTCTTTTAACCGTTTCTAAACGGAGTTATTCAGTGAGTGAGTCTCAAGATTTATCCTATCAAATTAAATTGCTTTCTGTAACTAATGAACAGGAACAAAGTAGTATTTTAAATACTTTTATAGAAGAGGGATTAGAGTCTGGTTCTATTGCTTTAATCTTAGAAGCTTTTCCAATCGAAGTTCGTATTCGTTTATGGCGTGCTCTTCCATTGGAATTACATATTGAAGTTCTAACAGAAATGCGCAGTGATGTTCGGTTTTCAATTATTGATTCACTTTCAAAAATTGAACTGAAATTAACTCTTGCTAAACTTGATAATCTTTCTCTTATTGAATGGGCGGATTCATTACCTGAAGAAATTATTAACGAGGCAATTCGATTAATTGAACAAACTGAATTAGAGTTATATGATCAAGCTAGTCAGTTTGAAGAAGATGAATTAGGTCGTTGGGCCGAACGAAAAGTTGCTACTCTACCATTTAATATTAATGTAGAGAAAGCAAGACTATTAATGCATCGTTACAATTATGATATTCGACGTCAGGTATATTTAATTAATCATCGTAAACAATTTAAAGGAGTTATAAATTGCTGTGAGATTTTTCTTAATGAAGACGATGTAAGTTTAATGGACTTAGCTATTAGTAATATCACTACTCTTCATGGCAAATTAAGCTTACAGGAAGCTATTGAAGCTTTAGAGTATAATTCATTGCCTGCTTTACCTATGATAGATGATAATCAAATTTTGATTGGTGAAGTTAATTGGCAATTTGCTTTGAATACCCAGCGTCAAATTTATGAAACCCGTTTAGTAGCTGGTACTGGTGTAAATAAAGGAGCAGATTTGTTTGCTCCTGTACTGAAAAGTGTAAAAAAACGTAGTGTTTGGTTAGGTGTAAATTTACTTGCAGCAATGTTAGTGGCTAGCACTATTAGTTTATTTGATGATGTTATCGAACAAGTGGTAGTACTTGCTGTAATGATGCCTGTTGTAGCTTCGATGGGAGGTGTTTCGGGTAGCCAAACATTAACCATGGTAGTAAGGGCTATGGCTCTTAATCAAATTGTTCCAGGCAATCGATTAGTATTATTAAAAAATGAATTAAGTATTGGTGTTATTAATGGTTTGTTTTGGGCTTCTATCGCAGGAGGAATTTCTGCGTTATATTCTCAATCTATATTGTTGGGAGGTATTACTTTGTTTGCTATCGTAGTGAATATGTCTTCATCTGTACTTTGCGGTGTCCTTATTCCTATTGTGCTTCGTAAATTTAATTTAGACCCCGCATTGGCTGGTTCAATGGTATTAACAACTACTTGTGATATTGTTGGTTTTTTTGCATTTCTCGGTACTGCATCTTTAATTTTATTGTGAAATTGACATTGATCTAAAATCTTTTTGCGCTTCGTAAATTAAATTTACGATTCTACATTTTTTATAGGTTAACTTAATTTGAATCATTGCTTAGCATCATCTGCGTGTAGCTCCTATGCTACTATCTTAAATATTGTTGTTTATGATAGAATCATCGCTGTTAGTTATTTTGTAGTTTTATTAAATGTTTTAGGATTATGACAGCTGAATCTATATCTTTAATTAAATCTCGTATTAAGAATATTCCAGATTATCCAAAATCAGGTATTTTATTCCGGGATATAACCACCTTAATCGAAGATCCTAAGGCTTATAAAGCTACAGTTCAATTATTAGTAGAACAGCATAAGAACATGAATTTTAATAAAATTGTTGCTACTGAAGCACGTGGTTTCCTGTTTGGTGCTCCTTTAGCTTTGGAGTTAGGTTTAAGCTTAGTTCTTGTTCGTAAATCAGGTAAATTACCTCGTCAAACTGTTCAGCAATCTTATAAATTTGAATACGGTATGAATATGATTGAAATCCATACTGATGCAATTATTTCAGGTGATAATGTTTTGATAGTTGATGATTTATTAGCAACTGGTGGAACCATTGAAGCTGCTACTAAATTAATTCGAAGATTGGGTGGTATCGTAGAATATGCTGCATTTGTTATTAATTTGCCTAAAATTGGTGGATTCAAACGTTTAGAAAACTTAGGTTTGAATGTTTATAGCATTTGTGTATTCTAATTGATATTGATTTTTATTTAACTGGAATTTTATATGAGTTATCTTGCTTTAGCGAGAAAGTGGCGTCCAAGAAAATTTAAACAAGTAGTAGGTCAAAAACATGTGATGATTGCTTTAGAGAATTCTTTATCTAAAGATCGGTTACATCATTCATATCTATTTAGTGGTACTCGTGGAATTGGTAAAACGACTATCGCTCGTTTATTCGCTAAGGGACTTAACTGCGAGGTTGGTTTAACCGCTTTACCTTGTGGTGTTTGTTCTACCTGTAAAGAGATAGATGAAGGTCGTTTTGTCGATTTATTAGAAATAGATGCGGCTTCACGAACTAAGGTTGAAGATATTCGTGATTTATTAGATAACGTACAATATAAGCCAGCACGCAGTCGTTTTAAGGTTTATATAATTGATGAAGTTCATATGCTATCTAGACATAGTTTTAATGCTTTTTTGAAAACATTAGAAGAGCCCCCAGGGTACGTTAAATTTTTGTTAGCAACTACAGATTCCTCTAAACTTCCTATAACGGTTTTATCACGTTGCTTGCATTTTCATTTGAAACCAATTAGTGTTGATAATCTTTATAGTCAGCTAAATTATATTTTATCAAGAGAACATATTACATACGAAAATCAGGCTTTGGATATGATTGCTCATGCTGCTGATGGGAGTATGCGTGATGCTTTAAGTTTAACTGATCAAGCCATTGTATTGAGTAATGGACAGATTAATTCTGAAACAGTTACCAATATGCTAGGTATTTTAGATGCATCAAAAGCTATTTCTTTGCTAGAAGCACTCAGTGCTAATGAATCTAAAATTTTAATTAAAAATATTTGTTCTTTAGATAAGACAGGTATCCAATGGGATGCTTTATTGAAGCAATTAGCGTCACAATTACATCGTATTGCGATGTATCAAGCTTTACCTTCTACGTTAAATAGAACTCAGAAAGATTCAAAGAGAATTATTTTACTTGGAAAATCTTTATCCCCTCAAACGGTGCAACTTTATTATCAAATTGTTATTAAAGGCCGTGAGGATTTACCTTATTCACCAACTGAGCGTATCGGTTTAGAAATGGTGCTTTTACGGATGATGTCATTTAAGCCAATATCTCATGATATTATAAAACCTATTAGTACTAGTACAAAACTTGCAAATCAATCTTCTTCTTTATCAGGAAGAAAAAAAGATTCATTATCTAAATCTGAAAAAAATAAACTTTCCTCTATAACTAATATTAATGAAGTAGACTATAGAACTAAAAAATCACGTACTTTACGTGATCAGTTACGTTCCAATCGAAAAGATTTAAAAACTAGCTATCAAAATTTAGATATAAGTAAAAAAAAAACAATTTAAGATTAATTCATAATAAATATGAAACTCAAATACATTCATCGTATAAAAAAAATGAATTTTCTTCAAAAATATCTACTCACGTTAAAACTTCAGAAATGCTGGAAAAATTAATAATAGAGTCTTCTAAAATGGATCCGTGGTCTGCTCTGATTCAGACATTAAAAATATCTAAGTCTGCAAAAGAATTTTCTTTAAATTCATCGTATAAAAAAAAATCTAATTCTATTTTGTTAATTTTACGTTCTAAACAATCTTTCTTAAAAACTAATGAAGTTTGTCAAGAATTAAACCAAGCGTTAAATTTGGCGTTTAGAAAGAAATGCGATTTATCAGTAGAAATTGGCGAATATGGAGAAACACCGTTAGAATTGAGAGAAAGGCTTTATCAAAATAAATTACAACAGGCTTTTATCAGTTTGGAAAATGATTTTAAACTTAAAGTTTTTAAGAAACATTTTTCAGCAAAGATAATTAGAGATAGTGTGCAACCTATCTAATAATAAAGATAATATATAACCTTATAAAGCAATTAATATATGAATTAATTTTAAAAATATTCTTAATTTGAATATTAATATCTGGATTGGATAACATCGATTTATGTTTACTAGTCGTGTATTAGAATCTTTAGTAGAATCTTTATGTTGTTTACCTGGAGTAGGTCAAAAATCAGCACAACGTATGGCTTTTCATTTATTACAACGAAATAGAAAGGGAGGTCTAAAGTTAGCAGAAGTTTTAAAGCAAGCAATGACTAAAATAGGCAATTGTAAGGAGTGCCGCACTTTAACTGAAAAAGAGGTTTGTCATATTTGTCTTAATATTAAGCGTCAAGAAAATGGTCAACTTTGTGTTGTCGAAAGCTTTTCTGATATTACAGCTATAGAAGCTACTGGCCAGTTTTCTGGTCGTTATTTTGTTTTGATGGGTCATTTATCTCCTTTAGACGGTATTGGGCCAAATGATATTGGTTTAGATCTATTTGAATCTCATTTATATAAAGGGAATATTACTGAGGTTATTTTAGCAACAAATCCAACAGTTGAAGGAGAAGCTACTGCTTATTATATTGCTGAATTATGTTATGCTCATAAAGTTTTAGCAAGTCGTATCGCTCATGGTGTTCCTATTGGAGGAGAGCTCGAATTAGTAGATGGTATGACACTATCACATTCATTACTTGGTCGAAAAAAAATGTAAAGCATTTCAATTGTAGAAAACTCATTTAATTGAATTACGATTAATCTTTTATTTTGAAGTTTTATAGTGCTATTCTTCTTCATTTACACGATTTATTTGGATTATAATACCCATGAGAGGATGATCTAGGTAATGTGTTTCAGAGCTACGTATTTGTCGCTTTTGATTCATCCGATAGCTTTTAATAAATTGTTTGTTTTTATCTTTAAAATTAGGATTAAAAAAGCTGAGATCTATCTTCTGATTAACAGTATGAAGTTTATTAAGGTTAAGCTCTATTTCTAAATATAAGTAATGCTGGACATAAATTTGTAATTTTCCGTTTAGTTCATAAATTGGTTGAGATATATTTTCTTTATTTGTAATAATATCTTGATTTAGTTCCTTTGAGTAGTTTTTTCCAGCTTGAATATGAAATATAGGTGAATATTCCCTGTTATCATCGTTTTGTCGCCAAGCTTTATGTAAGAGTATTTCAAAATCTTGATGTTCTTTTAATGATTGTAAGGACTTATCAGTTAATTTATATTCAGCAGATGGTAATATTTTAATCCCTTTTTTAATTTGATATTCTTTATCTTCAAAGCTTCTTGCATGATTTAGATTAATTTTTGGTAGTGTATTTGGCCAAGATTCACCAGTATTTTTAACATCGATTATTCGTTTAAAAATAACTATTTCTATATCAAACTGTCTTTTTGCTATTGTAGGTAAAGAAAATGATAAAAGTAATAAGATTAAAATTTTTTTCAATGGTAGTACTCAATTAATAATTAATTACATTATTTACTATGGCATTCTTATTTTCTTTCATTTGAAAATATAAAAAAATTACATGGTATGCAATAAATCTTTCTGAAGATTTTTTAGTATGTTAGCGATAAATTGAATTCGTTTATCTGGTGATGGTATTTTAAATTTAAGTTTAGTAGGGCTTACCATTATAAATTGTTGTGGTTGTGATTGTAATAGTGAAGCTAAAGATTTTGGATTGATGTTAGTATCAGATTTAAAATCAATATGTCCTTCTTTTTCATTTGCATGAATCAGTTTAATTTTTAATAAGGTTGCCTCAATTTTAAGTGCAGAGATTGATAATAAATTTTTCACTGGGTCTGGCAATACACCAAAACGATCAGTTAGCATGATTTTTAATTCTCTTAATTCATTTTGATTATAAGCACTAGTTACCTGTTTATATATAGATAGACGTGTATTTGCATCAGGGATATATTCTTCTGGTAAAAGTACTGGTAGTTTTATATCAATTTCAGCTTGTGTATTAAATAAAGATTCAAGTGATAGTTCTGTACCAGTTTTTAAGTCTTCAATCGCTTTTTTAAGCATTCTCATATATAAAACAAAACCAACGGATTGAATTTGACCACTTTGTTCATTACCAAGTAATTCTCCCATACCGCGAATTTCTAAGTCATGGTTAGCTAGAGCAAAACCAGCTCCCAAATCTTCTAATGATTCTATAGCAGAAAGACGTTTAGTAGCATCCTTTGTCATTTCTTTTTTTTCTGGTATTAAAAAATAAGCATAAGCCTGATGGTGTGAACGCCCAACACGTCCTCGCAATTGATGCAATTGTGCTAAACCTAAATTATCAGCTCTATCTATGATGATAGTATTAGCTGTTGGTATGTCAATTCCAGTTTCAATAATAGTAGTGCATACTAGCACATTAAATCGTTGGTGATAAAAATTAGTCATTACTTTTTCTAATTCACGTTCATTCATCTGACCATGAGCTATTGTCATAGAAGCTTCTGGAATTAATTTTACTAAATTACTGGCAATTTTATTAATAGTTTCAACTTGGTTATGTAAAAAATATACTTGTCCTCCACGCATAATTTCTCGCAATATGGCATCACGGATCAAATCGTCTTTTTTTTGAATAACAAAAGTTTTAACCATTCTTCGACAAGCCGGTGGTGTTGCAATAATAGAAAGGTCTCTAAGACCATTAATGGCCATGTTTAATGTTCTTGGGATTGGTGTGGCTGTAAGAGTTAGTATATCAATATTATTTTGTATGGTTTTGACTTTTTCTTTTTGTAGTACACCAAAGCGATGTTCTTCATCGACAATTAGTAAACCTGGATCTTTAAATTTAATATTATTTGATAGTAATTTATGTGTTCCAATAACGATGTTAATTTTTCCACTAGCTATATCTTTTATAATTAGTTTTTGTTCTTTAATTGATTTAAAACGAGATAGTACTTCAATACGGATTGGTACATTAGAAAAGCGGTTTCGGAAATTTTCAAAATGTTGCTGTGCTAATAGAGTAGTTGGAACTAGAACAGCCACTTGTTTATTATTATTTGTACTGATGAATGCTGCACGCATAGCTACTTCAGTTTTTCCAAATCCTACATCTCCGCATACTAATCTATCCATGGCTTTAGATTGACACATATCAGATAATACAGCATTGATAGCTTCATTCTGATCATGTGTTTCCTCAAAAGGAAAGGCAGATTTAAATCTTAAGTATGGCTCTTGATTTAAAGAAAATTTATAACCTAATTTTAACTTTCGTTTAGCGTATATATTCAGCAATTCATACGCTATCTCTCTGATTTTCTTAAAATTTTTTTTTCGTTCTTTAATCCAGGTTTCTCCTCCAAGCTTATGTAATTGAGCTTTCCCTTGAATGCTAGTTGAATAATAGCTAATGAGATTTAATGATGAAATTGGAAGATAAAGTCTGGCATTATTTTGATATTCTAAAGTTACAAATTCACTAGGAATACCAAATGTTTCTAGGGTTTTTAGCCCAATATATCGACCAATTCCATGATCTATATGAACAACATATTGGCCTACTTTTAGTTCTTCAGAATGATAAATATTAGAGTTATAGTTAGCAATTTTACTGTTAGGAATTTTTTTTCTTCTGTGAATTGTTTTCATTCCAAGAAGATCAGCTTCACAAATAAAAGCTAATTTTTGCTTGGTATGGATAAAACCATGTTCGGAATATCCTAAAATTAAGCTATGTTTATTGTTGTTTTTAATGGCAGTATAAAGATTTTTGGTTTTAATGGGAAAAATTTTAATTTGCTGAAGTAATTCAAGCAATGCTTCTTTACGGCCTTCTGATTCTACAGAAAAAATAATTTTTCCAGAAAAATATTCACTAAATTGCTGTAATGCAATTAATAAATCATTATCTTTAGGTTTTATGGTTAATATTGGAAGTTTTTTAATCAATGCATTAGTTCGTCCTGGCTTTTTTTGAATTAGTTTTGTTGATAATATTGTGTGAGGAAATTGTTTAAATTTACCAAATATTTCATCTTTTTTTAACCATAGTTCATTTGGTACTAGTAGTGGACGTAGTGAGTGATTTTTTCCTTGTTCATAGCGATAATTTGCATTATTTATAAAAGTATCAATCGCAGGTTCAATATTATCTATAGTAATTAATTGACTGTGTTTAGAGATATAATCAAACAATGTTTCTGTTTGTTTAAAAAATAAAGGTTGCCAATATTCAATACCTGCAGGCCAAATACCTTTAGAAACTTGGAAATAAATAGATTCTGGATTACTGCTACTTTTAAAACGCTTTTGCCAACTGGAAAGAAAATTTGTAATAGCTGATTTTGTATTTGAAAACTCATGTGAAGGAAGTAGTAAAAGTTCACTAATGCTTTTAATTAAATACTGATTGTTAGGATTTAAGATGTAGATACTTCTTATTGTATTTTTAAAAAAATTAATACGATAAGTTTGTGAGCTTCCTATAGGGAATAAATCTGTAGTTGAACCACGAGTGGAATATTCTCCAGGTTCAACAATTTGATTGGTATGAAAGTATCCAGATCTTTCTAATTGGAGAATGAATTTTTGAAAAGGTAATATATCTCCAATTTTTATTGTTAAAATGTTTTTTAATAGGTGTTCTCTAGGTACTATTTTTTGTAGCAAAGTACTAATTGATGCGATAGTAATGCCTTTAGTTTGATTTAGAAGTTGATATAAACGTTTAATTCTACATGATATAACATCTCGGTTTGGTGAAAAATTATCATAAGGAAGTGTTTCCCAGTTTGGAAAGAAAGTGATTTTTTCAGAAGTGAATGATTTTATTTCTTGAAGAAGTTGAAGTCCAGTTTTTGAATCTGGTACAGCTAGAAGAGTGTGATTGTTATGTCGTCTATCAAGTTCAGCTAAAGCAATGGCTAAAGTTGCACCATGTAAATTTCCAATGTATTTTTTATCTCCAACTTTTTCTGAGTTGGTAAGGAAAAGAAAAGTTAATTCATCCATAATTATATTTGCTACTTATTCTCTATTCATAGAACGTGAACGTTGACGCAATATTTTTTTTTGCTGATAAAGGGCGGCTTTAATCAATAGGTCTTGGTCACACTCTTTTAATAAATTGTATTTTACTGTGATTATCCAGATTTTCTCTGCTTTTTTACAGCATATGACTTTCCCATAGCAATAGACTGCTGAAGGTGGATATTCTAGAAATAATTTTACTCGTACTATAGTATTTATTGATAATTTATTTGAACTGCCATACGAAAATTTACTAGCTCCAAACGATAAAGTGGACTGACTATACTTCATATTATTATGCTGTGATAGTGCAAAAGATAGCAATAAGTTCAATTTAGAATTTTGATTGTCAAGTAATTGAATGACATGGTTTAATTTATTATTTTTAAGTTCTAGCAGAGCATTATCATTGAATCTATCGAGTTTACTAAATTTATTAGCAATAATAAATGGAGCAGGTATTTCAAGTTCAAATTGTTCCTGAGAAGGAAGAGAAAACTGATTATCCATCGGTTCAACATTAGCAGTCATTTTATGATTAACGGTAAAAAAGTCTTGTTCTAACATATGGTTCCCTTTTTTATTAGGTTAAATAGTATTTGTATTTTTTGGTAAAATAACTATACATATAATATATCGTTAATATAGATACGCTAATTAGCATAATATTACTGCTATCATCATGTTTTCTTTATTTTTTTAAATGGACAAATAAGAGTATGAGATGGCTGTATATTTTTCAAAGTAGTAGATAATTATATTGTTATAAAATATGTTTTATCCAATTTCAATTTTTATAAGTTTTCGTCATCTTAAAGAAGCTGGAGGTAAGTTCAGTCAGTTTACTACTTACATGTCTGTTATAGGTATCACAGTAGGTGTCATGGCGCTTGTTATGGTTTTATCAATCATGAGTGGTTTTGAAACTAATCTTAAGAATAGAGTTTTAGGTGTACTTCCACAAGCTGTTATTTCTTATAAAGAGGATCAAACATCTATGCTTGATATTGCTCCAAAATTTATTACAGCAATATCCAACAGAGTAGAACCATTAATTCATAGTGAAGTAATAATTCAAAGTATTTCTCAGTTATCTTCTGGCTATATTATTGGAGTAGACCCTAATAGTTATGATCCAATTGAAGAACATTTGATTATTGGGGATGATCTCGCGTCTCTTCAATCAGGTAGTTATCGTTTATTCCTGGGTGATATTTTAGCTCGTTCTTTAAATGTATTTTTAGGTGATAAAGTGCGTTTAACCGTTACAAGTGTAGGAAAATATACTCCATTTGGTTTAATTCCAGCTCATCGTAATTTTACAGTTGCTGGTATTTTTAGTACAGGTTCTGATGTTGATGAACAATTAATAGTAACTAATATTGCAGATGCTGGACGGTTATTGCAATATGAAGCAGAGAATATTTCAGGATGGAGATTATTTTTTACTGATCCTTTTGTAGTAGCTGATTTATCATCAAAACCTTTACCAAAAGGTTGGAAATGGAATGACTGGCGTGATCAACGTGGTGAATTATTTCAAGCTGTTCGTATGGAAAGGAACATAATGAGCTTGATGTTAAGTTTAATTATTCTAGTCGCTTCATTTAATGTTATTTCTGTGCTTATTATAGTTCTTATGGAAAAACAAACAGAAGTAGCTATTTTAAAGACTCAAGGTATGATTGGCAGTCAAATCTTTACTATTTTTATAATTCGAGGTATGAGTATTGGTTTTATAGGATCTATTATTGGTAGTTTATTAGGAATATTTTTCCTAAGTAATTTAAAATTCATTTTAAGAAATATAGATATTGAATTTTTTCTTATTCTTAGGCAATTACCGATTATTATTGATCTTAAACAAATTGTGATAATCATTTTGCTAACAATAGCTCTTAGTATGTTTGTAGCTATATTCCCTTCCTATCGAGCATCATTTATTAAACCAATTGAGGTTTTAAGACATGTGTAATTTTCTTAAATGTGAAAATATATGTAAAACATACCATGAAGGAACTCTTGATACTGAAGTGCTTAAGGGTATAAATTTTGAGATGGATTCTGGAGAACTAGTATCAATTATTGGTGCATCAGGTTCTGGAAAGAGTACACTTCTTCATATATTAGGAGCTTTAGATGAAGCAACAACTGGAAAAGTGCTTTTTCTAGATTATGATATGATGGCATTACATCCTAATCAACAAGCAAAAATTCGTAATAAGCATCTAGGTTTTATTTATCAATTCCATCATCTTTTAATGGACTTTTCTGTATTAGAGAATGTTGCGATGCCTCTCTTAATTGCTGGAAAGAAAGTATCAATAGCAATAAAGGAAGCTAAAGCACTTTTAGATCAAATCGCTTTGGGTCATCGTCTTGAACATCGACCATCTGAACTTTCTGGTGGAGAGCGTCAAAGAGTAGCAATAGCTAGAGCATTAGTTAATAAACCGGATTTAGTATTAGCTGATGAACCAACAGGAAATTTAGATCAAAAAACAGCTTTGGGAGTATATAATTTAATACTTGAACTGAATAAAGAATCTGGTATAGCATTTTTAGTAGTAACACATGACATTGAGTTAGCGATGAATATGGAGAGACAAATGAAAATGCAAGATGGCATATTGCTATATTAAGGTTTTTTTAAGTGTTCATTATTTCTTCTAGATTTTTAGTTGCTATGTTTTTTAGCACGATTAGAAATCGTAATACAATGGTTTCGTTTATAGCTTTGGCTTCTATTATCGGTATTGCAATTAGTGTTTCATCTATGATTATGGTTCTTTCTGTAATGAATGGGTTTCAATATGAATTGAAAAATCGAGTTTTATCTATAATTCCTCATGGTGAATTTGAGGGTATTCAAAAACCTGTTTCAAACTGGCAGCTATTAATGAAGCAAATAAAACAATGTAATACAAGTATTGATTCAGTTGCTCCTTACATCAGGTTGATGGCTTTAGTTAACAAAGGGTTATATACAAAGGCCATTGAAGTTCGTGGCATTATTCCTTCTCTTGAAGAAAATTTTTCTAGCTTTTCTGATTTTATTGATTCTCAAGTATGGCAAACATTTCATTCTGATTCTCAACAAATTATTTTAGGTAAAGGAGTAGCTGATTCTATTCATGCAAAAAAAGGAGATTATGTAACTTTAATGGTTACTACTACTGGTAGCAATGAACTTAATAAATTACCAGCACCTAAAAAAATTCGTCTTAAAATAGCTGGATTATTAGAGTTGCATGGTCAGTTAGATCATAATTTAGCATTAATTCCGCTAAAAGATGCTCAGAAATACACTCAGTTAGGAGATAGTGTTACTGGTATTGCTGTTAAAGTAAATGATGTATTAAATGCTGAGAAGATTATTTCTGAAGTAAATATTAATTTAAGCAATTACTTGTATTCAAGTAGTTGGCAAAAAAAATTTGGTTTTTTATATCGTGATATTCAATTAATTAGAACAATTGTTTATTTGATTATGGTTTTAGTTATGTGTTTAGCTAGTTTTAATATTGTTTCTGCATTAATGATGACAGTAAAAGGATGCTCAAAGGATATCGCAATTTTAAGAAGTATTGGTGCTGATGATGTATTTATAAAGAAAATTTTTGTTTATAAAGGAATTATTTTGAGTCTTTCTGGCAGTTCCATAGGTGGAATTATAGGAGTCATAATTTCAATGAACTTAACTTCTATCATTAAAAAGATTGAATTATTAGTTCATCATAATTTCTTATCTAGAAATATTTATTTTATTAATTTTCTTCCATCTAAGGTTAATTTTTTTGATGTAGCTTTAATCTTTTTTATCACTATTGTTTTAAGTTTATTAGCAACTTGGTTGCCTGCAATTAAAGCAAGTAAATTAAAACCAGCCTCTATACTTAATTCTAAATGAGTTCATATCATTATATGGTTTCTTAATAAATATAATTAAATACCTTTAGCGCAATTTCCTTTTGTTCCAGTTACGTATTACTGAATAACGCCAGCATGCTGTAATGATTAAATAGCTAGTGAAGGCCGAAAAAATTCCACATATCATGCATCCTAACAATAGTGGAGGAACGATAATATTTATCTGGTTTAAAATAAACTCCCAAGAAAATTCAAAGTAGAATGTTTTAGAGGGAATATTCATAATAAAAGCCCCCACTTTATAAGCAAAGTAAAATAAAAATGGCATTGTAATTGGATTAGTAATCCAAACCAAAGCTACTGCAAGAGGTAAATTAACGCTACATAAAATTGCTAATCCTGCAGACACAATCATCTGGCTTGGAAAAGGTATAAAAGCAACGAGTAACCCAATAGCAAACGCTCCAGCTGTTGAATGACGATTAAAATACCATAAATTAGGTTTTAGAATAATTTTACCAAAGATCTTTAATAAACTTTTCTGTTTGAGAAATATTATGTTTTTCAATAAAATGCTTAATGTTTTTTTTTTCATATTTTAAATTTCTTTTAAATCAGTTTAGAAAGCACTTCGTATTTTTAGGTTAATTGAAAACAGTTATTATGTTCTTTAAAAAAGATATGTTTATTATTTATAAATAAAATGTATTGAGTAATGTCAATATTAGCTTAATTATATAAGATAAGTACAATAGTTACTTATTTTATAATATAACGGTTCATCATTACTTTATTACTTTTCCCTGTTTTTTATATTTATAATTTGCGTGATTTTTACAGATAGGAGTAAGTAGTTGAATATTTTATTAAAACTTTAACGTATAGATTTAAAGCAAGATTAATAAGGAATATTAATCTTTTAATTTATGTAGTATATCATTGAGTATGTCAGTAATTATGTTATTTTAGACAGAATTGGTTTTGATTTTTTTAAACAAGATCTCATTTCAAAAAGATAAGGTTGGATTAGATTAGATGTTCAAAGTAAAAATATATGAATAGGTAGAATGCCAAAATTTTTGGTATTCAGCTTAGCATATATATTCATTTTGAAAGAAAAAATTGCTTATCTATGTTTTTTCTTAAAGAAAGGAACATCATATGTGACACTAAATATATCTACTTTTTATTCATCGTATTCAAAGATAGTTTAATTTGTTTTCATTTTTCTTCCACATAAATGAACTAATTTTTTTAGAAAAAAATGATATAATGCATGTTTACATAGGATTCACATAACTGAACTAATGATATAAAGTATATAAAGATGCATTTTTATTAACTCTAAAATAATTGAATGGTTTTATATTTTTTTATAGATAAATAAGTATCTGTGTAGATTTGGTGCTGTAAGGCCATACGTTATATATGTGAGCTTGCAGTGGTTTTGTCAATTAATACATTTTGTAATACTGCTAAAACATGGCTGAAAAACGCAATATTTTTCTTGTTGGTCCTATGGGGGCTGGCAAAAGTACAATTGGTCGACACCTTTCCCAACAGTTACATATGGAATTTTTAGATTCAGATGTAGTTATTGAGGAGCGTACTGGTGCTGATGTCGCATGGGTTTTTGATGTTGAAGGAGAAAAGGGCTTTCGAAAGCGTGAAGAATCAATTATCAATGATCTTACTAAACTACAAGGGATTGTACTGGCAACAGGTGGTGGTTCTGTTAAAAGTAAAGAAAATCGAAATCGATTATCCGCTCGCGGAATTGTCGTATATTTAGAAACAGCAATTGAAAAACAGCTTGCACGTACAAATCGTGATAAGAAGCGTCCTTTATTGCAAACAAAAGATCCACGAGAAGTGCTTGAGTTTCTAGCTATACAATGCAATACATTGTATGAGGAAGTAGCAGATTATACAGTCAGTACTGATAATCAGAGTGCAAAGGTAGTAGCTAATCAGATTATAAAAATATTAGAGGAGCGTTGATATTTTGTTCCCAATAAAAAGGTCAATATTTTGGAGAAAATTTGGGTTTGTTTAAATAAAAACAGTTATCCGATTTTAATTGGTTCTGGATTATTTAGTAATTCAGAGGAACTTTCTTTTTTAAAAAAGAAAAAAAGAGTTGTGATTATTAGTGATTATAAAGTCGCTCTTTTATATTCAGATAAATTATTAACTCTATTAGCATTATTTGGTTGTGATGTTTCATTATTAAAGTTGAAAAGTGGTGAACAATATAAAAACTTGTATACGTTTAATAAGATTATCAAGTATTTGTTAGAAGGTAATTATGATCGTGATATGATCATAATTGCTTTAGGTGGGGGTGTAATAGGTGATTTAGTTGGTTTTTCTGCTGCTTGTTACTGTCGTGGGGTAGATTTTATACAAATGCCAACTACTTTGCTTGCTCAAGTAGACTCTTCAATAGGTGGTAAAACAGCAGTAAATCATTCATTAGGTAAAAATATGATTGGTGTTTTTTATCAACCTAAAGCAGTTATAATTGATACTGAATGTTTATTAACATTATCTTTACGAGAATTTACTTCTGGCATTGCGGAGGTAATTAAATATAGCATAATTTGTGATCAGCATTTCTTTAGTTGGTTAGAATCTCATCTTGATAGATTATACTATTTTGATAAAATTGCGCTTAAATATACTATTTCATGTTGTTGTAGAATTAAGGCTCAATTAGTTTCTCAAGATGAAAAAGAATCTGATATTCGTGCCTTTTTAAATTTAGGTCATACATTTGGTCATGCTATTGAATCTGCATTAGGATACGGAATTTGGTTACATGGTGAAGCTGTATCTTCTGGTATAGTTGTGGCATCGAAAATAGCTCAATTACAAGGATTAATTTCTGAAAAAGAAGTTGAAAGAATTATTTCTTTGCTAAGAAAAGCTAGATTACCAGTATATATTCCTTCAAGCATATCTTTTCTTGATTTGATGAAGTATATTCTTCGAGATAAAAAGGTGCTCAGTGGTCAGTTAAGACTAGTATTACCTACCAGTATTGGTACAGTTAAGATAGTTAAAGGAATTTCAAAGCCAGTGATAAGACAAGCTGTTGAGTATTGTCGAATGTTGTGATTTTTTATTTATCATAGATAGTAAAGTTTATAGGTTATTGATATTTGATATCTGTCTGTAAGGATCCATCTATGAGTATGGAACATTATTCACATGTACTAGAATTAGATTCTCAGACTAAGTTACTTGAACGGTTGCAATTATTAGTAAGTCTTAGTTCTAATTTAGTAACAGTGTCTGGTGAATTAGGTTCAGGTAAATCTTGGTTAGCTATTCGCTACTTAGAGGCTTGGGTAAATGACAAAAACCAATCATTTTTAATTTGTCATTCTAGTCAAGATGATGAACAACGTCGCTCTACTATCCTTAATCAAGTTATGTCAGCTCCTGTTTTTGATCCGAAAGATTCTTTATCTACTAGTTTAAATCATATTTTGAATGAAAGTTCTTGCGATTTGATCATTGTTGTTGATGATGCACATTTGTTGAGTGTTCATTTTATTTCTGAACTTTGGAATTTAGTACTAATAGCAAAAAAAAAAAGCATTGGATAATCAATGTTGTTTTGTTTGCTAAAGTAAATAGTATTGAATGTTTGTTACCTTATTTAAATTGTGATCAAGAGAATAAACCAATTGAATTAGAAGTAGATGCTTTTTTTCAGGATGAAGCCGATTGTTTTTTTAAATTATTTGTTGTTCCCTTTATTAAAAAGGATATGAAAAAAGAAGTATTGGAGGCCTATAAAAATATCAAGTTATTTCCAGGTTATATTATAGATTTAAAACATTTTAAAATGGTAAACCAGAAGGTCGTTCCTCATCTCGTTATTTTATCATCCAAAGTTATTGTTTTATTTTTATTAATTTTTAGTGTTATATATTGGTCATTAAATGAATTTAAATATGAGAATGTTTTAGTATCACTAGAAAAACAAAATGGAATGATTTTTTCTTATTTTTTTGATATCTTTTTAAAAGATAGAATAAATATTAAAAATGCATCTGATGTAAATCATATTGATTCTGCTCGACAAGTGGAAATAATTCAGGAAGTTGAGAATAAGCAAACTATTTATTATGAGAAAAATATTATTCTTCCTATTTTTTCTTCAGAATTAAAAGCATTTTTACCAAGCAGTTATACATTACAATTAGCTGCACTCAATTCAGTATTTAAAGTACAAAAATTTATTAAACAATATAATTTACAAGGAAAGGTTAGAGTTTACTCCACAGTTCGAAATGGAATCAGGTGGTATATTATAACTTACGAAAATTACCCTACTATTCAAATGGCACGTGATGCTGCAGAAATATTACCAAACACGCTAAAGATACTTAGACCTTGGGCAAAATCAATGACTCAGGTACATAAGGAAATTGATTTTCCTAAATAATATAGTGATTTTAGTAAAAATATGTTATCCCTCGTGATTTTGTTTTTTAGTTTTATAGTAGATAGAATAGAGCAAATAAATGAAGAAGCATCGTGCTTTTTTAAAATGGGCTGGCGGTAAGTATAGTTTAGTAGAAGATATTCAACGTTATCTTCCTCCTGCTAAGAAGTTTGTAGAACCTTTTGTTGGTGCTGGTTCAATTTTTCTTAATACAGATTATGATCGATATCTTTTAGCTGATATTAATCCAGACTTAATTAATCTTTATAATCTTCTTAAAGAACAGCCAGAAAATTATATTTTAGAAGCTAAGCGTTGGTTTAAAGAAAAGAATAATTGCAAGAAAGCATATTTAGATATTCGTTTTCAATTTAACAATACCAATGATGTTATGTATCGTTCGTTAGCATTTTTATATATGAATCGTTTTGGTTTTAATGGGTTATGTCGTTACAATAAAAAAGGAGCGTTTAATGTTCCTTTTGGATCCTATAAAAAAACTTACTTTCCAGAAGCTGAATTAGAATTTTTTGCTGAAAAAGCTTTAAAAGCAACATTTGTCTGTGAAAATTATAAAGAAACATTTAAGCGTACTCGTAAAGGTTGTGTAGTTTATTGTGATCCACCGTATGTGCCTCTTTCTAAAACTTCTAATTTTACTTCTTATATGAAAAATGGCTTTTCTTTAATTGATCAGACTTTATTAGCCTATGTAGCAGAAAAAGCAGCATTTGAGCGTGGTATTCCTGTGCTCATTTCTAATCATGATACTAGGTTTACACGTCGTTTGTACGATGGAGCAAATTTAAGTGTTGTAGAAGTAAGACGTACTATTAGCCGTAATGGTTCTAAGCGTAATAAAGTTAATGAATTATTAGCATTATTTCACCCAAAAGCAAATTTTTCTATCCAGAATAGGATTTAAAATTTAGGAGTATTCTAAAAGAATACTATAAGTTTGATGTAGCAATTATTTTTATAAGTTATAACTTTAACTGGGGGTCAAATGTGAAGAAATTTTTTATTGCTCCATCAATTTTATCTGCTGATTTTGCTCGTCTTGGTGAAGATGTAGAAAAAGTAATATCAGCTGGAGCTGATATTATTCACTTTGATGTAATGGATAATCACTATGTACCTAATTTAACTTTTGGGGTGCCTATTTGTGATTCATTACGTAATTATGGTATTACTGCGCCAATTGATATACATCTTATGGTGAAACCAGTTGATCGTATTATTCCAGATTTTGCTCAAGCTGGAGCATCCATGATCGCTTTTCACATTGAAGCTTCTGAGCATGTTAATCGTACACTAGATCTTATCAAAGTACATAATTGTCAAGCTGGTGTAGTATTAAATCCAGCAACACCAATATCTTGTTTAAATTATATTATGGATAAAATTGATCTTATTCTTTTAATGTCAGTTAATCCTGGATTTGGAGGCCAATCATTTATTCCAAGTACTTTAGATAAAGTAAAAGCAATTCATCAATTGATTAATGAATTTGGTTATGACATTCGGTTAGCAGTTGATGGTGGAGTAAATCTGGAGAATATTCGTAGTATTGCCGAAGCAGGAGCGAATATGTTTGTTGCCGGTTCTTCTATTTTTAGCCATCATAATTACAAACAAGTCATTGATGAAATGCGTACAGAGATCTTAAAAGCTAACACTTCACTGTTAAAAAACATCTAGTCTCTTTGCTAAAATATTTTTAAAGATTTTTATGTTTAACATGCTATACATAGGACGCAATATTTAGTCACTACATATGTAGTTTTTTGATATGTTCTACTTTAATTAAAGTAGAATTATCAGGGTATGTAAAATAGTAATTTATAATAATCTTGTTAATTTTCATGCCAAATGATTTTAATATATTATTACTTAAAATTTTTTATATACAGTATAGATAATTAGAATAATTTTATAGCATACGTTATATACAAAAAAGTTATAGAATAATTGGAGATATATACAATGAAATTAGTTATTCCAAATTATGCTCAATCTAATGTTTTAGTAATTGGTGATGTGATGTTGGATAGGTATTGGTATGGTCCAACAAATCGTATTTCACCAGAAGCACCTGTGCCTGTAATTAAAGTAGAGCATAATGAGGAACGCCCAGGTGGTGCAGCAAATGTTGCGATGAATATTGCTTCACTTGGTGGAAATGCTCATATTATTGGTTTAACAGGAATGGATGAACCAGCAAGGGTGTTAACTAAAATATTAATGTCTTTAAAAATTACTTGCGATTTTGTAACCTTGCCTAATTATCCCACTATTACTAAATTACGCGTGTTGAGTCGTAGTCAACAATTAATTCGTTTGGACTTTGAAAATAGGTTTAACGATATTAATGCACAATTGATTCTATCTCGTATGAAACAAGCATTATCTAAAGTAAATTCGATGGTTTTATCTGACTATGATAAAGGTACTTTAGATCACGTTCAACAATTTATTAAGAAAGCACAGGATAAGAATATTCCGATATTTGTAGATCCAAAAGGTGTTGATTTTGAACGTTATCGTGGTGCAACTTTATTAACACCGAATATGGCAGAGTTTAGCTCAGTTGTTGGTAAAATAAAATCGGAAGAAGATCTGGTAAAAAAAGGTTTATCTTTGATGAAGCAATATAGTTTTAAAGCTTTATTGGTAACACGCAGTGAATATGGAATGACATTGATTCGTCCTGGAAATAAAGCATTACATCTACCTACATTAGCAAAAGAGGTATATGATGTAACTGGTGCTGGTGACACAGTGATTGCAGTATTAGCAAGTTCAGTGGCTTCTGGTCAATCTATAGAAAAATCTTGCATTCTTGCTAATGCAGCAGCTGGTGTTGTTGTCGGTAAATTGGGAACATCAACTTTATCAGCTGTTAGGCTAGCAGAAGTGATTAATGGTAACCAGAAATTTAAATCTGGTATAATTACAAAGTCTATGCTTATTCAATTTGTAAATCAGTCAAGAATGAAAGGTGAAAAAGTTGTAATGACGAATGGTTGTTTTGATATTTTGCATGCAGGCCATGTATCTTATCTAAATCGTGCATCTGAATTAGGTGATCGTTTGGTTGTTGCTGTAAATAGTGATGAATCAGTAAGAGGTTTAAAAGGATTAGGTCGTCCTATTAATTCGGTTGAGCATCGTATGGCCGTACTGGCTGGTTTAGGCGCTGTAGATTGGGTGGTTTCATTTGATGAAGATACTCCTAAACTTCTTATTTCTGAAGTTTTGCCAAGTTTATTAGTAAAAGGTGGAGACTATAAATTAGAAGAGATAGCAGGTGCTAAAGAGGTTATTGCAGCTGGGGGATCAGTGAAAGTCCTTGATTTTGAAAATGGTCATTCAAGTTCTCAAATTATCAATGCGATTCAAAGTTCTATCTCTTGATAGATAAGCAGAATTTATATCTGTTTTTTTACTGTAAGCTTTTTATTGATATGTAAAATATTTTTTTCATTTAAAGAACCAGTTATTTCGCGCATTCGGAGGACGTTTAAGATATAGTCATAACGAGCGTTGGATAAGTTCTTATTTGCATCATATAAAAGATGAATAGAGTCTAATACATCAATTATGTTGTGTGTTCCTATGTTAAATCCAGTTTTTGTTGCTTCAAGAGCAGAAGTGGTTGAAATTATCATTTGCTCATAAGCATTCAATGAATAAATTGAAGCAGTAATATCATTGTAAAGTTTACGAATATGTGTTACTAATTTTCGGTTTTTTAGTTCTAAGTTTTTGCTTGCTATGATATAGTCATATTCTGCTTGTTTTGTTTTTGATGCGATATATCCACCAGAGAATAAAGGCACTTTTAAGTGTAAAGTAAGATTGAAATCCAATTGCTTACCAACAGGTGAGGGTATTTCTGATCCATCAAGAAGATAGTCAAAATCTAATTGTGCTGATGGAAGATTTTCATATTTTATCAGTGCAATCTTATCTCGTGCTATATCTTTATCAATTTGTGCCATTAATAGATTCAGGTTGTTCTGTTTTGCTTGATTAATTAGTTCATCTATTGAAGTCATAATTTTGTTTGCTGAGAAATTTTTATTATCTAAAACTTTTATATTGTTATTATTCTTTTGATTTGTAATTTCGCTTAGCATTTCATATTGATTTGCTAGATTATTTTTAGAGATTATTTCATCTGCAAGTATAATATCATATTTAGCTTGCACGTTTTGAATTTCAGTAATTGAAGCATTTCCTGCTTTAAATTGGTCTCTTGCTTGTTTTAATTGATGGTTAAATATTGTTTTTTTTGAATGAATTAACTTCAGGTTTTCTTGAGCGCGAAGCACTGAAAAATATGCTTCTGCAGTGCGAATCATTAAAGC
Source organism: Candidatus Photodesmus anomalopis (assembly GCF_000731785.2). Taxonomy (NCBI): domain Bacteria; kingdom Pseudomonadati; phylum Pseudomonadota; class Gammaproteobacteria; order Vibrionales; family Vibrionaceae; genus Candidatus Photodesmus; species Candidatus Photodesmus anomalopis. The sequence continues at coordinate 160,513 of NZ_JGVJ01000010.1, forward strand.
TTGTTGAGCAGCTTTATAAGCATATTTTTTTTTGATAGCTATTTTTTTTGCTATATCTAGAGCAGTAAAATTTGAATATTTGAAAAGTGATTGAGAAAGCTTAATATTATTGCTACGGATGTGCTTACTATAGGAGTTCCTAGAGTAATTACTAGATAAAAAAATTTCCGGTAAAAAAACACTTCTACTAGAGGTTATGGCTTCCAAGGCAGAATCGCGTTGTGCTAATGCACTAAATAATTTAGGATCATTCTCTTTTGCTTCGTTATAAATTTCCAAGAGATCTTTAGAATGTACTAAATTGCTTAAGCTTGTTAAGATTACACTGATAAGTAGTAGAGTTGATTTGCTCATTTTTTCTCCGGCTTCTTCTGAAGGGGGTTGAGCCTTTCTATCTTAAATTTTAATTTAACTGGATGGCAATAGAGAAAATATATTTTTATGCTAAAAAATATAAAATTTATGTATAAAATATAAAGCTATATATTATAGAAGTATAGATTATATTCTCTCTAATATGAGGCATTCTATTAAAAATTAGCTAATTTTTAATAGAATGCTTTAATGTAGACAAATTATCAAGATCAGACTTGATTTTCTAATGAAATAAAGTTGTTTGTATTGTATCAAGATTCAATGTTAGTTAGATTAGTATTTAGAATATTTTTTTAGTAATTATAACTATAATAATTTCATGGAGTTCTTTTATTTTTGATATTTTATCCTGTTACCTTATCAGTAAATTATTTATTAATTTTATGTTCACTTGAGTAATTGAATCTTTGGTTTTGAGATTATCATTAAATTTAACAAATAGTTCTAGCATAAAGCTGTTGCAAATTACAGATACTCATTTGTTTGCACCCGAAGATGGAAGTCTTCTAAATGTGATTACATTAGATAGTTTTCAGGCTGTTTTAGGTGCTATTATAGAAAAAAAGTTTCAGTTTGATGTTATTGTAGCAACTGGTGATATTTCTCAAGATCATAGTGAGGAGTCTTATCAACATTTTGTTGATAGCATTTCTGTTTTAAAACAGCCATGTTTTTGGTTAGCTGGTAATCATGATTATAAACCTAGTATGGCAGGTTTTTTTCGGCCAAAAAAGATTTTTAATCTAGAGCACGCTTTCTTAAGTGAAAATTGGCAGATTATTATCTTAGATTCTCAAGTGTTTGGTGTTTCTTATGGCCATTTAAGTAAACAGCAAATGTTGTTATTAGATAGCATATTAAGAGAATATCATCATCATCATACTTTAATTCTTCTTCATCATCATCCTATATTAGTTGGCAGTGATTGGCTTGATCGTCATGCTCTCAAAGATAGTATAGAATTTTGGCAAATACTCCGTAAGTACAGTAATGTTAAAGCTATTTTGTGTGGGCATGTTCATCAGAATATAGACCGAGATATTCAAAATATACGTGTACTATCAGCTCCTTCAACATGCATACAATTTAAACCAAATTCAAAGCATTTTGCATTAGATCGGTTGTCTCCAGGTTGGAGAGAAATAGAACTGTATGATGATGGTTCTATTTCAACTCAGGTCCATCGTTTAATGAGCACTTATTTTTTACCTGATTTAAATACTAATGGTTACTAATTAATAACAATCATTTTTTATTTTCAGATAGTTAAGTTGCTTTAAAAGCAGTAATTACTTCTATTTAAATTATTCGAATAGAAGTATTTTAAAACAAATTAGAAAAGTAAGATGACAATTACTTTGATGTGTAAGAAAATGTTGTAGGAGATGAAAGGTAGTAGAATCATGGGAATGTTTATACTTAAAAAATCAAATACATCTATATCATCTGATCAAAAGAAAACAACTTGGCAAATTTTTGAACGTCTTTGGAAATATATTCGCTTCTATAAGCTAGGTTTAGTAGTTGCTATAGTAGCATTATTAGTTAATGCTATTTCAGATACATATATGCTCTCTTTACTTAAACCTTTATTAGATGAAGGTTTTGGCTATGCTAAGTCTGATTTCTTAAAAAAGTTACCTATAATAATTTTTGCAATGATGCTTATTCGTGGATTCAGCAGTTTTGTTTCAACTTACTGTTTAAGTTGGGTATCAGGAAATGTTGTTATGGAAATTCGTAGAAAAATTTTTCATCAGTTCATGCATATGCCAGTAGTTTTTTTCGATAAAGAATCAACTGGTGATTTGCTTTCTAGAATTACTTATGATTCAGAGCAAGTAGCTAGTGCCACTAGCCATGCATTAGTTAGTCTTATTAGAGAAGGTGCTAGTATTATTGCTTTATTAGTATTGATGTTTTGGAATAGTTGGGAGTTATCCCTAGTATTGTTTATTGTTGTTCCTCCAGTTGCTTGGAGTATTAGTTTTGTTTCTGAACGTTTTCGTAAAATTTCTAAAAATATGCAAACTGCTATGGGGCATGTAACGTCTTCTGTAGAACAAATGTTAAAAGGGCACAAGGTTGTTTTGTCTTATGGTGGTCAAACAGTTGAACGTAAACGTTTCAATAATGTTAATAATCAAATGCGTCAACAGACAATGAAATTGGTAGCGGCTCAGGCTATTGCGAATCCTATCATTCAAGTAATTGCTTCTATTGCTTTGGTATCCATATTATTTTTAGCAAGCATTGATTCTATTCGTTCAGAATTGACATCTGGTACATTTACAGTGGTTTTTTCAGCTATGTTTTGTTTGATGAGGCCAATAAAAGCATTAACTAATGTAACTTCAGAATTCCAACGTGGCATGGCTGCCAGCCAGACTTTATTTGAGTTAATAGATCTAAAAACTGAGCAAGACAATGGTACGCATGTATCAAATACAGTTTTAGGAAATATTGAGGTAAAAAATGTAACTTTTACTTATCAAGGAAAAAGTAAGCCAGCATTATTTAATATTAACTTTTCTATTCCTAAAGGGAAAAAAGTAGCTCTTGTTGGACGTTCTGGTTCTGGTAAAAGTACTATTATAAATCTCCTAACTCGCTTCTATGATGTTGATTCTGGTTCTATTTATTTAGATGGACATGATATTCGTGATTATAAATTAGCTAACTTACGAAGTCATTTTGCTTTAGTATCACAAAATATTTATTTATTTAATGATACTATCGCTAATAATATTGCCTATGCATCAAATAAAAAATTCACTCGTGAAGAAATTAAATATGCAGCAAAGTTAGCTAATTCTATGGACTTTATTGATAGTATGGATCAGGGTTTAGATACGATTATTGGTGAAAATGGCGTTAGTCTATCTGGCGGTCAACGTCAACGTATTGCGATTGCTCGAGCTTTATTACGTGATACTCCTGTACTTATTTTTGATGAAGCTACTTCAGCACTTGATACAGAATCAGAGCGAATAATTCAAGTTACATTAGATAAATTACAAAAAGAAAAAACAGTTTTAATAATTGCACATCGCCTATCAACCATTGAAAATGCTGATGAAATTTTAGTTATTGACGAGGGTAAGATCATTCAAAGTGGATTTCATTTAGAATTAATGAAAACAGATGGTTTATATGCACAGTTATATAAAATTCAATTTGGTGAATAGCATATGATTGAACATATTTGGTTTAAACAAAATCATCCGTTAAAGTATTTACTTTGGCCTATTTTATGGTTTTTTAGTGTTTTTTTTTACTTGGTTATTATTATTCGAATTTTTTTATACAGAAGTAGTATAAAAAAGAGTTATCGTCCACCTGTAGCAGTTATTGTAGTAGGAAATATTATTGTAGGGGGAACAGGGAAAACACCTTTTGTTATATGGCTAGTCAATATTCTTAAAAAGCGAGGTTTTAAACCTGGTGTTGTTTCTCGTGGGTATGGAGGTAACGCCTTAAAATATCCATTGATTGTAGAAAAAACAACTTTAGTGCAGTTTTGTGGTGATGAGCCAAAATTAATTCAGGAACGTACAGGTGCTATAGTAGTTGTTTCGCCAATTCGAAATGATGCTGTAAAGGTATTGCTATCGTTAGATATTGATGTAATTATTTCTGATGATGGCCTTCAACATTACGCTTTAGAAAGAGATATTGAAATTTCTATCGTAGATAGTATACGACGATTTGGTAATAATAGGCTAATACCCTTAGGTCCATTAAGAGAACCTGTTACTCGATTATCTAAGGTTGATTTTATTATAAGTAATGGCGGTCGAGTTTTAGAAAATGAGATCTCTATGAAACTTAAACCAAGTTTAGCTATTAACCTGAAAACAGGTAAAAAAGTTTCGGTTGCTGAGTTAGGGAAGCTGGTTGCTTTTGCTGGTATTGGCTATCCAGCTAGATTTTTTCATACTTTAAAGGAACTTGGTGCTCATTTAGTTGCTACGAAGAGTTTTTCTGATCATAAAACTTTTCAAGTAAAAGAATTAGATTTAATTTCTTCTCAAGGAACTAATTTAATAATGACAGAAAAAGATGCTATAAAGTGTAGATGTTTTGCTAAGGAGCATTGGTGGTACTTACCAGTATCAGCCAATTTTGATATAAAAGATGAACAGCGTATTATAAATAAGATAAGCGAGGTAGTAGAGTTTTATGGATCATCGACTACTTGAAATAATAGCCTGTCCAGTTTGTAAAGGAAAACTTATTTTTAAGAAAAAAAATCAGGAATTAATATGTAAATTAGATCGTTTAGCATATCCAATTAAGGATAGTATCCCTGTATTATTAGAATCTGAAGCACGAATTATATTTATGGAAGAAGAGTTCTAATGACTTTTACTGTAATTATTCCTGCCCGTTATTACTCAACTCGGTTACCTGGGAAACCAATTATTGATATTTTAGGTAAACCGATGGTGCGTTGGGTATATGATAGTGCTATGCAGTCAGGTGCTAGCAAGGTTATTATTGCGACTGATGATCAACGCATAGCTCGCGTTGTGAACTTATTTGGTGGTAAAGTATGTATGACTTCATCTAAACATCAGTCAGGGACGGAACGTTTAGCTGAGGTAGTTAACATGCTTAGACTTTCTGATAATCATACGGTTATAAATGTCCAATGTGATGAACCTTTGATCCCTCCTTCAATTATTACTCAGGTTGCTAATAGTCTTTCTTCAACTGATGCGTCAATGGCTACACTTGCAGTTGAAATTGTAAATAAGAATGAAGTTTTCAATTCAAATGTAGTTAAAGTGTTAATGAACAAAGATGGTTATGCAATTTATTTTAGTCGAGCTCCTATCCCTTGGGACAAGGTAAATTTTTCTAAAAAGGACAAAAAGATAACTTATCCTTTAATGCGTCATATTGGTATCTATGCTTATAAAGCTAGTTTTATTAATACTTACATGAACTGGAAATCAACAATTTTAGAACATATTGAATCTTTAGAGCAATTGCGTGTGCTTTGGTATGGAGAGAAAATTTATGTAAATATTGCTAAAGATATTCCAATTTTTGGTGGGATTGATACTTTTGAAGATCTTAAAACTATACGAGAAATGCTTAAGTAATAAATAGAATGTAATAGTGAACAATTATAATTTTTAGTTGAGTGATATGTTAATAGAAGTTTTTTTTTGTAAAATTACAAGCTGTTAGGACAACTGGCAAACAATCGGTTATTTCCATTCTCATCAACTTCCTCTAAAATAATCTTAAATCCCCATAACCTGTAAATATGTTTAAGCACTTCAGTATAATTTTTATCTAGTTGGTTTTTATTGTGTGGAATATGTTGTAATGTTAATGATCGATTACCCTTTATATCAGCATTAAACACTTGAATATTAGGTTCTAAATAGCTTAAATTATATTGTGCGGCTAACTTTTCACGAATCGTAGTATATCCAAGTTCATCGTGAATTGCACTTACTATGATAAAATCATTTCTATCATTATCTAATATTGAAAATAGTTTGAAATCACGAATTAGTTTTGGTGATAGATACTGGTTAATAAAGCTTTCATCCTTAAAGTGATGCATTGCAAAGTGAACTGCATCCAGCCAATTAGATTCAGCTAGATCAGGAAACCATTCTCTATCCTCATTGGTTGGTTTTTCGCAAATTCGCTTGATATCAGAAAACATAGCAAACCCAAGGGAGTAAGGATTAATACCAGTAAATTTATGACTATTATAGGGAGGTTGTGCTATCACACTAGTATGGTTATATAAAAACTCTAAAAGAAATTTGTCTGATAGTAAGCCTTCATCATAAAGGTGATTTATTATTATATAATGCCAGAAAGTAGCCCAACCTTCATTCATTACTTGAGTTTGTTTTTGTGGATAGAAATATTGGCTGATCTTTCTAACAATACGTACTATTTCTCGTTGCCATGGCTCAAGAAGTGGAGCATGTTTTTCAATGAAATAGAGAATATTTTCTTGAGGTTCACTAGGGAATTTAATCTTAATTTCCTTATTCTGATTTTTAACTTTTGGCAATGTTCGCCAAAGCTCGTTTATTTGTGATTGTAGATATGCTGTACGTTCTTCTTGGCGAATTTTTTCTTCTGAAATAGAAATTTTTTCTGGTCGTTTATAACGATCAACACCATAATTCATTAGTGCATGACATGAATCTAATAAGCTTTCAACTTGTTGTACTCCATATTTCTCTTCGCATTTAGTAATGTAGTTTTTCGCAAATAAAAAATAATCAATAATAGAACTTGCATCAGTCCAAGTTTGGAAAAGGTAATTTCCCTTAAAGAAAGAATTATGTCCATAACATGCATGCGCTATAATTAATGCTTGCATAGCTGCAGTATTTTCTTCTAATAAATATGCTATACAAGGATTTGAATTGATAACAATTTCATAAGCTAATCCCATTTTTCCATGTACGTATTCTTGTTCTATTTGAATAAATCTTTTTCCAAAAGACCAATGATGATAGTTAATTGGCATTCCAATACTTGAATAAGTATCCATCATCTGTTCAGAGGTAATAATTTCAATTTGATTAGGATAAGTATCAAGGTGATAGTGTTTAGCTACTCTTTTTATTTCTTTATGATAACGTCTAAGTGAATCAAACGTCCAGTCTGGAAAATCTGGTAACGTTTTGTTTTTTATGTTCATTCTATCTTTCTTTCTTCTAGATTATTTTTTTTGGAATAATTCTCTAAATGTAGGAAAAACATCATCTATATTTTTGATGTTTTTCATCGAAAAATTACTAGTTATTCGTTCAAGCTTTTTATATTCATTCCATAAAGTTTGATAGGAACGTTTGGTAATTTCAATATAGGAGTAATATTGGCATCTTGGTAGGATTTTTTTTATTAACAGTTCTTTACATCTAGGAGAATCTTCAGCCCAATTATCTCCATCAGATACTTGCGCAGCATATATATTCCACTCTTTTTCTGGGTAACGGTCTTGATCTTGTAGGATTGTCATCATAAGTTTTAAAGCACTAGATACAATAGTACCACCAGTTTCTTGTGAGTAGAAAAAATCATATTCATCTACTTCTTTTGCTTGCGTATGATGTCGAATAAATACCAATTCGACACTTTCATAGGTACGAGTCAAGAACAAGTATAATAATAAATAGAAGCGTTTAGCAATATCTTTTGTAATTTGATTCATAGATCCAGAGACATCCATCAAGCAGAAAATTACGGCTTGACTGGATAAAACAGGTTGTTTTTCATAATGTTTGAAACGAAGATCAAGCGTATCGATAAATGGAATTTTTTTAATTTTATTTTGTAATAAACTAATTTCTTTTTTTAGACTCTTCTCCTTTAGAGTTTGGCGTTTACTACCTGATTTTTTTATCCTATCAAGTTCATTTTTTAGTTTTTTAATTTTATTTTTTTTGCTTGCAGTCATAGCAATTCTGCGAGCAAATGATTGTTTTAGAGAATGAGTAATAGCTATATTAAAAGGAATTCCTGAAGTTTGAAATCCAGATCTACGTATTTCCCATTTATTGATTTTATTGTTTGGTTTCTCTTCTAGATTAGGTAGTTCTAAATTGTTAAATAGTAGGTCAAGATATTCATCTTTGGATATCTGAAAAACGAATTGATCTTTTTTCTTATTAGATAAATTATTATTGTTCTCTTGATTGGATTGGTTTTTAGGTCGTTGAATTTTATCACCAAAAACAAATTTATCATTACCAGGATTAACTTTTTCTTGTATACCCCCTTGTCCTTGTTGAAAGATAGGTTCTGTAATATCTCTGTGAGGAATTGAAATATTTTCACAAGAATCAATATTAGTTATGGACCTACGATTAACTGCTTCGTTTAGTGACTCTTTAATTTGTTTTTTATGACGACGTAAAAAACGTTGACGATTGATTGCGCTTTTGTTTTTTGTATTAAGTCGTCTATCAATAATTTGTACCATGAATTTCCTCTAAGCAGTATATTTATTATCTATATCTAAGAAGATTTACGTACACGTAAATACCACTCAGATAATAATCTTACTTGCTTTTCCGTATAGCCTTTTTTCATCATACGAGCAACAAAATCATCATGTTTCTTTTGATCTTCAGAAGAAGTTTTTGTGTTAAATGAAATTACTGGGAGTAATTCTTCTGTATTAGAGAACATTTTTTTTTCAATCACAGTACGAAGTTTTTCATAGCTAGTCCAGATTGGATTAAGTCCATTATTATGGGCTTTAGCACGCAAGACAAAATTCACAATTTCATTACGGAAATCTTTTGGATTACTGATTCCTGCAGGTTTTTCAATTTTTTCTAATTCACTATTTAATGATGATCGATCAAATAATTGGCCAGTTTCAGGATCACGATACTCTTGATCTTGAATCCAGAAATCAGCATAAATAACATAGCGATCAAAAATATTTTGTCCATATTCAGAATAAGATTCTAAATAGGCAGTTTGAATTTCTTTACCAATAAATTCAATGTAACGTGGGACTAAATATCCTTTTAAATATTCTAGGTATTTTTCTGTTTGTTCTTGAGGAAATTGTTCACGTTCAACTTGTTGTTCAATAACATAGAATAAGTGTACAGGATTTGCTGCAACTTCACTTTGATCAAAATTAAATACACGAGATAAAATTTTAAATGCAAAACGAGTTGATAAACCTGACATTCCTTCATCAATACCAGCATAATAGCGGTATTCTTGATAACTTTTAGCTTTGGGATCTGTATCTTTTAAGGTCTCGCCATTGTAAACACGCATCTTTGAAAATAACGAAGAGTTCTTCGGCTGCTTAAGTCTTGATAAAATACTAAATTGAGCGAGCAGATCAAGCGTATTTGGTGAACATGGTGCTTTAGATAAAGCTGAATGGTTAAGAAGTTTTTGATAGATTTTTGCTTCTTCAGAAATACGTAAGCAGTAAGGCACCTTAACTATGTAGATGCGATCTAAAAATGCCTCATTTTTTTTATTATTTCGAAAATTTTTCCATTCAGATTCATTTGAATGAGCAAGGATTATTCCGTCAAATGGCAAAGCAGATAGTCCTTCAGTGCTATTAAAATTACCTTCTTGAGTTGCTGTTAATAATGGATGTAGAACTTTAATTGGTGCTTTAAACATTTCTACAAATTCCATCAATCCTTGGTTAGCTTTGCAAAGTGCACCAGAGTAACTATAAGAGTCAGGATCATTTTGAGAGAAATATTCAAGTTGACGTATATCTACCTTTCCAACTAAAGATGAGATATCTTGATTATTTTCATCTCCAGGTTCAGTTTTAGCTATAGCAATTTGGTTAAGAATTGAAGGATAAGTTTTAACTACTTTAAATTTAGAAATATCACCAGAAAACTCATGCAAACGTTTTACAGCCCATGGTGACATAATCGAGGATAGATAACGATTTTCAATACCATACTCTTTTTTAAGTAATTGCCCATCTTGATTAATATCAAATAAACATAAAGGCGTTTCATTAACAGGGCTTTGTTTACCATTAGCGGAAAGAACATAAATAGGGATTTTTTGCATTAATATTTTTAGTTTTTCAGCTAGTGAAGATTTGCCTCCACCAACAGGACCTAATAGATAAAGAATTTGTTTGCGTTCTTCTAATCCTTGAGCAGAATGCTTTAAATAGGAAACAATTTGTTCAATAGCGTCTTCCATACCGTGGAAGTCTTCAAATGTTTCGTATTTTGATATAATTCGATTTGAAAAAATTCGACTTAACTGAGGATTTTTCGTAGTATCTACCAGATTAGGTTTGCCGATAGCCATAAGCAAACGTTCAGCAGCATTAGCATAAGCGCTTTTGTCATTTTTACATAGTTCTAAAAAATCTTGTAACGATAATTCCTCATGTTTAGCAATTTCATAACGTTTTTGAAAATGATTTAAAATACTCATGTAAAATTTCCTATTAAAACTGATGCATTAAATTCATTTAGAATACAAAATACTAAACTTGTTTGAAGCTAGAGATGATTCTAACAAGATGAATCTGCTTAAATCTTATTTAAAGTAATAGTAGAAATCTTAACTATTTGCTACATTGATATACTTAAAGTAAGCACAGTATGCGTATTACTGATTTAATTTATCTAAGAATTCCTACTAACATTGTTTTCATAAAGTGCATTCCTGTAGTGATTCAGTTGTATTAAATAGATTTTTGCGTTAGTAATAAAGTTTGTTTTTTCTTCTCCAGTTAAAGGGTTAGATTTTGGTAGTTCAACAGTGCGAGCATTTTTATGTACCCCATTAAACAAAAACTCATAGTGTAAATGCGGCCCTGTTACACGGCCTGTTGCACCTACAGTTCCGATTGTTTGACCTTGTTTAACACGCTGACCAACTTTTACCATCCGTTTTTCTAGGTGTAAATATTTAGTTACGTAATGTTGATTATGGCGAATAAAGACATAATTCCCGTTAAACTTATTGTAGCTTGATTTTTGGACTATACCATCTCCTGCAGCCCAAACAGGAGTACCAATTGGTGCAGCGTAGTCTGTACCTCGATGCGGTTGTATTTTTCCTGTTATTGGGTGTAACCGGCGAGGATTAAAGTTTGATGAAACACGACGAAAATCTACAGGAGAACGTAAAAAAGCTTTTTTCATCGCATGACCATTTTGATCGTAATAATTATTAGTTTTATCATCTAAAATTGCAGTAAATGTACGTCCTTGGTTAGTAAATATAGCTGTTACGATTTTACCTCGTCCAATAATTTCACCTTCAACTACTTGTTCTTGATAAAGTACTTTAAATTGATCACCAATTCGAATATCAAGGGAAAAATCAATATCCCAACCAAAGATTTCTGCAATTTCCATAATCTGATTTGCTGTTAAACCAGCATTAATAGCAGCATTCCAAAAATTAGAAGTGATTTTAGCTTCTACATAGTTATATTCAAAATTTAGCTCTTTTTCTTCAAATTTAGAGTCAAAACCAGAATCAGTTTTATAAATAATAAATGTTTTAATAGGACTCACTGATCGCCTTAATTCAGCTAAAGTTTGATTTTCATCAAAACCAAACTCTAATATATCGCCTGGTTTTAATTTGGTTAATTGAGATTTAATATCATCATTCGTATTTGCTAGTTGATATAGTAGTCGAGAAGATAAACCAAGCCGTTGAAATAAAATTGCACTGTTTTCACCATAACCTACAGTATGTTTATTCCAACGCTTAATTGACTGGGATAGATCTGAGTTATTATAACTAGAATGAAGTTCTTTATTGCTGATATATAAAGGGTAATGATGTCCAATTTGATAGTGTTTTTTCTCTTGTTGCAGTTTTTTATAATTAGGAAGAAAAATACTGATGATTATTAATCCAGTAGCAAATACAATAAAGCTTCGATAAGTTGATGAAATTTGAGTTAGAATAGTTAACATGCTGAATTGGATTCCGTAAATTTGAAATATCGATGTCTATGAGTCTAACCTGTTTTGAAAAATAGCGCTATTAAAGTAGAATGATTAATTATTAGTTATGAGAGTGAATGTAAATTGTGGATATTGAGTTAGTGTTAGCTGAAATTAATCGTGGTGTAGAAGAATTAATTTCTGAAGAAGAATTACTGATTAAGTTAAGAGAGAGACGCCCTCTCTATATTAAATTAGGCTTTGATCCTACGGCACCAGATATTCATTTAGGTCATGTTGTTATTTTAAACAAATTACGTATTTTTCAAAATTTAGGTCATAAAGTAAAATTTTTAGTTGGTGACTTTACTGCAATGATTGGTGATCCTTCAGGAAAGAATTGCATGCGTCCTAGATTGAATAAGACAGATATATTAAAAAATTCTACCACTTATAAGGAACAAATTTTTAAGATTTTGGACCCTAAAAAAACAGATGTTTTTTTTAATTCTAGCTGGTTATCAAAGTTAGATTCTGAAGGAATCATTCTTTTAGCATCCAAACATACAGTTGCACGTATGCTTGAGCGGGATGATTTTAAAAGTCGCTATATGAGCGCCAAACCGATTTTTATTCATGAATTTATATATCCATTATTACAAGGTTATGATTCAGTAATTTTACATAGTGATATTGAGTTAGGAGGCATAGATCAGAAATTTAACTTGCTTATGGGTCGTGAATTACAAAAGATAGATGGACAACGACCGCAAATAGTATTGATGATGCCATTGTTACTTGGTTTAGATGGTAAACAAAAAATGTCTAAATCTGCATGTAATTACATTGGTATTAGTGAACCGCCCAATGAGATGTTTGGTAAAATAATGTCTATTTCTGATAATATGATGTGGAATTATTATGAACTATTATCTCTACGAAGTCTGAAAGAAATTAATCAATTAAAAACAGATGTTAAATTTGGTAAAAATCCACGTGATATTAAGATTTTACTAGCAAAAGAACTTGTCTCTCGTTTTCATAGCAAATCAGAAGCTAGTCTTGCAGAAGATAAATTTATTGATTGTTTCCAGAAGAAAAAAATTCCAAATAGAATGCCAGAATTTGAATATGCGCTTGGTTTGCCAATTAAAAATATTTTGAAGGAATCAAAACTTTGTGTTTCTACTTCGGACGCTTTACGTATGATACAGCAGGGTGCAGTAAGAATTGATGGTCAAAGAATAACAGACATCATGTTAAAGCTTAACACTGGAACTTATATTTTTCAAGTTGGTAGACGTAGATTTGCTTGCGTTAGAATAAAATAATGGTTTAAAATTTTTATTTTTTTCTTTAGATGTAGTTGGCAATTGTACTATTATATTAGGTGATTATATATCATACTTGTGTTATTTTTATTGGTGAAGAAATAACAGAATGTATATATTTTATCCATCAAAATATATCCTATCATAGGACAGTGTTTTATGCCTAGACAAAAATCTACTATTGTTTATACCATGACTGATGAAGCACCAGCTTTATCGACATATTCTTTATTGCCTATAATTAAGTTTTTTACCATTTCTTCTGGTATTAATATTGAAGTTTGTGATATTTCTTTAGCATCACGTATTATTGCTAGTTTTTCCAGTTACTTAAAAAAAGAGCAACATATTACTGATGGATTAAAATATTTAGCTAAACTAGTGAAAACTCCAGAAGCGAACATCATTAAACTTCCTAATATTTCAGCTTCTCTTCCTCAGATAAAAATGGCAATTAAAGAGTTGCAAGAAAGGGGTTATGATTTACCTAACTATTCTGAAGAACCAGTTAATTATCTAGAAAAAAACATTAAGAGTACTTACGATAGAATTAAAGGTAGTGCAGTTAACCAATTATTAAGAGATGGCAATTCAATTCGATTTATTCCTTTATCGGTTAAAAATTATGCAAGAAAAAATCCTCACTCAATAGGAAAGTGGAACTCCAATTCTAAAACTCATATATCAAGTATGTCTAGCCAGGATTTTTTAGATAATGAGCAATCTATTACTTTAAATGGTAAGACAGAAGTAACTATTAAATTAACTACAACTAATGGTTCAATCAGAGTACTTAAAGAATTATTTTCTCTACAAGATCAAGAAATTATTGATGCTTCAGTGATGAAAAAATCTGCGTTGGTAGACTTCTTCAAACGAGAGATGATTGATGCTAAAGAAAAAGAGTTGCTTTTTTCTTTGCATATGAAAGCAAGTATGATGAAAATTTCTGATCCAATTATTTTTGGGTATGCTATTGAGACATATTATAGTTCAGTATTTAAAAAATATGGTAATAAATTTAAACAACTTGGAATAAAGCCATCAAATGGTTTGGCTGATTTATATGCTAAAATCGATTTATTACCTACATCTGAAAAAAATGAAATAAAATCAGCTATTGAAATAGTTCATCAAACTCAGCCTCAGTTAGCAATGGTTGATTCAAAGCTTGGCATTACTAATTTTCATGTTCCAAGTGATGTTATTATTGATGCATCAATACCAGGAATGCTTCGTGCATCTGGAAAAATGTTAGGACCAAATCATGAATTTAAAGACACTAAAGCAGTTATCCCAGACAGTACCTATTCAGGGGTTTATCAAACAGTAATTGATTTTTGTAAAAAACATGGTGCGTTTGACCCAACTACGATGGGTAGCATATTTAATATTGGGCTTATGGCAAAAAAAGCAGAAGAATATGGCTCACATGATACAACCTTTGTTCTTAATACTTCTGGAACCGTTCAAGTAGTTAGTAATTCAGGTTTTGTTTTTTTGGAACAAGATGTAGAAGAAGGAGATATTTTTCGAATGTGTCGAGTTCAAGATACTCCCATTCGAGATTGGGTAAAATTAGCTGTAAAACAAGCTTTTTCTTTGTCTATCCCAACAGTATTTTGGTTAGATAAAAACCGTGCTCATGACGCTCAAATTATTAAAAAGGTCGAACTTTACTTGCTTGAATTCGATACTGCTTCTTTAGATATTCGGATTTTGAAGCCTTCAGATGCATGTCAATTTTCTTTGATTCGTATGAAAGAAGGATTGGATACAATTTCAGTAACAGGTAATGTTTTGCGTGATTATTTAACTGATTTATTTCCAATACTTGAAGTAGGCACATCTGCAAAAATGCTGTCGATTATACATTTAATGAACGGTGGGGTTTTATTTGAAACAGGTTCTGGTGGTTGTGCACCTAAGCACATGCAACAAGTTAAAACAGAAAACCATTTGCGTTGGGATTCTTTAGGTGAGTTTCTTGCTTTAGCTAGTTCGTTAGAGCATTTGAGTATAACAAAAAGTAATAAAAACGCAAGGATTTTATCTGATGCTTTAAATAAAGCAATAACTCAGTTTCTTGATGATGATAGGTCTCCTTCTCGTAAAGTTGGTGAATTAGATAATCGAGGTAGTCATTATTATTTAGCAAAATATTGGGCAGATAAGTTAGCTAGGCAAAATCTCGATTTAGATTTAAAGAAAAAATTTACTCCTATAGCGAAAGCACTTTCTCAAAATGAAGAATCCATTATATCTGAATTAAATAATGTGCAAGGAATGACAGGAGATTTTGGAGGACGTTACTTATTTGATGCTACTAAAGCATCAATATTAATGCGTCCTAGTTCATTATTTAATGCAATTATTAATATGTAGTCTTTTACTAGATTAAGTCTTTGTTTTTATGCTTTTAACTGAGTCCTATATAAATCTATATTTAGTTAATAATTTGGTATATTCAATTCAATTGATTAAAGCATATGTAATAGTTATTTCTTAGCATTATTTTATGTGTACTGCTATTTTTAAATGGTTATTTTAAAATATAGATTTTTTAGTTTATTGATAATATTAATTTTTTCAAAATTAACTAGGATTAAATAGTATTAAAGTTTTATTGAACTTCTTGGTTTATTTGTTTTGAAATTTAAAATTATTTAGATATATTAATAAGTTAAGTTATATCATTATATAAATGTTCACAAGTTAGTTCTAAATCTCTGAGAGCAGCTAGAGTTGAATTTAAGTAGCATTTACTCTAGAGAAATTGGTAATAAAATACAAGTGTCATTACTTGTTTCGAGCAATGAGATTGTTCTTACCAGGAGGCATATATGCTCAATAAAGAATTAGAGTCAAGTTTAAATGCTGCATTTGCTCGTGCTAGAGAAAAAAGACATGAATTCATAACTGTAGAACATCTATTATTAACACTGTTAGATAATGATACAGCTAGAGAAGCATTGTTATCTTGCCAGGTAAATCTAGATAATTTACGCCGGGAGTTGGATTTATTTATTAACAAAACTACTCCTCTCATTCCTAAATGTGATAAAACTCGAGAAACTCAACCTACTTTAAGTTTTCAACGAGTTTTACAGCGTGCTATATTTCATGTGCAATCTTCTGGAAGTAATGAAGTTGTTGGTGCTAACGTTTTAATAGCTATCTTTAGTGAGCAAGAATCTCATGCTGTATACTTACTTAAAAAGAATAATATAACTCGATTGGATATTGTTAATTTTATTTCTCGTAGAATTACTGAATCTTCTGATTCTTTTAAAAAAAATGAAGAAGTAAATTCTACGGAACCTTTAGAAAAATTTGCAGCTAATCTGAATCAAGTAGCCAAGCAAGGTAACATTGATCCATTAATTGGTCGTGATAGGGAGCTTGATCGTATCATTCAAATATTATGTCGTCGTCGTAAGAATAACCCATTGTTAGTAGGTGAATCTGGTGTTGGTAAAACTGCAATTGCTGAAGGGTTAGCATGGAAAATTGTTGAGGGTCAAGTCCCTGAATTTATGAAGGATAATATTGTTTATTCTTTAGATATTGGCCTATTATTGGTAGGAACAAAATATCGAGGTGATTTTGAAAAACGTTTAAAATCGGTTTTAAGACAGCTTGAAAATGAAGAGAATACTATTTTATTCATTGATGAAATACATACTATTATTGGTGCTGGAGCGACTTCTGGTGGTCAAGTTGATGCTGCAAATTTAATTAAGCCATTGTTAAGTCGGGGTAAACTTCGTTGTATTGGTTCTACTACCTATAAGGAATATAATAATATTTTTGAGAAGGAACATGCTTTATCTCGTCGGTTCCAAAATATTGATATTTTAGAGCCTTCTTTAGATGATACCATGAAAATACTGGTTGGTTTGAAACAGAAATACGAATCCTATCATGAAGTTCGTTATACTAGTAAAGCTCTTCGGGCTGCTGTTGAACTTTCAGCAAAGTATATTAATGGTCGTTATTTACCAGATAAAGCTATTGATGTTATTGACGAAGTTGGAGCATATAGTCGTTTACTACCTATACGTCGTCGTAGAAAAACTGTTGGGGTAGCTGATATTGAAGCTATTGTTGCTAAGATAGCCCGGATTCCAGAGAAATCAATATCATCATCTGATAAATATCTATTAGAACAATTAGATCGTCAAATGAAAATGTTAGTTTTTGGACAAGATATTGCAATTAGTGCATTAAGTGAATCGATTAAATTAACACGTTCAGGTCTTGGAGAAAATAATAAACCAGTAGGTTCATTTCTATTTGCTGGTCCTACTGGGGTAGGAAAAACAGAAGTTACTATTCAATTATCTAAATTATTGAGTATTGAGTTACTTCGTTTTGACATGTCAGAATATAGTGAACGTCATTCTGTAAGTCGTTTAATTGGTGCTCCTCCAGGTTACGTGGGCTATGATCAAGGTGGTTTATTAACTGATGTAGTAACTAAACACCCTCATTCAGTTCTGCTTTTAGATGAAATTGAAAAAGCACATCCTGATATTCTTAATTTGCTGCTGCAAATTATGGATAATGGGACATTAACAGATAATAGTGGTCGTAAGGCAGATTTTCGCAATGTAATTTTAGTTATGACTACTAATACAGGAATCCAAGATGCTAAAAGAAGGTCCATAGGTTTAATTAAACAAGATAACAGTGATGATTCCATGTTAGCTATTAATAGATTTTTTTCGCCTGAATTTAGAAATCGTTTAGATAAAATTATTTGGTTTAAAAATCTCGATAAAAATGTTGTTCGTCAAGTTGTTGATAAATTTATTGTAGAATTACAAGTTCAATTAGATGAGCGAGGAGTATCTTTTGAAATATCAGAGGAAGCTAAATCTTGGTTAGCTTGCAAAGGTTATGACAAATTTATGGGTGCTCGTCCAATGAGAAGAGTGATTCAAGAAAAAATCAGACAACCTTTAGCTAATGAATTACTATTTGGTTCATTAATTTCTGGAGGGAGAGTAAAAGTATTGCTAAATCAAGATAAGCTTATATTTCAATGTATTAATGAAAAAGAAAAAGTTTTATACTAGTTACAAATTTTTGTTGATCCTAGAAAGAACTGTTTTTTCTATGCAATTTGTATTATTGCTTACATTTTAGGAATATTAATTCCTAGTAGAATGATATTAAAATTCTGTATGGTGTTGAGGTTTTATTCTACATTTGAATAAATGATGAAATGATACCAATCAAACCACCGAATAAACCTCCCCAAACTACTAACCAGCCTAAATGTTCTTTGATTATTTTTTTTATCATTTCTTTAACTAATTTTGGTGTCAGTTCTTTTAAGCGTTTTTCAATAATATGAGTTATATTTTCCTGAATATCTTTTTTTATCAAAGAAGTATGAAGTTGTTCCTGAATTATATTTTGTATTTCTTTGCTTTGAGTAATCTCAATTATTGATTTTTTTACTTTTCGGACAAAAGGTTCTTTTAATGGATATAATGCTTCCTTACCACCAAACATGTTTAACATTCCTCCAAATGAGGACTCACTAATTACTTGTATTAAAGAACTAAAAGTTGGCTCAAAATTAATTTTATTTAAAATTAATTTAAAATCTATTGATTTATTATGAAATAGTTCTTTTTTCATAATGGTATCTATATTCTCTTTAGTAAAAAATTCTTCCATCATTAAATTTTTAATTGAAGATTTAAACTCCTTAAATTTAGAAGGAATAACCCCAGAACCATAGATATAAGGAATTTTCTCAAATAGCATATAGACAGCTAGATAATTAGTGATTGAACCTGAAAAAGCAAATAATCCAGTATAAAAAAAAAGTTGATTATTCAAATAATAACTTATGCTGAGTATAGATAATGCAATAATGTTAGTAAGTAAACTTTTATTCATAATTTTAATTATTTTAATACAATTTCTATCATTCTAAGAGATTTTTCTTTTTTGGAAAAGTTATTATGAGTATAGTTTTTTGGGGGGAGTTGAAAAGATTTACTTGGTAATGATTTAATTTGTACTATTTTATAAAATAATCTAGTTTTATCATGATTAAAATATACTTAATATAGAATTAAACATTCTATATTAAGTAGAGTTCGATTTTTAATACTCAATATAATAAATTTTTTTATGAGCAATAACCTTGAATTTAATTTTGTGATCCCCAAGTTAATCGAAGGGATATTATGAAGTGTTTTAGTCCTTATATATTTTAAAACACATAAAAATTTATCTATTATGGAGCTAAAGCTAGTATGAGTGAAATGGCAACGAAAAATAAGGAAACTCGCGGCTTTCAATCGGAAGTAAAACAGTTACTTAACCTTATGGTTCATTCTCTTTATTCAAATAAAGAAATTTTTCTGCGCGAGCTAATTTCAAACGCGTCAGATGCGTCCGATAAGTTACGTTTTCGAGCATTGTCAAATCCAGAGCTTTATCAAGGTGATGGGGACCTTAAAGTAAAATTATCCTTTGATAAAATAACCAATACATTAACAGTTTCAGATAACGGTATTGGTATGAGTCGAAATGATGTAATTGAACATTTAGGAACAATTGCTAAGTCAGGTACTTCAGAATTTTTTTCTAATCTTTCAGAAGAGCAAAGTAAAAATTCTCAATTGATCGGTCAATTTGGTGTTGGTTTTTATTCAGCATTTATCGTCGCTGATTCTGTAACTGTGCGTACTCGTTCTGGTTTGTCATCTAATAATGGGGTGGAATGGCATTCGTCAGGAGAAGGTGAATATACTATTGAAAATATCATTAAAGAATCTCGGGGTACGGATGTAATTTTACATATGCGTGAAGAGGGAAAAGAATTTCTTAATGAGTGGCGTTTACGTGAAGTGATTAGTAAATATTCTGATCATATTAGTATTCCTGTTTGTATGATGACTAAAGTTAAGGATAAAAAAGGTCAAGAAACTGAAAAAACAGAATGGGAACAAATTAACAAAGCACAAGCCCTTTGGACAAGAAACAAATCAGACATAAAAGAAGAGGAGTATAAGGAATTTTACAAGCATGTTTCGCATGATTTTAGTGATCCAATGCTTTGGAGTCATAATCGTGTAGAGGGGAAAAATGATTATACCAGCCTGCTTTACATTCCTTCTAAGGCACCATGGGATATGATGAATCGTGAACATAAATCTGGTCTTAAGCTATATGTACAGCGTGTATTTATTATGGATGATGCCAAACAGCTAATTCCTGCTTATTTGCGTTTTGTTCGTGGTTTAATAGATTCGAATGATTTGCCTCTTAATGTTTCTCGAGAAATTCTTCAAGATAATAAAGTGACCCAGTCATTACGTAGTGCCTGTACTAAGCGTATTCTTGCTCTCCTAGAGAATTTAGCAAACAATGATGCAGAGAAATACCAAAAATTTTGGCAAGAATTTGGAATGGTTATGAAAGAAGGTCCAGCAGAAGATCTTGTAAATAAGGAAAAGATTGCTGGATTACTCCGTTTTTCTTCAACGAAATCAGACTCTTCTAAGCAGACAGTAGGATTTCTTTCTTATATTGATCGAATGAAAGAAGGGCAAGATAAAATCTATTACTTAACAGCAGATAATTATGTGACAGCTAAAAGCAGTCCCCATTTAGAACAGTTTCATGCCAAAGGGATTGAAGTAATTTTAATGGTTAATCGTATTGATGAATGGTTAATGAATCATTTAACTGAGTTTAATGGTAAAAAATTCCAATCTATAACTAAATCAGGTCTTGATTTAAGTCAATTTGATGATAAAACAAAACAAGAGAAGCATAAAGAAACAGAAGAGGAGTTTAAATCTGTTATTGAACGTATTAAGGAATACTTAGGCGACCGAGTTAAGGAAGTTCGAATAACATTTAAATTAGCAACAACACCAGCTGTGGTGGTTACTGATGATTTTGAAATGGGAACACAAATGTCTAAGCTTTTAGAATCTGCTGGTCAGGAAGTTCCTAAAGTAAAATATATATTTGAAATTAACCCAAAGAATGAGTTAGTAAAATGTATGGCAGATGAACCTGATGAGCGGATTTTTTCTTATTGGGTTGAAGTGTTATTAGGTCAAGCTATGTTAACTGAACGTGGTTCGATTGAGGATCCGTCTAAGTTTTTAGTTGCTATTAATACACTGATCGTAAAAACATAATTTTCTAAAATAGAAATCTAATAAAGCTTGCATAATTATGCAAGCTTTATTATTTATTGAACTATTCCAATTAAATTGGATATACAAAGCAATAATTTCAGTATTACTTATAATTTATTTAAATGGAATTAGATATGCGTATTATTTTTCTAGGTCCTCCAGGTTCAGGTAAAGGTACACAAGCTCGATTGCTTATGGAAAGGTATCATCTCCCAAAAATATCACCAGGTGATATTTTGCGTATTGCTATTAAAAAAGAAACTAAACTAGGGAAACGAGCCAGAGCAATAATTAATTCTGGCAATCTAGTTTCTGATAATATTATATTAAGTTTAATTAAGGATCGGATTGCTCAAAAGGATTGTTATAAAGGTTTTATATTTGATGGTTTTCCTAGAACGATCTTGCAAGCTAATTCATTAAAGGAAATGAAAATAACTATAGATTATGTTATTCAATTAAATATTAGCAATGATGAAATTGTAAAACGTATAGCTGGTCGTCGTATACATCTCGCTTCAGGTCGTACTTATCATACAATTTATAATTTACCTAAAGTTGAAGGTAAAGATGATATAACTGGAGAAAAATTAATCATTCGTAATGATGATAAAGAAGAAACTATTCGAGCTCGTTTAAGTATATACTATGATCAAACAGCTCCATTGAGTTCTTATTATCTTGAAGAAGCTAAACTTGGTAATATAAGGTATTTAAAGTTTGATGCTGAAAAAAAAGTAACTGAACTTACTAATGATATCAAGAAAGCATTAATATAATTTCCTTGTAGAGGTCTTTTTAATATATATGGACTGTAATTATTAATTAATATTTTATATTTTAAATAATGAAAAATAGCAATAACTTAGGTGTTTTGCTAGTTAATCTTGGTTCCCCTAGTAAACCAACGATGACTGGAGTTAGTCTTTTTCTAAGACAGTTATTATCTGACAGGCGAGTAATAGACATAAATGCTTGGTTGTGGTATCCCATTTTGTATGCTCTAGTATTACCTATGCGAGTTAAGAAAGTAACAAAGTTATATCAAAAAATTTGGATGGATGAAGGTTCACCATTAATTTTATATACTCAGAGACAAGTACAATTATTAAATAAAAGGTTGAAATTACCAGTGTCATCAGGTATGACCTATGGTTCACCTAGTTTAGAGAGCGGAGTGCAAGAACTATTATCTAAAAAAGTTACAGATATTATTATATTGCCTCTTTTCCCTCAATATTCTAGAACAACAACTGCTGCAGTTTTTGATAGATTAGTAAAAGTGTTTAAGAAAATCCCTTTAATTCCGACGTATAGGTTAATTTGCAATTATCATAATCATCCTTTATATATTAAGGCATTGGCTCACAGTATTAGAAAGTCATGGAAAAATAATGGAAAAGGAGATTATTTACTATGTTCATATCATGGTATTCCGGAATCTTATGTAACTAGAAGTGGAGATATTTATCCTAGTTTTTGTAAACAAACAACAGATTTACTTGCGCAAGTATTAGAATTAAAAAGCAAAGAGATTGGTTTTTCATATCAATCTCGTTTTGGCAGAATAAGATGGTTAAGTCCATATACAGATAAAATCCTCAAAGAACTTCCAAATCAAGGAATCAAAAATGTCGATGTTTTAGCTCCAGGTTTTTCATGTGATTGTTTAGAAACTTTAGAAGAAATTTTAGTAAGATATAAAAATAAGTACATGGAAGCTGGAGGTCGTAAATTCACCTATATACCTTGTTTAAATGATTCAACTCTACATATTGAAATGATAGCCTCACTTGTGAGTAAATCATAAAGAATAATTCTATCATATAAAGATTCAATTACAAACTTTAAACCATCTGCTTTCAATAGAAATACTAAGAGCTAATATGGTTTAAAGTTAAGTATATTACTTATTTTTTGCTATTTTTCTCTTTTTTTGTAGCGATTATATCTTCAGCAATTTTGTCAGGACATTTTGTATAGTGATTAAATTCCATAGAAAATTGTCCACGACCAGATGTCATGGTACGTAAATGGCCAATATAACCAAACATCTCTGATAAAGGTACATTGGCTTTAATACGTACTCCTGTAGCAGTCGATTGCTGATCTTTAATTATTCCGCGACGACGATTTAGATCACCAATTACATCACCAATATGATCTCCTGGAGTAAACACATCAACGTACATTATTGGTTCAAGGAGTTTTGGATCTGTTTTAGGCATAGATTGTCTGAATGCATTTTTTGAAGCAATTTCAAATGCAATGGTTGATGAATCAACCGAATGAAAAGCACCATCAAATAGTTCAATCTCAATATCTAATATTGGGAAACCAGCTAAAATGCCATTATTCATCATTGATAAAAAACCTTTTTCTACTGCAGGTAAAAATTCTTTAGGGACATTTCCACCAACGACTTTTGAAGAGAATATAAAACCAGAATTTAATTTACCTGGTTTTATGCGATAATCAATTTTAGCAAATTGACCAGCACCACCAGACTGTTTTTTATGTGTATAACTATCTTCGACAGTTTGTGTAATAGTTTCCCGGTAAGCAACTTGAGGAGCACCAACATTTAGTTCAACATTATATGTACGTTTTAGAATATCAATTTTAATGTCTAGATGTAGCTCTCCCATACCTTTAAGGATAGTTTCCCCTGTTTCATTATCAGTTTCAACTTGAAAAGATGGATCTTCTGCAATCATTTTATTAAGTGCAACAGCCATTTTTTCGGAACCTCCTTTATTTTTTGGGGATACAGCAATTGAAATGACTGGACTTGGGAAGATCATTGGCTCAAGTGTGCATTTGTTTTTAACATCACATAAAGTATGACCGGTTTGCACATTTTTCATACCTACAATAGCAATAATATCACCAGCTTGGGCATTAGTCAGCTCATTGCGTTCATTGGCCTGCATTTCAACCATTCGACCAACACGTTCTGTTTTATTGGTTGTGCTATTGAGAATAGTATCTCCTTTATTTAGACAACCTGAATAGATGCGGATAAATGTCAAGCTACCGAAACGGTCATCCATAATTTTAAATGCTAGGGCACGAAAAGGATTATCTTCAGATACTGTAGCCATTTCTCCAGTTGGTTTTCCTGTTTCGGGATTTATTAAAGGTTGAGGATTTACTTCTGTTGGAGAAGGAAGATAATCTACAATTGCATCTAGAATTAGTTGCATACCCTTATTTTTAAATGCGGAACCGCAAAAAGTGGGGAAAAATTCTAAGTTTTTCGTACCTTTTCGGATACAAGTTTTAATATTTTCAATAGAAATCTCTTCGCCTTCCATATAAGATTCCATTAGATAATCATCTTGTTCAACAGCTGTTTCAATTAGTTCTTTTCGATAAATTGTAATGCTTTCAAGCATATCTGATGGAATATCTTGAATTTCATAATTTTCAGGAAAATCTGTTTCATCCCAAACATATGCCTTAAGATTTAATATATCCACCACGCCAATAAACTGATTTTCTTGACCAATTGGGACTGTCATGACTAATGGATTAGCACCTAGTAGGCTTTTTATTTGTTTTACAACATTGAAAAAATTAGCACCAATACGATCTAATTTATTAATAAAAATTAGACGAGCAACATTGGATTCATTTGCATAACGCCAATTAGTTTCCGACTGAGGCTCCACACCACCAGATCCACAAAATACACCAATACCTCCGTCGAGGACTTTCAGAGAACGATATACTTCTACGGTAAAATCTACATGTCCAGGAGTGTCAATAATATTCAGACGATGGTTATTCCAGAAACAGCTAACAGCTGCAGACTGAATAGTAATACCACGTTCTGCTTCTTGTTCCATAAAATCAGTAGTTGATTCTCCATCATGAACTTCTCCAGTTTTATGGATTTGACCCGTTAGCTTTAAGATACGCTCCGTAGTAGTAGTTTTCCCTGCATCAACGTGAGCGAAAATACCAATGTTTCTGTATTTTGATAAATCTGCCATTGTATATACTCTGTTTATTATAAAATAAAATCACACGAGGATTATATCATAGTCTTTTAGAACTAATAGCTTTATCAACGTAATATTCTCAGATAATATATAAACATATTAATTTATATTTCATTATAATTTATCAATGATCTTAATTGCTTCTGATAATTTTTTAACGCTGTAGGTTTTTAAACTATATGTTGTGTTTTTTTGAACATTAGCTGAAGGAATAATTGCTTTTTTAAAGCCATGTTTAGATGCTTCCTTTAAACGTTCTTGTCCACTAGGTACTGGACGAATTTCTCCTGCAAGACCTACTTCACCAAATATTATTGTATCTTTTGGGAGCGATTTATTTTTGAAGCTAGAAAGTAAGGCTATTAAAATAGCTAGATCTGCACTAGTTTCTGTTATCTTCACACCACCTACTACATTAACAAATACATCTTGATTAATAATTTCTAGGTCGGCATGTTTATGTAAAATTGTTAGCAATAACGATAATCGATTTTGTTCTAAACCAACTGAAATTCGTCTAGGATTATTGGCTTGTGCTCGGTTAACCAAAGCTTGAACTTCAATAAGTAGTGGACGAGTTCCTTCCCAAAGGACCATAATTGAACTGCCAGGAATATCTTCTTTCTCTTTAGATAAAAAAATTGCAGAAGGATTATGTACTTCCTGTAATCCGTAGCTTGTCATAGAAAAAACACCAAGTTCATTAATTGCTCCAAAGCGATTTTTTTTACTACGAAGCATTCTAAAGCGACTATCAGCACTACTGTCCAGCAATATAGAACAATCCACAATATGTTCAAGTATTTTTGGACCAGCTAAAGTTCCATCTTTTGTCACATGTCCTACGATAAATACTGTGACATTGTTTTGTTTTGCATAATGGGTTAGTGCCATTGCTGATTCACGTACTTGAGTTATGCTTCCAGGAGACGATTGTAATTCAGTAATACGCATAACTTGAATTGAATCTATAATCATCACTTGAAGTTGCTCTTTTTTAGCAATTTCGCAAATTTTAGTAATATTGGTTTCAGATAACATTTTTAGGTGTTTTTTATGGAGTTTTAATCGAGATGCACGCATAGCAATCTGTTGAAGAGATTCTTCTCCAGTGACATATAAAGCTGTTGTTTTTTCTGATAGCATGGATATCATTTGAAGTAATAGGGTAGATTTGCCCGTCCCGGGATTTCCGCCAATTAGAATAGTAGCCCCTGGAACAATCCCACCACCTAAAACTCTGTCAAGCTCTTTAAAACCGCTTTTAAGACGAGGGAGTTTATGCAAATTAATATCTGATAATATTTGTATTTTATTTTCAGTTTTACTGGATGATTTTTGTTTACTATGATTAGAAGGTTTTGCTAATTTGATTTCACTTATAGTATTCCACATTCCGCAAATGTTACAATGTCCATGCCATCGAGGGAAATTTGTACCACAATCACTACAGATATAGGAAAGTTTTATTTTCTTCATAGTATACTAATTATATTTTTTTTGTTTCTATTAATGAATTAAGAAGTATTGCAATTGATTATGATATAGTGCATATATGTTAGATATTAGTAATAATCTATTAAATAATCTTTAAGTTTTTCTGCCTCGGATAGGTGTTTTAGGTTATTCCATATTTGATAATTGAGTAAGTACCATAACATTACCATCATGATTGCTCTTGGCTTCCATAGTAAAACACCTGCAATCCAATCATTTGTTTTTACGATTTTACGAAGTTTGCAATAATAGGATACAGATTTAAAAACTTCTTCATTAGCTGCATTAATACTTAATGCTAAATCTAAACGAGGATCGCTTATTGTAGCATATTCCCAATCAATCACTTTATTTCCTAATATTGTATTCACCATATTATATGTTGTTAGGTCAAAGTGACATAATGTATTATTAATGCTAGGTAAATTAGGTATATTTCTCCAGTGATTATATAATTTTTGATATTTATGAGTTTTCAATTCATTTCTAATTTGTGACCAATAGTGATCCACTTTTTCTATGAAATTAAATCTAGGAATATGAATATTATCTATATTTAATTCATGTATTTTAACAATGATTTTAAGAACGGAATTAAAACTTGTTTTAATAACTCTTAATGAATCTCCTTCAATCCAATCAACAAGGATGCCTTGACTATTAACAATAATTGGCTTAGGAGCAATTAAGGTAGATTGAATGAAAGAAAGTACTTGGAACTCTTGAAATTGAGAAATTAGAAATGCTTTTTTAACAGCAGGTATCTTAAATCTCCAGACATACTTATTGCCGTTAGAAAAGACTACTTTGTAACAATAGTTTGTTAATCCTTCAGAAAGAATTTGCACGTAACTTGGAGATTTTTTGAATAATCTCTTTATCGTCAATAAAGAACTATTAAGCTGACATGCTTTTTTCCATAATATCTTTGACATAAGACTCTTTATTTTTTAGTAAAGCTATTCTAATAAAATGTACTTCTATTTTTTTAACTTGAAATTAATTCAGTTTATATTTCTGATATTTAGGTTTCTATTTTCTATAGAAATAAAGTTAATTACCCGAAGTGAAATTTTATAAAAAATTATTGCTCAATTAAATAGCTAATGTTACTATCCTGGAATTCATTATAAGTTACTTATTCACGTATCTATTCGTATTTTAATGTTTTTTAAATCTATTGGATTGAATTTCTAAATGCGAAAATTTATTTGCTTTTATTTAAATTTTAAATTGGAGAATGTAAAAGACTTATGAAATTAGAAGGAGTAGTCCGTGCTGAGCTTGGTAAAAGTGCTAGTAGGCGTTTGCGTCAATCTGGTCAGTTTCCAGCAGTTATTTATGGAAGTGAGTTTCCACCAGTTTCTATTGCACTAATACATAGTGATGTTATTAATCAAATAGATAAGTTCAGTTTTCATATTTCAATTATCCTAGCAATTGGTAGTGAGAATATCAAGGTTAGGTTGAAAGATATTCAACATCATCCATTTAAGCCAAAAATTGAGCATATGGACTTTATCCGTATCTAGTAGATTTAAAAAGAAATAAAATTAGGCGTCGATGATTTCAGTTATACGATAAAATAAAGGCTAGCCTGTTTTTATTTTCTACATTTTTTTTCTAACCTTAAAGATATACTTCTACTTTTAGATTTCAGTATGGCTTTCATTTTTTAAAAATCTATTTAATTGAAAGAGAAAAAAAAATTACCGATAAATATAGCATTGATAATGCTAATTACACTGTAGGTCAGGATAATATAAAAAAATGGGGATTTGATATTCATGGTCCTGTATTTATTGTTAGTTTTGCTTTAATTGTTTTATTTTTATTGCTGACATTGTCGTTTGAAACTAATTCCATTCAAACTGCATTACTTAACTTAAGACAATATATTGTTGAGACCTTTGATTGGTTATTTGTTTCCTCAACTAATGTTTGTGTTATATTTTGCTTCATTCTAATTTTAAGCCCATATAGTAAGATTCGTCTAGGTGGTAAAAACGTAACCTCAGATTATTCTTTTTTTTCTTGGTTATCAATGTTATTTGCAGCTGGTACAGGTGTTGGTTTAATGTTTTGGGGTGTTGCAGAACCTGTTGCCCATTTTATTGGTTGGTATGAAACTCCTCTCAATGTTACTGCTAATTCAGATGAGGCTGCTCATCTTGCATTAGGAGCAACGATGTACCATTGGGGATTACATCCTTGGTCTATTTATGCTGTTGTTTCCCTTTCTTTAGCCTTTTTTACTTATAACAAAGGTTTTCCACTAGCTATCCGCTCAGTATTTTATCCATTGCTAGGTGATAAAACTTGGGGTTGGATAGGTCATCTTATTGATATCCTTGCAACACTTGCAACCATTTTCGGTTTAGCAACTTCATTAGGTTTAGCTGCACAGCAAACGGCAAGTGGTATTAATCATATTTTTAATCTGAGAATTAATATAGAACTGCAAGCTTTTTCAGTTATTATTATGACTTTTTTAGCCATTATTTCTGTAGTATTTGGAATTAAATCTGGTGTCAGAATTATCAGTAATATCAATATAATAATTGCTTTTATTCTTTTAGTTTTTGTTGCTTTAATGGTTTATATTGTATCGTTAGTATCTATTCCAGAAACATTGATATCCTATATTACCAATATTATTCCTTTGAGCAAGGTATATGGGCGTTCAGATGAGACTTGGTTACAACATTGGACTATACCTTATTGGGCTTGGTGGATATCTTGGTCTCCATTTGTAGGTACTTTTATTGCTCGTATATCTAAAGGGAGAACAATTCGTCAATTAATTATTTCAGTACTTCTTATACCAAGTTCCGTAACATTAATTTGGATTTCTGTATTTGGTGGAATAGCAATTAATCAATTACAAAGTGATATTGGTATACTTGGCAAAACCGTTTTATCAAATGCATCACTTGCCATGTTTGAATTGCTTGATTCTCTTCCATTTGGAACAGTATTATCAAGTATGACAATTGTATTAATATTAGTTTTTTTTATTACTTCTCTTGATTCCGGTTCTTTAGTAATAGATAGTATTACATCAGGTGGAAAGGTTCATGTTCCAATTCGACAGAAGGTGTTTTGGACTTTTTTAGAAGGAACCATTGCTATGATCTTGCTATGGATTGGTGGAAATAAAGCAGTTCATGCACTGCAAGCCGGAGCAATTTCAACTGCTTTGCCATTTAATTGTATGCTGTTAATAATGTGTATAAGTTTAGTTATGGCAATAAAAACTGAACAAAAAAAATAAAAAACTATATCCTAAACCTACATATATCCTGTAGTTTAGTTTCTAACAGTTCAAAGCAGTTCAATCCATACATGCATGCATGATTAATTATGAAGTCATTTTTTTAGTTATAATAATTTTTTTTATTTCACTACTAAGTAAAGATTTCGATTACCTCGTTGGATGTTAAGTGCTAGTATGTTTGGTTTTTTATCAATCACTGAACGAAATTCTGCAAGGTTCTTAATTCTATTACGATTTACAGCTATAATGATGTCATTTGGTTTTAACTGATATGCTTCTGCATTTGATCCTTGAGAAACGGAAGTGATTTTAACTCCTTGTATAAAATCTTTTTCAGTAGTATTAGCTAATTCTGCTCCAGTTAATCCTTCATGTAGGTTACCAGCAGAAGTTTTATTAAGTGATTCTTCAGATAATGTCACATTAAATTGTTTAAACTTTCCATTCCTAATAATACCTAAAGTGACCTTTTTACCAGGTCCAACAGTAGCTATCTTTGCTCTTAGTTCTCCAAAGTTGTTAATTTGTTTTCTATTAATTTCTACTATTATATCTCCTGCTTTTAATCCAGCTTTATCTGCAGCGCTATCAGGTTGAACTTGGGCAACAAAAGCACCTTTACTGGATTCGTAACCTAGGGCTTCAGCTAAATCTGAAGTGACTTCTCCACCTTCTATACCTAGCTTCCCTCGTTTAACTTCACCAAATTCTTTAATTTGTTCAATGAGATTTTTCATCATGTTTGACGGAATTGCAAATCCAATTCCAACATTACCACCATTTGGACCTAAAATAGCCGTATTAATACCGATAAGCTCACCATTAAGATTAACTAAAGCACCTCCAGAGTTACCTGTATTTATAGCTGCATCAGTTTGGATGAAATTTTCAAAATTTCCAGTATTAAGCCCACTTCTTCCTAGAGCAGAAACAATACCAGAAGTAACAGTTTGTCCTAAACCGAAAGGGTTACCAATCGCAACTGCAAAATCTCCAACACGAAGATCATCTGAATCAGAAATTTTAATTTGAGTAAGATTTTTTGCTTTTTTAAGCTTTAACAGTGCAATATCAGATAATTGATCACCACCAATCGGTTTAGCATCATATTCTTTACCATCATGCAGTTTAACTCGAATTTTTTCTGCACCATCAATGACATGGTAATTAGTTACAATATGGCCTTGAATAGCATTGATTATTACACCAGATCCTAATCCTCTAAATGGACGCTGAAGTTTTTTTGTTGGAAAATTTGGGCCAAAGAAAAAATAAAATTGTTCAGGTAGATTTTGATGTGATACACGGGTACCTTCCACAGAAATTCTAACAACTGCTGGAGTGACTTTCTTTAGCATTGGTGCGAGACTAGGTAATTGCTTACCTTCTATAGATAAAGGTAAAGCGACACTGTCTTGTAACAAGAGAAAACTGGCTAGGCTAAAGAACAAGAGAGTTAGAGTAAGAAAGGATTTTTTCATCTGATCAATTCCTATTGATAATTACACTCATTTATGGGATAAGATGGTATCTTATAATACTATTCTTTTAAAATTTAATAAAGAGAATACTTTGGCTTTGCCTAGTGTAAAGATAAAGGGTACTTAGCTTGTATGATGCTTAAAGAAAAATATCAAAATGATTTTTTAAAATTAGGCTTTAAAAAAGATTCTTTTCAAGAAAACATAATTGATATATTAGATAATTTATCCTTAGATGTTATTGAGTATTTTAGAATAGAAACTTCTATTCAATTTTTAAGTTTTTTTAAAAAACTATGTAGAAAGAAAATTAAAAAGAATAAACCAAAAGGTGTTTATTTATGGGGAGGAGTTGGTCGAGGCAAAACATATTTAATGAATTCTTTTTATGAGATTTTGCCCATAAAAAAGAAAATCCGGTTGCATTTTCATAGTTTTATGAATCGAGTTCATGAAGAACTAAAAACATTAAATGGTTTAAATCCATTAGAGTTATTAGCAGATAAGTGGAAATTAGAAATAGAAGTAATTTGTTTAGATGAGTTTGTCGTTTCAGATATCTCTGATGCAATGATTCTATCAGTCTTGTTAAAAGCGCTATTTGATCGTGGTATTATTTTAGTTATTACTTCAAACATTCAACCAAATCATTTATATCGAAATGGATTCAATCGAGAGCAGTTTCTTTCGGCGATTCATCTAATTGAAAAAAATTGCATTATAATAAATATTCGTAATAATATCGATTATCGATTATTAATGTCGAAGCAAGCAGAGAGATACTATTATCCATTAACTAAAAGTAATAATAAAAAACTGATTATATGCTATAAAAAACACCTTAAAATAGCCAAGACAACGCCAAAAAATAAAATAAAAATTAATAATCACTATATAAAAATTATTGGAGAAACAGGAGGGCTATTGTATGCAACATTTGAGCAATTATGCCAAAGTAATCGAAATCAAAATGATTATATTAAAATATCAATGAACTACCATACAGTATTACTTGCTAATGTAAAACAAATGAATCATACTCTTGACGACGTAGCTCGTAGGTTTATTGCTTTAGTCGATCAATGTTATGAATGCTGTGTAAAATTAGTTATTTCTGCTGAAGTCCCTTTAGAGCTACTTTATTCTGAGGGTCAACTTAAATTCGAGTTTGAGCGTTGTTGTTCCAGATTAAATGAGATGCAAAGCAAACGTTATTCATCCAGAAAACATTTGTTTTACAAATAAGTTTGGTTTTTCTAATTCATGTATAGCATTTTTGAAAAAATAGCTGTTTTTTCTTTCTGTTTTCTTCTATACTCCAGGCTTGTATATTTTAGGTTAATTATAATGTTTGAAAAAAATTTTATAGTCTAGATAGTTTGGGATTATTATTTCATTCATATATGCTTAAGGTATTGAGGTAGTTCTGTTTTAATCAAAAGTATTACGAATTGTTGTCAAATTCATTTCTCAAGTTATAAATTTTAATAGGTAATTTAGTTGGTATGAAAACTTTCGTTGTTAAGCCTGAGAACATAAAGCGTGTTTGGTATCTTGTGGACGCTAAAGAAAAAACTCTTGGCCGTATAGCAAGTAGAATCGCCTCTGTTCTTCGTGGTAAACATAAGGTTGAGTATACTCCTCACGTTGATTCTGGTGATTATATCATTGTTATTAATTCAGGAAAGATTAATGTTACTGGTGATAAAGCTAAAGGTAAAATTTATCATCGTCATTCTGGATTTCCAGGTGGTTTAAGATCCATTACTTTTTCAGAATTAATTAATATGAAACCTAATATGGTGTTGGAATTAGCTGTTAGGGGTATGTTACCACATGGTCCTCTTGGGCGTGCAATGTATCGTAAGATGAAGGTATTTGTTGGTGCTGAACATAATCATACTGCCCAACAACCAATAGTACTAGAAATTTAAATTTGGAATTGTAAAAGATGGCATCATATAATCAATACTATGGCACTGGTCGTCGTAAGACTTCTTCTGCTCGTGTTTTTATTAAACCCGGCACTGGCGATATTTTAGTTAATAAACGGAGGCTGGATATTTACTTTGGTCGTCCAACTTCTTCTATGGTTGTAAAACAAGCTTTAGAGTTAGTTGAATTGATTGGAAAACTAGATTTATATATTACTGTTAAAGGTGGTGGAATTTCTGGTCAAGCAGGTGCTATCCGTCATGCCATTGCTCGTGCTTTAATGGAATATGATGCGTCTTTGAGGCCTGTTTTGCGTTCAGCAGGTTATGTTACTCGAGATGCTCGTTGTGTTGAACGTAAGAAAGTTGGTTTTCGGAAAGCTCGTCGTCGTCCACAGTTTTCTAAGCGTTAATCTTGTCTAGTTCAAAGTAACTATTTAGCGTTGCTGAATTTAGTTTTATAATCTAATCAGTATGGATTTTTATTGTTTTAAGCCTAGCTTTGTCCTAGGCTTTTTGCTTTTATCTTGATATTTTTAAATAAAAATCTGCTTTTTTCTATTGAAAACAGTTTTTCTTTATTCTTGTCAAAAAGTAGACTTTTATTTATTATCTTTTATTAAATAGATATCAGTTTCATGTTTTTTGTTGTCATACTTTGATTAAACGTAAAAATTAGATTATTTTTAGCAGCTAGGAGAATGTTTAAGATGAGCGATTCCCCTTCAAATAAAAGTCGTAGGCAGTTTCTGATTTCAATAACAGCAGTTTTTGGTAGTTTTGCTCTTCTCTCAATTGCAATTCCTTTCATTA
Source organism: Candidatus Photodesmus anomalopis (assembly GCF_000731785.2). NCBI lineage: Bacteria > Pseudomonadati > Pseudomonadota > Gammaproteobacteria > Vibrionales > Vibrionaceae > Candidatus Photodesmus > Candidatus Photodesmus anomalopis. The sequence goes on from NZ_JGVJ01000010.1 coordinate 194,825, forward strand.
AATCTTGGAATCCAAGTAAGAAAGCTAAGGCTGCTGGAGCCCCTGTTGAAATTGATATAAGTAAACTTCAGGAAGGAGAAATGATTCGTGTGAAATGGCGCGGAAAGCCAGTTTGGGTGGTTCGTCGTACACAATCAAGTCTTGATAATTTATTAAAACTTAATAATCAACTTCGTGATCCGAATTCGAAAGCAGATCAACAACCTGTATATGCTCAAAATACTTATCGTTCAATTAAGCCTGAATATTTTATAGCTGTTGGGATTTGTACTCATTTAGGTTGTTCTCCTTCCTATCTGTCAAAAAAATTCTCTGAACAAGTGCAAGGAGTAGAATCTGGGTTTTTTTGTCCATGTCATGGTTCAAAGTTTGATATCGCTGGAAGAGTATTTCAAGGAGTACCGGCTCCATCAAACTTAATTGTTCCTAAACATATGTATTTAAGCGATACGCAAGTTGTTATAGGTATTGATGAGAAGTAGGAAATTATAATGATAGCAGCACTATTTGATTGGATTGAAAAACGTCTACCAATGATGGATGCTTATAAGAAGCATATGTCAGAATATCCAATGCCAAAAACATTTAATTTTTGGTATTTTTTTGGTGTTCTAGCTATGATTGTGTTAGTTAACCAGCTTGTTACTGGAATATGGTTAACTATGAATTACATACCTTCTAATGAAGAAGCTTTTGCTTCTATCGAGTATATTATGCGTGATGTAGAGTATGGTTGGTTGTTGCGCTATATGCACTCGACAGGTGCTTCATCATTTTTTATTGTAATTTATCTGCACATGTTTCGTAGCTTAATTTATGGTTCTTATAAAAATCCACGTGAAGTAGTATGGCTATTTGGTATGTTGATTTTTGTAGTGCTGATGGCTGAAGCATTTATGGGATACTTATTACCTTGGGGACAAATGTCTTACTGGGGAGCACAAGTAATAATTTCCTTATTCAGTGCTATTCCAATTATTGGTGATGATTTATCGCTATGGATTCGTGGTGATTATGTTGTTTCTGGTGCCACATTAAATCGTTTCTTTGCCTTGCACGTTATAGCTTTACCAATTGTTTTGCTATTGCTTGTTGTATTGCATATTCTAGCATTACATGAAGTTGGCTCAAATAATCCTGATGGAATTGATACCAAATTGAAAAAGGGTAGTTTAGGTAATAACTATACTGCTCCATTTAAATTCCATGATACTTATACAAAGAAATATGATATTATTGACTCCGTTCCTTTTCATCCATATGGAACAGTTAAGGATCTAATAGGAATAGCTATTTTTCTGTTCTTTTTTTGTTATGTCTTATTTTTTAATCCTGAAATGAGTGGCTATTTTCTTGAACATTCTAATTTTGAGGCTATGAATCCATTAAAGACACCAGAACATATTGCTCCAGTATGGTACTTTACCCCTTTTTATGCAATCCTTCGTGCAATACCTGATAAATTGTTAGGCGTTTTATCAATGGGAATGTCAATAGTGGCTTTGTTTATATTACCTTGGTTAGATCGTTGTAGTGTACGTTCTTTTCGTTATCGTAGTAAATTACATTTACTTAATATTGCTCAATTTTCTTTTAGTTTTATTGCTCTTGGTATCTTAGGATCTTTACCAGCAACCCCAACCTATACATTACTAGCTCGAATTTTTAGTTTGGGTTATTTTATGTTCTTTGTACTTTTATTCATTTATAGCAAAAATGAAAAAACTAAGCCATTGCCAAATAGGTTAATTTTTAAATGAATAAGTGGATGCTGTTATTTTTGCTAGTATTTATTACATTACCACTTTTATCTGAATCTGATGGTATATCTTTAGATAAAGCAAGCAATGATCTATCCAATCAAGCTTCATTACAAAATGGTGCTAAGATTTTTATGAATTATTGTTTTGGTTGCCATTCTACTCAATATCAACGTTATGAACGAGTTGCTAATGATATTGGAATTCCTTTTGAATTGATGGAAGAACATCTAATATTTAATTCTGAAGCAAAGCTGGGTGATTTAATTAAAAATGCAATTCCAGAAGATTTATCAGCTAAATGGTTTGGAATTTCACCTCCGGATCTTACTCTTGTTGCTCGTGTTCGTGGTATAGATTGGTTGTATACTTACTTACGTTCTTTTTATTCTGATCCTTCTCGTCAGTTTGGTGTTAATAATGTTGTTTTTCCAAATGTGAGTATGCCTCATGTTTTAGAAGAGTTACAAGGTATTACAAAGCCTATTTATAAAACTATGATTGTGGATGGAAAAAAAGTTGAGGTAATAGTCGGAGTCCAGTCTGATGGTACGGGTGAATTGAACGAAGAAGAATATGATCAAGCTGTGTTAGATTTGGTTAATTTTTTAGAATATTCATCTGATCCCATTAAATTGGAGCGTCGTGTTATAGGTTGGTGGGTCATGGCTTTTTTAGTTCTGTTTACTATTGTTGTTGTATTGCTCAAAAAAGAATATTGGCGTGATGTTCATTAATTATTGTGATAATATTCTGCCTTTACTCTAGGTTATTTTATCGATGTAAAAATAAAGTAATCTAACTATTTTTTTTGGAGGGTTCTATGGCTCTAATTGCCAATAAGCGTTCTGTAATGACTTTATTTTCAAGTCCATCTGATATGTATAGCCATCAGGTTCGTATTGTTTTGGCTGAAAAAGCTGTGAGCGTTGAGGTTGAATTAGTTAATGATAATGAGGAAAATACCCTTCCTCCTGAGTTAGTTTCATTGAATCCTTATAAAACAGTACCTACTCTTGTTGACCGTGAATTAGCACTTTATGATTCTAAAATTATTATGGAGTATTTAGATGAACGGTTCCCTCATCCTCCTTTAATGCCTGTTTATCCTGTAGCTCGTGGCAGTACTCGCTTAATTATTTATCGTATCGAGCGTAATTGGTATTCTTTATTTAGAAAAGTGTTATTGAATAATAGTTCTAAAAAATCTGATGATGCTCGTAATAAGCTCCGTACTGAATTACTAGCTCTTGCTCCTATATTTTCTGAATATCAGTATTTCATGGGTGAAGAATTTAGTTTGATTGATTGTTATTTAGCTCCCTTATTATGGCGTCTTCCACAGTTAGGTATTGAGTTACTCGGTGTAGGTTCAAATGACATAAAAGTTTACATGAATCGTGTATTTGAACGTGATTCATTTCTAGCTTCATTAACAGAAGTTGAGCGTGAGATTCGCTTAATTTAATTTCTGAATGGTCCTTACAATATGAATATTTTAAATTTTAAAATGATACCTTTTCGTCCGTATATTCTTAGAGCATTCTATGATTGGTTAGTTGATAATAGGTTAACACCCTATCTTGTTGTTAATGCAAATGTTTCTGGGGTTTCTGTCCCTGAACAATTTATTAAGAATGGTCAAATTACTTTTAATATTTCTACTAAATCAGTAGTTAATTTAGAGCTTGGAAATGATATGATTAAGTTTAATGCTCGTTTTTCTGGTTTTTTTCATTCTGTAGTAATTCCTTTGGATGCTATTCAGGCTATTTATGCACATGAAAATGGTATAGGGACAATGTTTCATCCAGAAGAAACTTACTTTAAACTGCTTAAAAAAACTAATAATATTACTGTTACTAGTGGTAAAATTTCACATTCTTCTTTGAAAGATAGTAGTATTGAAAAACCTCATGATAATGATCCATCTAATTTTGTAAAGAAAGGAAAATCTCATTTAAGAGTTGTAAAATAAATATAAAATAGCTGTTTTTATAATTTAAATGCATGTATAACTTTTTTTACTCCTGATGTATTCCGTGCTATACGAATTGCTATTTCTGCTTCTTTTTTAGATACAGCTCCAAATAAGAAGACTTCTCTATCTTCAGTGAAGATCTTGATCTTACTATTTCTTAAAGTAGAGTTGTTTGATAGGCTTGATTTAACTCTGACAGTAATCCAATTATCAAAATTAATTTGACTAATGGAAAGTAATGGTTTATGTCTAACTTGATCGTAGATAACAGAAACCCCATCTATTTTCTTGACTTGATTTTTAAAAGAATTTAGGGAGCTTTTGTTGGTTGATTGCCCTATTAAAATTACTGTAGAATTATATGAAATTCCTATAATTCTCACTTTTCCTTTAAAGGGAAATTCATTGTTTAATCCTGCAATTTGAAATTCTATATTTTTATCATTTAAAATTGTTTTAAGTTTTTTGCTATTGATTTTAATAGTTTCAGTATTATTAAAAAATGGAGTAGTACAATTTGATAATAACATTGGTAATAAAAGGAGTATTACATATTGAGATAATTTCATGATTAATTTTTATTAGCTAGAAATAATACTTGATCAATAAGATTGCATAAACAATGTAAAGTTACCATATGAACTTCATGAATCCGAATTGTTCTATAAGATGGAATACGAATTTCAACGTCATATTCACCTAGCAGACCAGCCATTTCACCTCCATCTTTTCCTGTTAATCCAATAATTCTTATATCTTTAGTTACAGCAGCTTCTATAGCTTTAATAATATTTTTACTGTTACCACTAGTAGAGATTGCCAGTAAGGTATCATTTGTTTGACCAAGTGCACGTACTTGTTTGGAGAAAATTTCATGGTAATGGTAGTCATTAGCTACAGCAGTCAATATCGTATTATCTGCTGTAAGAGCTATAGCTGGTAAACTAGGACGTTCAGTTTCAAAACGATTTAATAAACATGAGACAAATTGTTGAGCGTTCGTAGAAGAACCACCATTACCACAACATAAGATTTTGTTTCCATTAAGTAATGTCGAGATCATTATCTTTGCAGCTTGTGCAATAGATTCTGGTAATACTTCAGCTGAGGCAATTTGAATTTGAATGCTTTCTGTAAAATTATCTTTAATGCTTTCTAGCATTAGAGTATCCTTAAATTCTAGTAATTCTATATTTTAAATAAAATAAAAAGCATTATTATTATAATCTTAATACCTTTTAAGAGTCAAAGACCATGCTTAGCCCAAGTCATTTTACGTTGTATTACGCATTGATTATTAACACTTAGTATACCAGTTTGTCCTTGAATAGAATAATCAGATATGATTTTCATTTTTGGTAATTGTTGTATTAGTGTATATGCATCTATACCTAATGCTTGCAAGCGTTTTTCTGCGTTGGAATTTTTCCATATTTTTTCCATATTTTTTTTTAATAATATGTTTTTGTTAATTAGCCATGGAATATCACTATATTCAATGCCAGTTAGGTCTTCATATTGCGTACTGCTATTATTGCTTAAGGAGTTAGAAAATATTTTTGGTGGTTGAGTATCAGGATTAATTGCAACTTCAATAAATGGCTTTATCAGTGTAAGATCAGAGCCATTTGCTACAATGTAGACTGCATCAATATCACGATAACTGCGTGGTTGGCTTTTAAGTTCTAGTTTAGTTAACGATTTTATTTGAGCGATGTTTTGTTTGCTTTTTTCTAATCCAAATGCCGAGTTAATATTTTTTTGTAATTGGTTTTTATTGCCAAAGAATTGAACCTTCACTGCACTAAGGCTATGTTGACTCCATTCTTTAATGAATGCTTTTACTACTTGATTACCTAGATTTCCTTCAGGTGCTAGAATTAGTGGATGATGAAATCCTTGTTCAAATAAATGTTTTGCACCTTGCATAACTTCTTGTTCTGGTGATAAGGTTAGATAGCAAATATGCTCGTTTTCAGAAAAGCTTTCAGGAATATTTAAGGCTAATATTGGTATATTTAGCTTTAATTTAGCCTGGATTTCTTTAAAGAGTTGAACTTTTTCTTTTGTTAATGGACCAATTATAAAATCAATATTTTTTTCTATTAAAACAGATTTGAGTTGTTGATGAGATATGTTGTTAGTATCAATAAGTGTTAATCTTGCATTTGGATTTTTCTCATTATCATTCCTCATTGCTATGATAAAACCATTACGAATAAGCTGAGCTTGTTTAGTTAAATGTCCCGATAATGGGAGTAGTAATATTATGTTAGTAGGTTCTACTATCTCGAGTGTTAGAATATCAATAATATTTTTTGGGGGATAAAGTGCTGCTGGGTGATTAATATGTTGTATTAACCATTTTTTTAGTAAATTTTTAAGTTTCGGTATATCATCTCCTAGAGTTTTCATATATACAGTAAGTTGAATCCAACCATCTAAAATATACCCTTTAGGCTTCTTATTTAGATTTATAATTTCTTGTTTATTGTATTGATTTAAGTTTTGCCAAATCATATTTGAAATGATGCTTTTTTGATTTTCTTTTACGCGATAAGTAAGTTTTATTAATTCTTTACTAGCAGAGATATAATCATTTTGTTTAGTAAATAATTCCGCTCTAAGTCTATGATAATTTTTCCATTGTTTATTTGGCAAGTTCCACTTTTGAGAAAAATTTAATACAGATAAGCTTTTTTTTGGCTGTTTTTCTATCATTAATATTTTTGCTTTTGCTAGTTGCCATTCAGCTTCTTGCATTTCAGATAGTGATTGTTTTTCTATATACTTAAGCAGAGTTCTTGCTAAATTTAGTTCTTGATTGTTGATAGAAGATTTTAGTGCCATAATCAGCTTATTGTTTTTTACATTATTTTTCTTACTTTTATTTGCTTGAATCAGATACTCTTGTGTTGATTTTTTTATATCTAGGGTGGGTTCTGTAGATAAGTCTTGCATAGTAGATGAACAGGCTATGGTTATAAGTATTATACATGTGATTAAAAATATTTTGTAAATTGCTTGGTAATTTTTCATAATTAATAAGTTTTTAAGCTTCTTGTATAGAGATAATTTTAAATTATTAAACATTTTTAAAAAAATGATAAAAAGTGATAATAAATTTTTTTCAAAGAATTCAATTCTTTATATTGTGCCTACTCCAATTGGTAACTTAAGTGATATTAGTCAACGTGCAATCAATATTTTGTCGAGTGTAGATGTTATTGCAACTGAGAATATTTATCATTCCCGCAAGTTATTTTCTTATTTTAAGATTAGAACAAGAACTATTTCTTTTAATGATCACAATGAAAAGAAAAAATCGCAAGTATTAATTGCAAGATTATTAAAAGGTCAATCTATTGCATTAGTATCTGACGCTGGAACGCCTTTGATTAGTGATCCTGGATATTATTTAGTGAATCAAGCTCATAACACTGGTATTAAGATCGTTCCATTGCCTGGTCCATGCGCTGTAATTACGGCATTGAGTGCATCCGGTTTGCCGTCTAATCAATTTACTTTTGGGGGATTTTTGCCAGAGAAAAAAAAAGCTCGTAAAGATAAATTATTGGAAATTGTTAAAGTTAAGCATACCTGTATTTTTTATGAATCTCCCCATAGAATTATTGAATCACTAAAAAGCATGTTAGATATTTTTGGACCCGAAAGACAGGTGGTTTTAGCTCGTGAACTTACTAAAATTTTTGAAACTATTCAAAGCATGCCTCTCGGTAAGCTTGTGAAATGGGTTGAAAAGGATATATATCAGCAACGTGGAGAGATAGTATTGTTAATTCATGGATATAATATGGAAGATTCAAATATTAATGAATTACCAGAAGAAGTAACTCGTGCATTAACAATTTTAATTAATGAATTATCATTTAAAAAAGCTATATCAGTAGTATCTAAAATTTACAACTGTAAAAAAAATGTGCTTTATAAATGGGGATTAATTAACTTGATAACTAAATATTAACTGTAGTTAATCATTAGAAATTAGAATTATCATAGATATGAAATAGCCTTCGCTCTGTTATTAAATGATTCCTAGATTTCGATATGAAGTATTTGTATTTGTTGAAAATTCTCAGTTAAAAGTGAACCTCTACGTCCACATTCTCCCCGGAACTTATTTAGTTCTTTAGAACTAAAGTTAAATTTTTCTTCTTTTGTATACATATTAATTGATTTATCTTTAGGTAATGAAATTAAATGAGAAAGAAATTCTTCGCGTTTTTTAAATTGAGAACTTGGAATATGGATTACTTTATTGCCTTTCCCTTTGCTAAGTTGAGGTAGATCTTTAGCAGGGAAAATCAGTATTCTACCGTGATTAGTAATAGCTAAAATTTCATCAGAAATGAGATTTTTAATCGTATTTAATGGCATTATTTTAGAGTTTTTAGGTAAAGTCATTAAAACTCTACCGTTACGATTTTTAGATAGTAAATCTGAGCTTTTGCATACAAAAGCATAACCCGCATCAGATCCGGCTAACAAAAGTTGTTTTTCTTTATACATAAATATTTGGATAATCTTACTGTTTTCACTAATATTCAAACGTCCTGTAATTGGTTCACCTTGTCCTTTTGCTGATGCTAATGAGTGAGATTCAAGAGAGTAGCTACGTCCATCATTACTTAGGAGAATTGTTTGTTCTTTACTTTTTCCACGTACATGGGAAAAATATCTATCACCTGGTTTATACTGCAAGCTTTCTGCATTTATGTCATGCCCTTTTGCATGACGAATCCAACCTTTTTCAGAAAGTATCACAGTGATTGGTTCATTATGGAGTAAATATTTATTAATAGTAACTTTTGCTTCTTTACGTTCAATGATAGGAGAACGACGTTTATTGTTATATTTTTTAGCATCAGCCTTAATTTCTTTTTTAAGTAACAGATTTAATTGAGATTCAGAGTTTAAAAAACCTTTTAGTTCTTCAGATTCTTTTTTTAACCTTTTTTGTTCTTCATGGATTTTTTTTTCTTCTAGCTTAGCTAAGCAGCGAAGTTTAGTTTCTAATATTGCATTAGCTTGGATATTTGTCATACTTAAGCATTCTATTAGTGCTACTGTTGGTTTATTTTTAGTTCGAATTATTTTAATTACTTTATCTAAATTACAATAGGTAGTTAATAAACCTTCTAAGATATGTAACCGAATTAGAATATTATCTAGTCGATATTGAAAACGGCGACGGACTGTTATTCGACGAAATTCGATCCACTCAGATAAAATTTGTATCAAGTTTTTCACTTGAGGACGATTATCCAGTCCAATCATATTTAAGTTAACTCGATAGCTCTTTTCTAGATCTGTAGAAATGAATAAATAATTCATTAATTGTTCAGAATCAATGCGATTTGTTCTAGGAATAATTACAATTCTAGTAGGGTTTTCATGATCTGATTCATCACGTAACTCATTAATTATCAGTAATTTTTTAGTACGAATTTGATTTGCAATTTGCTCAAGCAATTTTGAACCAGATACTTGATATGGTAAAGAAGTGATTACTATATTATTTTTTTCTTTATGCCAAATAGCACGTGCTTTTATAGTTCCTCGACCGGTTAGATAAATTTTTTCAAGATCTGCTTTTGGTGAAATAATTTCTGCATCTGTTGGATAATCAGGACCTTTAACATAATTCATAATATCTGATAATTCTGAACTTGGATTATCAATAAGACAAATGGTTGCTTCTGCAATTTCATGTATATTATGAGAAGGGATATCCGTAGCCATACCAACAGCGATACCAGTTATCCCATTTAGTAATATGTGAGGTAATCTTGCTGGTAACATTTTAGGTTCTTTAGTAGTTGAATCAAAGTTTGGTTGCCATTCAACTGTTCCTTGGTTTAGTTCATTTAACAAAAGTTCAGAAAATTTAGATAATCTTGCTTCAGTATAACGCATAGCTGCAAAAGATTTTGGATCATCCTTCGCTCCCCAGTTACCTTGACCATCTATAAGTGGGTATCGATAAGAAAAAGTTTGAGCCATAAGTACCATTGCTTCATAACAGGCTGAGTCACCATGAGGGTGATATTTCCCCAATACATCGCCAACAGTGCGAGCCGATTTTTTATATTTTGATATTCCTGAAAGACCTAATTCTGACATAGCGTAAATTATTCGGCGTTGAACAGGTTTTAGACCATCACCAATATATGGTAGAGCACGATCCATAATTACATACATTGAATAGTTTAAATAGGCATCTTCCGTAAATTTACGAATTGGAAGTGTTTCATTACCATTAAAATTATTCGTTATCGACATCTTTTTATACCTTTACTAAATTTCCGTTCTTTTGTAGCCAGTTGCGTCGATCGGCAGCACGTTTTTTAGCTAGAAGCAGGTCCATCATTTCATAAGTAGCATCAAAATCATCAATAGTAAGTTGAATTAATCGACGGGTTTTTGGAGCCATAGCTGTTTCACGAAGTTGAAGCGGATTCATTTCTCCTAAACCTTTAAATCGTTTTACTTCAATTTTTTGTTTTTTATTTTTTAATTGATTCAATATATTATCTCTTTCATCATTATCTAGTGCATAGTAGATGTTTTTTCCACAATCAATTCTATATAATGGTGGCATAGCTACATATATATGACCAGATTTAACAAGGCTTCTAAAATGTCGTATAAATAGAGCGCATAATAAAGTAGCAATATGAAGACCATCTGAATCTGCATCAGCAAGAATACAAATTTTCCCGTATCGTAATCCATTTAAGTTATCACTATCAGGGGAAATCCCTAATGCAATAGAAATATCAAGAACCTCTTGAGAAGTGAACAGTTGATTTGAAGATATTTCCCATGTATTTAGAATTTTTCCACGTAGTGGCATAACTGCTTGAAATTCACGATCACGAGCTTGTTTAGCAGAACCTCCAGCTGAATCACCTTCTACAAAAAAAATTTCAGTACAATTTCGGTCCTTTGTTAAACAATCAGTTAACTTGCCAGGAAGAGATGGAGCAGAAGCTATTTTTTTACGAATAATTTTTTTGTTTATTTGCATTCTACGATTAGCATTAGTCATAAAAATTTCCACCAGTAAATTAGCTGATTGTGTTTTCTCATTTAGCCATAAGCTAAATGCATCTTTAATAATGCTAGAAATAAATGTAGATGTTTTAGGTGAGGATAACCGTTCTTTCATTTGGCTTGAAAATTGAGGATTTTTAATTTGAATTGAAAGAACATATGAACAACAGTTAAAAATATCATCACTAGTTAATTTAAATGAACGGGAAAGAAGATTTCGAAATTGACAAAATTCACGTACAGCATCAAGTAATCCTTGACGTAATCCATTAACATGAGTACCACCTTGTACAGTTGGAATTAAATTAACATAACTTTCTGTAATTAAATTCCCACCTTCTGGTTGCCAAAGGATAGCCCAGCTCATTCGTTCTTTTTTTTTAATTAATTCTCCAGCAAATGGTTCTTTAGGCAAAATTACACAACCTTTCAATCTTTTTTTTAAATAATCTTGAAGACCATCTTTATAAAACCATTTATATTCATGACCATTGACTTTATCTAAAAATATAACTTTAAGTTTTTTACAAAGTACTGATTTAGCTTGAAGATTTTTTACTAGATGTGTAACTAAAAAATTAGCACAATCAAAGTAATTTGGATCAGGCCAGAAATGCACTCTTGTTCCATGAGTATTTTTATCACAATTTCCTGTTATAGAAAGTTCCTTTGTTTTTTTACCATTCTCAAATGTCATTTCATATATTTTACTATTACGATATATACTGATTTCTACTCGTTTTGAAAGAGCATTCACAACAGAAATTCCTACCCCATGTAAACCTCCTGAAAATTGATAATTTTTATTGGAGAATTTTCCACCTACATGTAGTTTACAAAAAATCAATTCTGCAGCAGAAATATTTTCTTTTGGGTGAATGTCAATTGGAATACCACGCCCATCATCAATCACTTCAAGGGATTGATTAGCATGAAGAATTACTTGGATTTTAGAAGCATATCCAGCTAAAACTTCATCAATACTGTTATCGATAACTTCTTGTCCTAAATGGTTTGGTCGAGTTGTATCTGTGTACATCCCTGGTCGTTTACGTACTGGCTCTAATCCATCAAGTACTTCAATACTTTCAGCAGTGTATGGATGTTGTTTAATCATCATAAAGAATTTTATTATCTATTAGAGTTTAATTTAATTATGAAATAATCTATAGCAATAAAAGTGTTCATTATTTTAAAATACCAAATATATCAACAAATTAGACACTAATTAGTTTTTATATATTATTTCTATCTAAGCTAGGAAAGTTTTAAAAGTCAAACTTTAATTAAAAGTGTCATGGAACATAAAGTTCTATTGCATCATAACAAGGTCCATTGTATTTAAAATTAATGTCTCGAATTTGGTAATTTAATTTCTTCAACATCATCAATACATTGCAATCCAACTACATTTTCATGTTCGGTAGTGCGAATTAATATAACACCTTGTGTATTGCGACCAACTTGGCTGATTTCAGATACACGTGTGCGAACCAAAGTACCTGTATTAGTTATTATCATTACTTCATCGCTTTCTTCAACTTGAACAGCACTTACTACAGAACCATTACGTTCTGAAATTTTTATTGATACAACACCTTGTGTCGCACGACCTTTTATTGGATATTCAAATAATTCAGTACGTTTCCCATAACCATTTTGTGTGACAGTTAAGATATTACCTTGATTTGCAGGAACAATTAATGAAACTACTTGATCATTTCCAACTAGTTTCATTCCTCGAATACCGGCCGCAGCACGTCCCATTTCACGTACTTTTTCTTCTTTAAAGCGTACTACTTTACCAAATTTAGAGAATAGCATAGCATTACTGTTACCATTAGTTATATCGACACCAATAAGCAAGTCATCATCATGTAGATTAATAGCAATTAAACCATTAGAACGTACATTAGAGAATTTCTGTAGTGAAGTTTTTTTAACTATGCCATTTCTAGTAGCCATAAATACAAACTTATTAGAATTAAATTGAGATACCGGTAAAATTGCAGTAATACGTTCTTGTTCTTCTAAAGGAAGAATATTAATGATAGGTTTACCACGTGCTATCCTGCTAGCAAGTGGTAATTGATAAACTTTTAGTTGATATGTTTTCCCACGTGTGGAAAAGCATAAAATGCTGTCATGAGTATTTGTAACAAGCAAACGTTCAATATAATCTTCCTCTTTCATTCTAGTTGCGCTTCTGCCTTTTCCTCCTCGCCGTTGAGGTTCATAATCTCTAAGCAATTGATATTTAACGTAACCTTCATGAGATAATGTGATAACAACGTCATCACGAGCAATCAAACTTTCCATATCAATATCGTGAGTGGCACTTGTAATCTTTGTACGGCGATTATCACCAAAATCTTCACGTATAAGTTTTAATTCTTCAGAAATGACTTCCATTAGTCGATCTGTATTTTCAAGAATTTTTGTCAGCTCTGTTATTTCATTTAAAAGTATTTTGTATTCAGTTAGGATTTTTTTATGTTCTAAACTTGTTAATTTATGAAGACGTAAATCTAAAATTGCTTGTGCTTGTTTTTCTGTTAGGAAGTATTTGTTACCATGAAAAGTATGTTGTTTTTCTAAAAAATCTAAATGAGTAGCATTAATAGGAGATTTTTTTAATACAATATTATCTGTTTTCCAACCGCGACCAAGTAAATTACTTTTTGCTTCTGCCGGTAATTTTGTTTTGCGAACCAGTTCGATAATTTCATCAATGTTTTCTAATGCTAAAGTTAATGCTTCTAAGGTATGAGTGCGGTTACATGTTTTTTTTAGTTTAAAAATAGTACGACGAGTTACAATTTCACGACGATGATTAATAAAGGACTTTAACATGTCTTTTAAGTTAAACAACTGTGGTTGACCATTATTATTTAGAGCAACCATATTGATACCAAAAGTTGTTTGTAATTGAGTATGAGCATAGAGATTGTTAAGAACAATCTCTCCCAATGCATCACGTTTACACTCAATCACAATACGCATCCCATCTTTATCTGATTCATCTCGTAATACACTAATTCCTTCTATTTTTTTATCTTTTACTAATTCTGCAATTTTTTCAATTAGGCGAGATTTATTTACTTGATATGGAATTTCTGTGATAATAATAGCTTCTTTGCTATGTTTTTTGTCAGTTTCAATTTTTGTTTTTGAACGTACATGAATTTTCCCTCGGCCGGTTTTATAAGCATCTAGTATCCCTTTACGACCACTAATTATTGCTGAGGTTGGAAAATCTGGACCTGGAATATAATCCATCAGTTCATCAATGGTAATTTTTTCGTTATTAATATAGGCTAGGCAAGCGTTAATTATCTCTGTTAAGTTATGTGGAGGTATGTTGGTTGCCATACCTACTGCTATCCCAGAAGCACCATTCACTAATAAGTTAGGAATCTTTGTTGGAAGAACCGTTGGAATTTGTTCGGTATTATCATAGTTAGGTACATAATCTACGGTTTCTTTATCTAAATCTTCTAATAGCTTATGGGAAATTTTTGACATTCGAACTTCAGTATAACGCATTGCTGCTGCTGAATCTCCATCAATTGAACCAAAATTTCCCTGACCATCGATTAGCATATAACGTAATGAAAAAGATTGAGCCATGCGGACAATTGTATCATATACAGCAGTATCGCCATGTGGATGATATTTGCCAATTACATCACCAACTACACGGGCGGATTTTTTATAACCCTTATTCCAATCATTTCCTAGTATATTCATAGCAAATAGAACACGTCTATGCACTGGTTTTAGGCCATCTCGCACATCCGGCAAGGCACGACCCACAATAACGGACATTGCGTAATCTAAATATGAAGCTTTGAGTTCATCTTCAATATTAATAGGTATAATTTCTTTAGCTTGATCGCTCATAGAGCCATTATCCCTCTATAGTTTGATCGTATATTTAATACGTAAAAGAAAGCGAAATATAACATATTATTAGTAAATTCGGCATTACTTTTATATAGGATTTTTAATCAATGGATTAAAAATGCATGTTTTATTATTATTATTATTAACTTATAGGTTTATTTTTAAGTAAATTAACTATTTTTTGAGTGTATAACTATGGATAAAATGAAGAATTTTGAACCTAATGAAATTAAAAAATTTGAAGATATAGCATCTGATTGGTGGAATTTAAAAGGAAATTTTAAGTCTCTTCATCAAATTAATTCATTAAGAATTGATTATTTTTTAGAAAGAACAAAAGGATTTTTTGATAAAAAAGTGCTTGATATTGGTTGTGGTGGTGGGATTTGTAGTGAAGGAATGGCTAAGGAAGGTGCCCATGTTACTGGTCTTGAAATAGGAGAAGAATCACTTAAAGTTGCAATATCTCATGCATTAAAATCAGGACTGAAAATTAGTTACTTTCAGAGTACTGTAGAGAAACATGCTTTGGATAGAAATAATCAAAACAGCTATGATATTATCACATGCCTAGAGGTATTAGAGCATGTACCAGAACCATCATCAGTTATTAGTTCATGTTCAAGATTAGTAAAAACTGGTGGTCATGTCTTTTTTTCCACTATAAATAGAAATATTAAATCATATTTTTTAGCAATTTTATGCGCTGAGAGAATTTTTAAGATTCTTCCAAAATATACACACAATTACCATAAGTTTATTCGTCCATCTGAACTTATAAAAATGCTAAATAAAGCTGGCTTAAAAGAATTCAGTATTATTGGTGTTTGTTACTATCCCATATTGAATAATTATAAGCTCAGTAAAAATATTGATGTTAATTACATTATTCATAGTAAAAAAATATGATTTTAAATCATGTAGATATAGGAATAAGCACAGGATTTATATGAGAAAAGTAATAAGTTCCTGCTTTTACTAGAAAGTTCTTTTAAATAAAGATTTCCTTTAATTAAATAACTTTAGTAAAAAATTGAACAGGGCAATAAAAAAGTAGAGTTTTCATATAGAATTTTTACTTTTTTTATACAATAGGCCTGTTCAATTTTTATAAATCTTTTTATTCTATAAAACTTGACACTCTAAGCAAAAAGCATATTGACCTTTAGGATCATTCATATTTTTTAGCAAGTTTTTAGCATTATCCACAAGTTGAGTATTTTTAAGTGGATAAATTGCCTTTGGTAGCATAATTTCCATATCCCATCCTAATTGCATTCCAATATTTCTTAGTATATCCCGAACTATTTTTTTAGTTGAAACATCCTTTCTAAGCCAAGATATTCTGTAATTTTCTATTTGAGCTAATTCCGCAGCTAAATTAATAGCATCGTCAAAATCACCAATTTGATCAATTAAACCAAATTTCATTGCATCTTTTCCGGTCCATACCCTTCCTTGAGCGATAGCATCTACCTCAGGTATTGTCATGTTGCGATGTTTGCTAACTAAGTTAAGAAATTGATTATACACATGCTCAGTATGAATTTGGATTACATCAGAGAGTGATTTAGAAATACTGGTCATAGAACTAAGATTTGCAAAAGGATGTGTTTCTACACCATCAGCATGTATTCCTGCTTTAGCTAATAATTTCTCAATAGTAGTAAGAACAGAATAAACACCAATAGAACCTGTAAGTGTAGTTTGGTCAGCAAGTATTTTATCTGCCCCAGAAGATATTAAATAACCCCCAGAAGCTGCTACACTAGACATTGAAACTATAAAAGGCTTGCCTGTATTTTTTCTTAGTGCTTCAATTTCTTCTTCAATCATTTCTGAGGCAAATGCGCTCCCACCAGGACTATTTAGGCGCAAAACAACTGCTTTAATTGTATCATCAAATCTTGCTTTTTTAATCAGAGAAATTGTATCTTGACTTTTAATAATGCCAGATGATGCTTGTTCATCAGAGCTTATAACACCATCTGCAACGATAACTGCTATACCTGGATCTGATTGCTTGCCAATTCTAGATGGGATATTTTTAAGATACTCATAATAACTTATTGAGTTGTATTTATTATTACGTTCACCAAATATTTTAGAAAACTCATTGTTAAGTTCTTCATTAGTAGAAACTTTATCAATTAGACCAAATTTAATTAGTAAAGGCTCTATGTCTCCATTAGTACTTTGTAATGCAGATAATAATTCTTCTTCGGTAGGCTTAAACATTGCAGTTTCAATCTGACGATTTTTTGCAATATCATCGATAAAAGCATCCCATAATTGATTTAGCCAACGAGATGCTGATTTTCTTGCTTCTTCTGACATATCATCACGTATAATTGGTTCAACAGCAGATTTATATGTACCAACACGAAATACATGAGTACTAATGTCGAGCTTTTCCATTAATGTCTTGAAATATATAGATTGGGTTCCGTAACCTTTTATTAGTACATAACCACCTGGTGATAGATGAATTTTATCTGCGTAACTAGCTAGGTAATACGCTCCTTGATTATAGGAATTACCTATAGCATAAATAGGCTTGCCAGATGTTTTAAATTCTTTTAACGCTTTAGCTATATAACGCAATTTGTTTAGCGCAGGCTCTCTCATAGCATCGAGTGCTAATACAATTCCAGAAATTTGATTATCATCCTTAGCATGTCGAATAGAATCAACCAATTCAAATAATATATTTTCTCGTTCATTTCCAATAACTGATGAAAAAGAATTCACAGCTTTATCGTAACGACTTTGCTCTATAATAGGACCAGATAAGTCTAGGATTAAGGCAGATTTTGTTTTTGATTTAGAAATACCTGAATTAGTATAGACTAAATATATGATTCCGATGAATAAACCAAGAAAAAGCACGTTCATAATAGCAATGCGAGTTAAAGTTATAAGCTTCCAAAAAGTTTTAAAAACTAGTCCTGAATATCGTAAAAAAAACCTCATGTATTCCCCTCCAATAGCTACAAATCAGCAGCAACATCCTTATCTTTAGAACAGACTAATTCTATCCCATATTATTAATCATATCCAAACAAAAATTGCTAGTTTTTTTTAAAATCAAGAAGTACTCATTTGAACTTTTATAAAAATATTTCAGTTAACATACAGCCTACTCTTCCTCCACTAATACTTTCAATGGTATTTCGAATGTTAACACTTTACCATGATAAGATATTTCAGTTAATTGATTAAGAGAAAATTATTCAAATTCTGATAAGGACATGGCAATAATCTTATTGCTATCAAGTGTTCTAAGCTGTAGAATATTTCCGTAGAAATGTATCATTTGTTCTATAGAAATTAGAACTACTAACTTATTTTTTTTGAGTGATCTTAATACTAACTCTCGGTCAACTTCTGAGATTACTTTATCGAAAACAATGCATAGTTATTCTCCTGTGTTGAGCATCATATTAGTGTGATAGATTGGATGGCTTGCTTGCAAGTTTGTTTAGAACAAAATTATATACTGTAATACCTTTGGTGTAATCTTAAAAAACTTTTTTGTTACAAGGTATTGATATAGCAGAATAAAAGGTTCTATTAATATGATCAATAACCATGGAACCTATGTCTTTCTAGACAAGCTCGTTTTTCGAATATTTTACTAAAGCATAATGTTGAATATTTTTTCCCTGAAGTCTTTAAAGTTTTTATTAAATAATCAATTTAGACTTCTTTTCTCCGATGGTTGCAGTATATTGGAAATATATATGATATTCAATCACTTGTAGTACTGAACCAGTTATTAGGAAAAACAGCATCTAGAGTTTCTAGAGTTGGTTCTTGATAATTAAACTCAATGACTTCGACTTCTATTTTTTCTTGACGTAGTTTTTTAACCATAAGATTAAATTCAAGCATGCTCGTTCTCTAATTTGTTTAGTCGTCAAGCTCAATTAGTGTTGAAACTTATTATTTTCAAAGGTCTCCGAATTAAATTTAAGCTCTTTTGGTGGAACTATAACTACGCAGTGGGTATTTTATGGTTGTGTGAACATTTATAAAAAACCTATTGATTTTAGTAATAGGAGCAGTATTCTTAAGTGTAGTATCACGTTTAATTTATTAGATATACCTGCTGTTTTTTAGCATTTGATTAATAGTATAGTAAATAAATACTAACTAGTTTGTTTCTCGTTGGTTTTAATAATTAGTGTTGATGGTAATTGGAATTATTAGTGTTTTAAAAAAAAGATTTTCGTGAACTAATTAGCTACTTTGGTTAAGATCTTCTGTTAAAGAGCTAATAGGAAATTAGGTTAGTTTTCATCAATAAGATGGAAATAAAATAATAGAGCATTTAGTTATGCTTACTTTTAAAAAATGATACGTATCAGATACGCTTAATCCTATTAAAAACTAGTTATATTCATTATCATCCTACATTATCAAGCTGTACTACAGTATGCATGTAGCATTGCCATTACTAGATTATCTTATCTTTAAGTACAGCATTATGAATACTATCTGAAAATTATTTAAAACTTTAAGAAATTTTATCATTTGTTCTATAGTTTCTTCAGTCTTGAGTCTTATGTTTTGTTATTTCCTTGTAGCACTACAATTTTTTAGGGAGGACCTATAGCTCCAAGCTTGAATATGATTTGCAAGTTTTGTATAAATTTAAAATAAAATGTATGGTGTTATTAGTTTTGTTAGGAAATGTAGTGGAATGAATCAAAAACTTACTGTTACGAAGCGTGATGGAAGAAAAGAGAACATAGATCTTGATAAGCTGCATCGTGTTATTACATGGGCTTCAGAAGGTTTAAAAAATGTTTCTGTATCTCAAGTGGAATTAAAAGCTCACATTCAGTTTTATGATGGTATTACTACTTCAGATATCCATGAAACTATTATTAAATCTGCAGCAGATTTAATTTCAGAAGGAACCCCAGACTATCAATATCTAGCTGCGCGTTTAGCTATTTTTCATTTAAGAAAAAAAGCTTATGGTCAGTATGAACCACCTAAGCTTTTTGATCATATTGTTCATCTAGTTAATATTGGGAAATATGATAAACATTTATTAATGGATTACTCAAAGCTAGAATTTGATGAACTAGACCTTCATATTGAACATAAGCGTGATCTAAATTTTTCATATGCCGCTGTAAAACAGTTAGAAGGTAAATACTTTGTACAAAATCGTGTATCTGGAAAAATTTATGAAAGTGCTCAATTTTTATATATTTTAGTTTCTGCATGTTTATTTGCTAATTATCCGAAAGATAATCGACTCAATTATGTCAAACAGTTTTATGATGCGATTTCTATGTTTAAAATTTCATTGCCTACCCCAATTATGTCCGGAGTTCGTACTCCTACACGTCAATTCAGTTCTTGTGTGCTTATTGAGTGTGATGATAGTTTGGATTCTATAAATGCAACAGCAAGCTCTATTGTTCATTATGTATCTCAACGTGCAGGTATTGGTGTCAACGTTGGTCGTATTCGAGCTCTTGGATCTGAAATTCGTGGTGGTGAAGCATTTCATACTGGTTGTATTCCATTTTATAAGTACTTTCAGGCTGCTGTAAAATCTTGTTCTCAAGGTGGTGTGCGTGGTGGTGCTGCCACTTTATTTTATCCTTTATGGCATGCTGAAGTTCAATCTTTATTAGTATTGAAAAATAATCGTGGTGTAGAAGAAAATCGAATTCGTCATATGGATTATGGAGTTCAGCTAAATAAATTGATGTATCGACGTCTTATTCATGGAGAGAAAATAAGCTTATTTTCTCCTTCAGATGTTCCTGGTTTGTACGATGCATTTTTTGCAAATCAAAATGAATTTGAGCATTTATACGTTAAATATGAAAGTGATCTATCCATTAAGAAAGAGACTCTTAGTGCTGTTGAATTATTTTCTCTATTATTGCGAGAGCGCGCATCAACTGGACGTATTTATATCCAAAATGTTGACCATTGTAATACACACAGTTCATTTAATTCAGACATTGCTCCTATTCGTCAATCTAATCTTTGTCTTGAAATTACTTTGCCGACGAAACCACTATTGCACCTTGAAGATAATCAGGGAGAAATTGCATTATGCACTCTTTCAGCATTTAATTTAGGTACTATAAAATCATTAGATGATTTTGAAGAGCTTTCTGATTTGTTAGTGCGTGCATTAGATTCTTTGCTTGATTATCAAGATTATCCTTTACTAGCAGCATACCAATCAACAATGAATCGACGAGCATTAGGTGTTGGTGTCATTAATTTTGCTTATTATTTAGCTAAGAATTCTGTTAAGTATTCTGATGGTAGTGCCAATGAGTTAACACATCGTACGTTTGAAGCTATTCAGTACTATTTATTAAAAGCATCTCTAACATTGTCAAAGGAAAAAGGCATGTGTCCATTGTTTAATGAGACAAATTATGCGAGAGGTTTATTGCCTATTGATACTTATAAAAAGGATGTCGATTTAGTTTGTAAAGAACCGTTGCATTACGATTGGGATTCTTTGCGTAAAGAAATTATAAAATATGGTTTGAGAAATTCTACTTTGACAGCTTTAATGCCATCTGAAACATCCTCTCAAATCTCTAATGCAACTAATGGTATTGAACCACCTCGTGGGTACGTGTCAGTAAAAGCTTCAAAAGATGGGATTTTGAAGCAAGTTGTACCAGAATTTATAAATCTAAAGGAGAAATATGAGTTGCTATGGGACATAGATTCTAATGAAAATTATTTGCATTTAGTAGGAATAATGCAAAAGTTTATTGATCAAGCTATTTCTGCTAATACTAATTATGATCCAAGTAAATATGATAGTGGTAAAATACCGATGAAGCAGCTTGTTCACGATTTACTTATTGCTTATAAATTCGGCATCAAAACCCTTTATTATCATAATACACGAGATGGAGCCAAAGATGAACAATCAGATGCAATAATCCAGAATCATTCTTGTTTAGATGGAAGTTGTACGATTTAATATTAGTCTACTTGTTTTTAGAAAATATAATATGTTCCTTACACTTGCTTCCAAATGATGTATAAAAATAATTGGGGTAACCATGGTATATAGTACTTTTTTTCAAAAAAAAAATGATCAGTTGAAAGAACCAATATTTCTCGGACAATGTGTTAATATTGCTCGTTATGATCAACAAAAATTTGAAGTTTTTGAAAAACTTATTGAAAAACAATTAAGTTTTTTTTGGCGACCAGAGGAGGTCGATGTTTCTGCAGACCGTATTGATTACAATCAGTTACCAGAACATGAGAAGCATATTTTTATTTCCAATCTTAAGTACCAAACATTGCTAGATTCAATACAAGGTCGTAGCCCAAATGTTGCTTTGCTTCCACTAGTATCATTACCTGAAGTTGAAACATGGATTGAAACTTGGTCATTTTTTGAAACGATTCATTCTCGCTCATATACACATATTATTCGTAATATTGTCAATGATCCTAGCATTGTATTTGATGATGTTATTCAGAATGAATACATTTTAAAACGAGCAAAAGATATTGCGTATTATTATGATGATTTAATTCAAATGAGTAATGATTATCACCGTTATGGGGAAGGTATACATGAAATTAATGGTAAAAATATTAGACTTAATATCAATGAACTTAAAAAAAAGATTTATTTATGTTTAATGTCTATAAATGTACTTGAAGCAATACGTTTTTATGTTAGCTTTGCTTGCTCATTTGCTTTTGCAGAGCGTGAGCTTATGGAGGGTAATGCTAAAATAATTAAATTAATTGCACGTGATGAAGCGTTGCATGTAGTTGGTACTCAGCATATGCTGAATCTTTTGCGCAATGGTGAGGATGATTTTTCTTTTGTAAAGATTGCAAGAGAATGCCAACAAGAGTGTTTTAATTTATTTAAAAAAGCTGCTGAACAAGAAAAAGAATGGGCTGTATATCTTTTTAAAGATGGTTCAATGATAGGTTTAAACGAAGACATTCTTTGTCAGTATGTTGAGTATATTACCAATCTTCGTATGCAAGCAGTTGGTCTTAATTCTGCTTATCCAGAAGCAAAATCTAACCCGATTCCATGGATTAATGCGTGGCTATCTTCAGACAATGTTCAGGCAGCACCGCAAGAAGTAGAGATTAGTTCATACTTAGTTGGTCAAATTGATAACAAAATTAATGTTGGTGATCTAGGAGGATTTGAGTTATAAATTTATATATTATCTTAAATTATTTTATTCTACTATTATGCAATGAGTTTTACTTGATTTAATGATTGCATTTTATTATCTGAGTTTCAATTAGATACGATCTTATCTCGTAGGTATACAGGAGTTGCTTCATTGACACTTAGTACATTACCTTTTTCAAGTTCAAATTTGGCTAAATAAGCAATATCTTGTGCCTCAGAATATATTGTTTTTGTATTTTTAAATTTTATTAAGATCTTGTTAAGATTCTCAGAGCATGTCTCTAATTTTGTCTTTGCTATGCCAAAAACTGACTTAGTATTAATTAGTTTTTTTTCTAGGGTTTTGTATGGAATTGTAGATTCTATATCAATAGAATTCCAACTTCCGTCTTTTAGGCGATAAAAATTACCCCAATATATTTCGTTCATACGAGCATCAATTGCGCAAGCTACTCGAGTTAAGCCATATCTTCGGTATATATTTTGGGCTATAGATTGTAAACTTGAAATTCCAATCATTGGTAGGTTTTTAGAAAATGCTAACCCTTTAGCAATACAAATACCAATACGTAAACTTGTAAAACTACCTGGTCCGCGAGCATAGGCTATGGAATGAATCTGATTTAAGGTAATTTTAGCTTCTTTTAGAACTTCATCAATCATTGGTAAAATTTTTTGAGTGTGACATTTTAGAGCAATTTCATTTCGTATATAAAGCTCATTGTTATGTGTTATTAAAGCGATAGAGCAATTTTCTGTAGCTGTATTTATGGCAAGAATTGTTTTATTCATTAATATTAATTAATCTCTCATTTTATTTATTCATCATTGTAAAATGACTAATATGTTTTTTATATACTTTCCCTATAGCATTGCTGATTATTAAATTTTGATCAATAATTAATCGTTCTAGTGAACTGGTTATGTATATAAATTATTTTTTATATAGATATATTTGATTTTTTAAGATAGGTTAGTTCCAATATGGACTTATCTCACTTTAATTGCAATTGCTTTTGTTAAAAGAAATTAACAATTTTCTATTATTTTCTCATATTCGTGCATTATATCTTTTTGAAATTATAATATAGGAAGTTTATTAAACATGGATAAAATATTTATTGAACATTTAGAAGTCATTACAAAAATTGGCATCCATGATTGGGAACAAGACATTAAGCAAAAACTTATTTTTGATATTGAAATGTTACACGATAATCGAAGAGCTATTCATAGTGATGATATTCTTGATGCATTAGATTATACCAAAGTAAGCGAAGTCATTTTGAATCATATTCAAGCTAAGCGATTTTTATTGATTGAAAAAGCCGCTGAGGAGGTTGCATCATTGATAATGAATAACTTTTCTGTACCTTGGATAAGAGTTCGTTTAATTAAAAAAGGATGCATACCAGAAGCTAAAAGTGCAGGTGTATTGATTGAAAGAGGAAAGGAAATTAGAAAACAACTAAAATAAATCACTATTTATTTTATTAAGAATTATGTCACTGTTAATATATTTTTTGTATAACTGTTATATAAAAAGCTAAGTTGAGGAACCTGTGGATTATATAGAAGTATTTTTTCTAGCTTTAATTCAAGGTGTTACAGAGTTCTTGCCTATTTCTAGTTCAGCTCATTTAATTCTACCTTCAGTTATTTTTAGTTGGGAGAATCCAGGTCTTTTTTTTAGTTTAGCTGTACATGCTGGTACATTATTAGCAATTATAGTTTATTTTAGAAAAGAACTATCTACATTGCTTAGTTTTTGTTTACACGCTATCTTAAATGGTAAATCAAATAAAGAATCTCAGTTAGTATTGATGATTTTATTATCAGTAATACCTACCTGTGTATTTGCATTATGTATAAAAGGCATTCTTGAACTATATTTATATGATCCATGGATCATAGTTAGTACTACTATAACTTTTGGCTTATTACTTTGGTATGCTGATGTAAATGCTACTTTAGTCAATGATGAATATTCAATAGATTGGAAGAAATCATTATTTATTGGAATTGCACAAGCAATAGCAATAATTCCAGGTACTTCTCGATCTGGAATAACGATTACAGCTGCATTACATTTAGGTCTTACACGTAAGGCTGCTATTCGTTTTTCTTTTCTTATGTCAATTCCAATTATTATTCTAGCTAGCGTATATCTATGCTTAGGATTAATAAGAAATCCAGAAACTATTTTTATAGATCTTTTATTAATTGGTGTTATAGTATCATTTGTTAGTTCTTATATTTGTATTCATTTCTTTTTAAAACTTATTTCTCATATTAGTATGGTAGTGTTTTCTGTATATCGGTTAATTTTTGGATCTAGTTTACTTTTATTTCTACTCTTAAATTAAGAAATAGTATCAGTTCTTCTATTAATTAACGTTTTGATTTGTTTTATATTTCATCATGCGATAAGTCTATGAAGTTTTTAAATTTAGTTTTATTATTGCTATTGGTTTATCTGCAATATTCGCTTTGGTTTAATAAGAATGGAATTCTTGATTTTTATGCTGTACATAATGAGATTAAAGTTCAACGTCAAATAAATGCTAATTTAAAAATTGAGAATGATAAAATTTTTGCTGAAATAACTGATTTACGTCAGGGTTTTGATGCTATTGAAGAGCGTGCTCGATATGAACTTGGTATGATCAAAGAAGGGGAAACATTTTATCGTTTAGTTGAACATGAATCAAAATAGGATATTATCAGTTAAATCCATCGTAGCAATCGTGCCAGCTGCAGGTGTTGGGAGTCGGATGAAAACTAGTATACCTAAGCAGTATTTAATGTTATCGGGTAAAACAGTACTTGAATATTCTGTAGAAAAGTTATTAAGTCATCCATTAATAAATAAGATAGTTATTGCAATTGCTGATTTTGATCCGTATTATCCAGAATTATCTCTTTCTAGCAATCCAGATGTCATCAAAGTTTCAGGTGGTAAAGATAGAGCTAATTCCGTACTGTCTGCACTTAAGTATGTGAAAGAACATCGTTTATCTAAATGGGTTATAGTTCATGATGTAGTTCGTCCTTGTATTCAATTATCTGATATTAATAAATTGATTAAAAAGGCATTAAATCATGATGTTGGTGCAATTTTATCAATACCTGTACGAGATACCATCAAATATGCTGATAAACAAAAAAACGTTAGATATACTTTAGATCGGTCATCTTTGTGGCATGCATTAACACCACAAATGTTTAAAACTGAAATTTTATTTCATGCATTAGACAAAGCCTTAAGTTTAGGATTAAAGATCACTGACGAATCATCAGCTTTGGAGAATTTAGAAAAACGTCCTGCATTGGTTATAGGGAGGGCAGATAATATTAAAATTACTCAACGAGAAGATCTTTATTTAGCTAACTTTTTTTTATTTTATAAAAAAACAATTTAGTTTAGTCAGGTTTTTTTAAAATATAAATGGACTATTATATTATAATGAGAATTGGTCATGGTTTTGATGTCCATAGGTTCGGTGGCTCAGGACCACTTATTATTGGCGGTGTTCCTATCCCTTACAAGCAAGGTTTGATCGCTCATTCAGATGGTGATGTGGTATTGCATTCCTTATGTGATGCATTATTAGGAGCAATTGGTGATGGGGATATTGGTGAACATTTTTCTAACACTGATATAATTTGGAAAAATGTTTGTAGTTCTAAAATGCTTAAGCATGTGTATAGCAAAGTTTGTTTTCATGGTTATGTATTAGGCAATGCAGATATTACTATCATAGCTCAATCTCCAAAAATGAAACCATATGTAGAGATGATGTCTGTAGTTATTTCAAAGAATCTTAAAACTAACATAAATAATATTAATGTAAAAGCAACAACAACTGAGTATCTAGGTTTTATTGGTCGAAAAGAAGGTATAGCTTGTGAATCGGTTGTTCTGCTTAAATAAACTAAGATAGTATTTATGAAATACAGTGATGTTTATCTCCAAATTCATGTCATTATCAAGTTAAATGAATCTACATGATTTGGTGTTTTCTTTTTTCTGAAAAACGTTTTATCGCCCTGTCAGCTATTTATTAAAATATTAATTTCCTAATTTATACTATCCTAAAAATGTAAATGTAATAGCTCTTATAGTTTTATAATATTCTGTAATATTTATTAGTAAATAAAAGCTATCTAAATGAGTAATTACTCTCTATGTGAAGTAAAAAGCATGCTTTTTGTGTTGATATTAGGAGCACAAATGAAATCACTATTGTTGAGAAGTTTATTTATTATGTGCATTTTTAGTATACTATTTGGGTGTACTGAACAATTACATATTCCTGCACCAGTTATTGAACTGAAAAAAAATTATAGCACTATCACTCCTGATAGCTATCAAGATAATACTTATGAAGTTAAAAAAGGTGATACTTTATATTTTATTTCCTATCTTACAAATAAAAATGTAGAAGAAATCATTCATTTTAATCAGTTAAAATTTCCTTATACTATTTATCCTGGTCAAAAGCTTCAACTCCAAAGTTTATCTCATATACCTATTCATCATACTGAGAATTCTAGTATAGATGCATTTCCTGAAGTGATAAAATCAGTTAAAAATGCTAAGCAAAAATTGAAATTAGTAGAAAAAGATTTATCTAATAAGGTTGATCAATCGAAATCAAAAGGGTATGTTGAGTTTCAATATAAAGATAAAATAAATGCGAATAAGACTTTTAAAAATCCAAAGCTCAGAAAAAATAATAAGGTAACTAATTGGTTATGGCCAACTAAGGGGAAAGTAATTAAAGAATTTTCTTCTAGCGATCAAGGTAATAAGGGAATAGATATTGCTGGGAACTTTGGTCAGCCTGTGATATCAAGTGCTGATGGATTAGTTGTTTACTCTGGAAATGCTCTTCGCGGATATGGAAATTTAGTTATTATTAAACATAATAATGATTATATTAGTGCATACGCTTATAACAAACAGTTACTCGTAAGTGAGGGGCAAGATGTGAAAGCTGGTCAAAAAATAGCGATGATGGGAAATTCTGAGATTGGAACTGTTTGTTTGCATTTTGAAATACGTTACAAAGGTAAATCAGTAAATCCAAAGCTGTACTTACCAAATCAGCAAGCATCTTAATTGATGCTGTCTTTCTAGGCCTAATTAAGGCGAAGCATGGGAGGCGTTAAAAATGAATACTAGCAATCCAGCAGCGAAAATTGAAGAATTAGATTTAGAGAAATTTGATATTGAATCAGAAAAGGCTTTTCTTATTACAGCCCAGGATTTTTCAACAGATAAGGAGGAATTTGAAGTATCTGAAAAAAATTTAGATGCAACTCAGATGTATTTAGGTGAAATTGGTTTTTCTCCTTTATTGACTGCAGAGGAGGAAGTTTTTTATGCTCGGCGTGTATTGCTAGGTGATAATATTGCTCGTAAACGTATGATTGAAAGTAACCTTCGATTAGTAGTAAAAATATCTCGCCGTTATAATAATCGTGGTTTAGCTCTTCTCGATCTTATTGAGGAGGGTAATTTAGGATTAATTCGTGCTGTTGAAAAATTTGATCCAGAAAGGGGGTTTCGTTTTTCAACATATGCCACTTGGTGGATTAGACAGACAATTGAACGTGCCTTGATGAATCAAACTAGAATTATTCGTTTACCAATTCACGTAGTTAAAGAACTTAATATTTATTTGCGAACAGCTCGTGAATTATCACAACAGTTGGATTATGAACCTACAGCAGAAGAAATTGCAGTGAAGCTTGATAAATCAGCTTCTGATGTAAGTAAAGTACTACGGCTTAATGAGCATATTGGTTCAGTAGATATCCCAATTGGTAATAGTGGAGAGAAAGTATTATTAGATATTATCCCTGATCTTAATAACTCTGATCCTGAATTATCAACACAGGATAAGGATATTGAGGAGTCACTAATTCATTGGTTAGATGAATTAAATCCTAAACAGAAAGAAGTTTTAGCACGTCGGTTTGGTTTATTAGGATATGAACCAGCAACACTTGAGGAAGTTGGCCGAGAAATTAGTTTAACTCGTGAGCGTGTTCGCCAAATTCAAGTAGAAGGTTTGCGTAGATTAAAAGAAATCCTTATTAATCAAGGTTTAAATATGGAAAATTTGTTTAATTCTGAAAGAATATAGTATTTTTTACTGAATAAAAATCATTTTTCATTGATATGAAAGGTATATGATTTATTTTTATTAGTGATTAGTATTTTTAATTGGTATAGTTTCTCTAGTGCTTGACGAGGACTTAGATCATCTAGCTCTATCTCCGATAAAATTTTTTCTAGTTGATTTATATTTCTATTTGCTATTTGTTGGTTGTGTATCTTTAGGCCATCTGGATGTTCATTATTTTTTTGAAAATATTCTAATTTTTGTCGAGCATTTTTAATTACTGTTTTAGGTAAACCAGCTAATTCTGCAACTGCTATACCATAGGATTTATTTACTGAACCTTCTTTTATTGAATGCATAAAAGCAATTTTATTTTTATACTCAACTGCATCTAAGTATACATTAGCAACACAATCAGACAATTGTTCAGCTAATTTTGTCAACTCAAGATAATGAGTAGCGAATAAAGTCATTGCTCCAATACTAGTAGCTAACCATTCAGCAGTAGCCCATGCTAATGATACTCCATCGTAAGTGCTAGTGCCTCTACCAATTTCATCCATAATTACTAAACTATTTCTTGTAGCATTATGAAGAATATTTGCTGTTTCTGTCATTTCAACCATGAATGTCGATTGACCAGAAGCTAAGTTATCTGATGCTCCAATTCGAGTAAAAATCCGATCTATAGGACCAATTTTAGCTGAGCTTGCTGGTACATAAGAGCCTGTATATGCTAACAGAATAATCAATGCAGTTTGACGCATGTATGTAGATTTTCCACCCATATTAGGGCCAGTAATGACTAACATTTTTCGTTTATCATTTAGTTTAGTTGGATTGGCAATAAAAGGCTTATTAATTGTTTGTTCAACTACAGCATGTCGACCTAATTGAATCTGAATTCCACTGATAGAGTTGAAAGATGGTTGGCAGTAATTTAATGTTTTTGCGCGTTCCGCAAGATTTTGCAAAACATCGATTTGTCCAATAGCTGCAGCAAGATTTTGCAGTGATTCTAAATGGGGAATTAATAGATCAAATATTTCTTCCCAAAGTTTTTTTTCTAATGCTATAGATTTTGAACGTGCGTTAAAAATTTTTGCTTCATACTCTTTGAGTTCTGGTATAGTATACCTTTCGACATTTTTTAGAGTTTGATGACGAGAATAATGTTTTGGAATTAAACTACTTTGTTTACGACTAACCTGAATAAAAAATCCTTGGACATTATTATATCGTACTTTAAGTGTATCGATTCCGTAAAGTTTACGTTGCTCCTTTTCTAATTCAGTTAAGTATGTTAATGCTCCATTTGCTAATATACGATATTGATCTAATTCTTTGTTATAACCTTCTTTAATCACATTACCATCACGAATGGTAACTGAAGGTTCTTCTTTTAATGAAATTTTAAGTAGTTCATATACTTTTTCATTAGGCAATGAAAATTGAGCTAATTGTATGAGATGAGGTGTCATTATAGAATTAAATATTATTTGTAATTCTGGTAACTGTTTTAATGTTTGACGTAATCTAATCATATCTTTAGGTTTGGCAGACCGTAATGCCAATCGAGTGATAATACGCTCAATATCTG
This sequence comes from Candidatus Photodesmus anomalopis, assembly GCF_000731785.2. Taxonomy (NCBI): domain Bacteria; kingdom Pseudomonadati; phylum Pseudomonadota; class Gammaproteobacteria; order Vibrionales; family Vibrionaceae; genus Candidatus Photodesmus; species Candidatus Photodesmus anomalopis. Next base: position 225,465 of record NZ_JGVJ01000010.1, read on the forward strand.
CAATTTCTTTTAGTATAGGTTGAAGCTTTATAAACAGAGAATTTCGTTTGATTTCTTCAATAGAGTCCAACCGTTGTTGTAAGGTATCAAGGCAACGTGTTGGTTGTTGTAGCCAACGTTTTAGCATACGGCTACCCATAGCAGTTTTAGTACAATCAAGTAATTCAACTAAGGTATTTGTATTACCACCTGATAGATTTTTATTAATTTCTAAATTGTGACGTGTAGCAGCATCTAATATCATCAAATGATGTTGTTGAGTGAAAATTAAAGAACGTATATGCGGAAGCGCAGTACATTGATTATTTTTTACATATTGAATTAAACAACCTGCAGCACGTAAGCCTAATTCAGCTTGTTCAACGCCAAAACCAGCCAAATTTTGTGTTCCAAATTGTTGGTTGAGTTGTTGTTTAGCTGTATTGAGTTCAAACTCCCAAACAGGTCGAGGTCGATTCCCATTTCGGTGATTTACTAATTTAGTATATTTGAAATCTTCAGGGAAAAGAAGTTCTGTTGGCAAAGTACGTTGTAATTCCGAAGCCATTTCGTTTTCTGTCTCTGGCTCAGTGAGTTGAAACCGACCAGAAGTTATATCTAAAGTAGCGTAACCAAATTTGCCTTTTTGATAATAAATTGCTGCAATTAAATTATCAATCTCTCCTTCTAACAATGTTTCATCGGTAACAGTTCCTGGTGTAATGATTTGTACTACTTGTCTTTTAATAGGAGCTTTTTTATCAGTAAGTTCTCCAATTTGTTCGCAAATGGCCACTGATTCACCTAGTTGAATTAATTTTGTTAAGTAGTTTTCAAGTGAATGAAATGGTACGCCTGCCATTGGCACTGGTTTACCTGCTGATTGGCCTCTTCGAGTTAAAGAAATATCTAGTAATTTAGAGGCACGTTTAGCATCATCATAAAATAATTCATAAAAATCACCCATACGATAAAATAACAACATCCCGGGATTTTCAGCTTTTAATTTTAGGTATTGCTGGATCATAGGAGTGTGATTTTGGTTAATGTTCATGTGTAGTATTTATCACTTATCTATACTATCGAATGATATGTTAAATTACTATTATTAAAAAAGATAATAATAAATGTTCTTAATATCAACTGTAATCTTTATTTTTTTATCAAAATTCGGAAAAGTTCAGGTATTATACCTGGTAAACGTGTAAATTCTATGAATTAAAGTACAATATTGCACATTGTAAAACTTGGTATGATTAATATCTAATGCTTTTATCTTGTTTTTAAAACATAACTTGATAAGTATAGAATTAAGAGATAGATATTGAAAGAGTAGGAATAAGTTATGGATGAAAATAAAAAAAAAGCATTAGCTGCAGCCCTTAATCAAATTGAAAAACAATTTGGTAAAGGGTCAATAATGCGTCTTGGAGATAATCGTACTATGGATGTTGAAACTATTTCAACTGGTTCTCTTTCCTTAGATATTGCTTTAGGTACAGGGGGGTTGCCAATGGGGAGAATAATAGAAATTTATGGTCCAGAATCATCAGGTAAAACAACGTTAACTTTAGAATTAATTGCTTCTGCGCAAAGATTAACCAAAACTTGTGCGTTTATTGATGCAGAGCACGCATTAGATCCAATTTATGCAAAAAAACTAGGTGTCGATATTGATAGACTTTTAATATCTCAACCAGATACTGGTGAACAAGCATTAGAAATTTGCGATGCGTTAGCCCGTTCTGGCGCTATTGATGTCATTGTTATAGATTCAGTAGCTGCATTAACACCAAAAGCTGAAATTGAGGGAGAAATGGGTGATAGTCATATGGGACTTCAAGCTCGTATGCTTTCTCAAGCTATGAGAAAATTAACTGGAAATTTAAAGCAGTCTAATTGTATGTGCATTTTTATTAATCAAATTCGTATGAAAATTGGTGTGATTTTTGGGAGTCCAGAAACTACAACTGGAGGTAATGCTCTAAAATTTTACGCTTCAGTGCGTCTTGATATTCGTCGAACTGGTTCCATTAAAGAACGTGATGAAATCATTGGTAATGAAACCAGAATTAAAGTTGTTAAAAATAAAATTGCCGCACCATTTAAGCAAGCTGAAATGCAAATTTTATATGGTCTAGGTTTTAATCGTGAAAGTGAATTGATTGATTTAGGTGTGAAGAATGAACTAATCGAAAAATCTGGTTCTTGGTATAGTTATAATGGGGATAAAATTGGCCAAGGAAAAGGTAATGCGTGTAAGTACCTAAAAGATAATGTAGATAAAGCAAGACAGCTAGATAAACAACTTCGAGAAAAATTACTTATATTAGATGAATTGAAAGAAATTAGATAAAAGAAAGATTTTACTAAGTGTTCATTTTTAAATTAGAAGGATGTTGATTCAAGGGTATCAATTGGCCAGCGGGCTTTAGCTTGGATAATTAAGTTACTTTTTTTAGAGATTTTTAAACGTTTCATTCCAGCGTAAGCAATCATTGCAGCATTATCAGTACAGAATTCAATTCTTGGATAGTAGGCTGTTCCTCCAATTTCCTTAGCTAAATCCTCAATTGATTTACGTAATCTTTGATTAGCAGATACACCGCCAGCAATAACAATACGTTTGATACCAGTTTGTTGTAATGCTTTTTTACACTTAATTATTAAGATATCACAGAGTGCTTCTTGAAATGCATACGCAATATCTGCTTGTGTCTGTTCGTCATTTCTACTAACACTAATAATGTTAGCAGCAGAAGTTTTTAAACCAGAGAAGCTCATATTAAGCCCAGGATGATTTATCATTGGACGGGGGAATCGAAATCGACCTGGTGTCCCTTTTTGAGCTAAATGAGATATTAAAGGACCGCCAGGATAACCTAGTTTCATTAATTTTGCTGTTTTATCCAATGCTTCTCCAGCTGCATCATCGATTGATTCTCCTAAGGTTTTGTATTTTCCAATATCAATTACTTGTACTATCATGGTATGGCCGCCAGAGACTAATAATGCGATAAAGGGAAATGTAGGATGTATCTTTTCTAACATTGGTGCTAATAAATGTCCTTCCATATGGTTAATAGGAATAGCAGGAATATTCCAAGCATAAGCAATACTATGACCAATGCTAGCACCAACTAATATAGAACCAATAAGACCAGGTCCCGCTGTATAGGCAATTCCATCAATATCTTCCGATGTTGAATCACTATCATTTAAGCTAGATTGGATAAGTGGGATTATTTTGTGTATGTGATCACGTGATGCTAATTCTGGAACAACGCCTCCATACTTAGAGTGAATGTGTACCTGACTATATAATTTATGAGAAAGTAATCCTTCTTTATCATCATAAATGGCTACACCTGTTTCATCGCACGAGGTTTCAATAGCAATAATACGCATATTTTAAAAGTTACTGCTCCATTTTAGTTGAAATATATATAATTAGTATTTCAAATACTCGGCTAGATTCGAGTATAGTGTTGATAATAGATTGTTAGAAATTACTTCTGTATAAAAATTTTTGCAAATTAGTAGAAATAAGATTAGAATCTCGAAAATCTCAAGATAGCTTTTTTGTTGATTGAATGCAATTAATTTTGTTAAATAGCTTTTCATTGTATAACCTTAAGATTAAAAAAAGAAGAGAAGATAATTATGCCAATAATTAAAGTACGTGAAAATGAACCATTTGATGTCGCTTTACGGCGTTTTAAGCGTTCTTGTGAAAAGGCAGGTATTCTTTCTGAAGTGCGTCGCCGTGAACATTACGAAAAACCTACGACACTTCGAAAACGAGCTAAAGCTGCAGCTCAAAAACGTCATTTTAAGAAATTATCTCGAGAAAATGCTCGTAGGATTCGTTTATATTAAAATAGCTTTAGTTAAATTAACTGTTTCAGCTATTCTAAAATAATTTAATAGAACGACTTATTTGCGGTATTTAAATTTATTTTTTCTCTTCAGTTCAGTTAAATAAATTTCATTTATTTAATAACGGTTCTGTATCGTTCAGAAGTTAATTTTTAAAAAGATCTTATGGTAGGTCGTATTCCAAGTAGTTTTATCTCTAATCTTCTAGAACAGATTGATATCATTGATATCATTGATTCTCGTATCAAGCTTAATAAAAGAGGGAAAAATTATACTGCATGTTGTCCATTTCACGATGAAAAAACCCCCTCTTTTACTGTTAGTCCTAAGAAGCAGTTTTATCACTGTTTTGGTTGTGGTGTACATGGCAATGCAGTTGATTTTTTAATGCAGTATGAACAGTATGAATTTATAGAAGCTATTGAACAACTTGCATCATTTATAGGTTTAAAAGTTCCTCGAGAGCAGTATGATCATTATGTTAGTAACCGTTCTAAGTCCATTACAGATAAACAAAATTTGTATTTAATAATGAGGGATATTACTAATTTCTATATCGGACTGTTAACATCTCCTGGTAACAAGATCGCTACTAATTATTTAAGAAATCGTGGAATTTCTAGCAAAGTTATCCATAAATTTTTAATTGGTTATGTTCCAAATAAATGGGATTTAGTTCGTAATTACTTTAGTAAACAACATAATATGCTTATAGATACTGGGGTCTTGGTAAAAAATGATTTTGGAAATTGCTATGACCGTTTTCGTGGCCGGATTATTTTTCCAATTCGTGATCGTCTTGGACGAATTATTGGTTTTGGCGGAAGGGTTCTTGATGATAGTAAACCAAAGTATATCAATTCACCAGAAACAATCATTTTTAAAAAGGGAAAGGAGCTTTACGGTCTTTATGAAGTGATTAAATCTTCTTCTATTCTTTCAAGGGTTTTAGTTGTAGAAGGGTATATGGATGTGATTGCTTTATCTCAATATGAGCTAAATTACACTGTTGCATCATTAGGAACATCTATCACTGGAGAACAATTAAAAATATTATTTCGTCAAACCAGTACCGTTATTTGTTGTTATGATGGAGATCAATCAGGTGAAGAAGCAGCATGGCGGACATTAAAAAATTCTTTAAAGCATTTAAAAACAGGAAAGACTCTTAAATTTTTGTTTTTACCTAAAAATGAAGATCCTGATAGTTATATTCGTCAGTATGGTAAAAATAAATTCGAAAGATTAATTGAAGGAGCTACATCATTATCTACTTACTTATTTCAAAATTTAATTAAAATACATAAATTAAATTTAGGTACTGATGAAGGAAAATCAGCATTTCGTTCATATGTAATTAAATTAATTGATAAAATTCCAGATTATCAATTTCAAGAATTATTAGGGAAATTACTTGATCAAAGAACCGGATTTGATAATCACTTTAAGCACCTAAAAAAACACTTGAATAAGAGTCGATTAAAATTAGATCAAAAAATTAAACGTACTCCAATGCGCGAAGTTATTATTTTGCTAATTCAAAATCCAAGCTACGCTAATTTAGTTCCTGATCTTTCAAGTATCAAAGGGTTAGCATTACCTGGACTTGATTTATTATTTGAAGTTCTTGATTATTGTCGAGCTTGTCCCCATGTTAGCACAGGTCAATTGCTGGAAAGCTGGCGATATAAGAAAAACAAGATGCTTTTATCTCGTCTAGCAAGTTATATGATTCCTCTTGATGAAAATAATCAGGAAGATGTTTTTTTGGATTCTCTAGACAAAATATTGTCTCAGTGTATAGAAAAACAAATTGAACTTCTTCAAGCTAAAGATAGAAGTATTGGTTTACCAACTGGAGAAAAAAAGAAGTTATTGGCCTTAATGCTTGATTTAAAATCATGATTCAGTTTGATTAATCGATAATAAATAATTTTGTTAGTATTTTAAAATTTGCAATTCATACACTAAATCCGTTACTAGATGAAAAGTTGGATACCTTTTTATGGATCAAAATCCGCAGTCACAGCTAAAATTACTTATTATTAAAGGTAAAGAACAAGGATATCTAACCTACTCTGAAGTAAATGATCACCTACCTACAGAAATTGTTGATGCTGAGCAGGTAGAAGATATCATTCAGATGATTAATGATATGGGTATTAGGGTAGTAGAAACAGCTCCTGAGGCTGATGAACTTGTTCTAAATGGCGATAGTGCAATTACTGATGAAGATGTGGCTGAAGCAGCAGCAGCTTTATCAAGTGTAGAAAATGAAATTGGTCGCACAACCGATCCTGTTCGTATGTATATGAGAGAGATGGGTACAGTTGAGTTGTTAACTCGAGAAGGTGAAATTGATATTGCTAAACGTATTGAAGATGGTATTAGTCAAGTTCAGAATGCTGTAGTTGAATATCCAGGTGCTATTCCATATATTTTAGAACAGTTCGATAAAGTTCAATCTGAAAAATTGCGTCTAACTGATTTAATTTCAGGTTTTATTGATCCTAGTGATTATGGTAGTGGAGCACCAACTGCTACGCATGTCGGTTCTGATCTTACAGATTCTGATCTTGAAGACGAAGATGAAGAAATGATTGGTATTGATCCAGAATTAGCTTTTTCAAAATTTTCGAAATTACGTGATACTTATAAAAAACTTCAATTAGAAATTAAGATATACGGCGCAGATAGTGAAAAAGTTGTTCAATCCACGAAAATATTACAACAGGTATTCTCTGAATTCCGTTTGACACCAAAGCAGTTTGATTATTTAGTGAGTGAATTGCGTACAGCTATGGAACGGGTACGTACTCAAGAGCGGTTGATTATGTATCGAACTGTTGAATATGCCAAAATGCCTAAAAAGTTATTTATTGCTTTATTTGTTGGAAATGAATCTAGTGGAGAATGGTTAAATAAGCTTTTTGTTTCAGATAATCCATATATAGAGAAGATAAAATGCCATGAAAATGACATTCGTCGGTCTATTCAGAAACTGAATCTTATTGAAAATGAAACTTCTTTAAAAGTTCAAAATATTAAAGATATTAGTCGTCGTATGTCTATTGGCGAAGCCAAGGCTCGTCGAGCAAAAAAAGAAATGGTTGAAGCTAATTTACGCTTAGTCATTTCTATAGCTAAGAAGTATACTAACCGTGGATTACAATTTTTAGATCTCATACAAGAAGGAAATATAGGCCTAATGAAGGCGGTAGATAAATTTGAGTATCGTCGTGGTTATAAATTTTCAACATATGCTACATGGTGGATTCGTCAAGCAATTACTCGTTCTATTGCAGATCAAGCCCGTACTATTCGCATTCCCGTTCATATGATTGAAACAATTAATAAACTTAATCGAATTTCTCGTCAAATGTTACAAGAAATGGGACGAGAGCCTTTGCCAGAAGAATTAGCAGAACGTATGCAAATACCAGAAGATAAGATTCGTAAGGTCCTAAAGATTGCAAAAGAACCAATTTCTATGGAAACTCCTATAGGCGATGATGAAGATTCTCATTTAGGTGATTTTATTGAAGATACAACTTTAGAATTACCATTAGATGATGCTACGTCAACAAGTTTAAAAGTTGCGACTAGGGATGTATTATCAGGTCTAACACCTCGTGAAGCAAAGGTATTACGTATGCGATTTGGCATAGATATGAATACTGATCATACTCTCGAAGAAGTAGGTAAACAATTTGATGTAACTCGTGAGCGCATACGTCAGATAGAAGCAAAAGCACTTCGTAAACTACGTCATCCGAGTAGATCAGAAACTTTGCGTAGTTTTTTAGACGAGTAAAACTTAATCTATCCATTTATAATATTTAGATAAATGTAAATGGATTAAGCAGCTTTACTTTATTGATAGCAGTCTATTTTTCTAAGCTTATATCTTATATAGGTAGGATAGTTATAAGTATTAATAAACAATCTAAAATGCATGTTTGGCACGCCCTGAAGGATTCGAACCTTCGACCACATCCTTAGAAGGGACGTGCTCTATCCAGCTGAGCTAAGGGCGCATTGTATGCATGTATACCAGAAGGAGATTGTACGGATTAAATTTATTAAATCAACAATTTTATTTGTGTAATAAGACACTATTTAAAATAGCTAAAATTATTTTTTAGAAAAAAAAATTAAACAAACTTTTTCATGCTGTATTCATTTTTTTTACATGATAATCTAAGTTTTATTCTTTCATTAGTAAGGGAGACTCATGACTGCTCAAAAGATTGAAGGAATGTCGGTTGCGAAAAATATCCGCTTAGAGGTTGCTAATCGTGTAAAAGAACGGATTAATTCAGGTTTTAGAGTTCCTGGATTAGCTGTAATTTTAGTTGGTCAAGATCCAGCATCTAAAATTTATGTAGACAATAAACGGAGAGCATGTGAAGAGGTAGGTTTTATTTCAAAATTGTATAATATTCCAGTTACTACTGTTAGTGAAAATCAGCTTTTTTCTCTTATAGAGCAGTTAAATGAAGATTCAAAAATTGATGGTATTCTTGTTCAGCTTCCTTTACCTAATTCCATTAATACTATGCGTGTACTAGAGCATATTCTTCCAGAAAAAGATGTTGATGGATTTCATCCATATAATATTGGTTGTCTTGCTCAACGTATTCCTAAATTGAGACCCTGTACCCCTAAAGGGATCATTACGTTACTTAGTTATTATAATATAAATTTATGTGGTAAACATGCAGTAATAGTTGGTGCTTCAAATATTGTAGGTCGTCCTATGACGTTAGAGTTACTATTAGCTGGTTGTACTACAACTACATGTCATCGTTTTACTAAAAATCTTCAAGAACATGTCCGTCAAGCTGATTTATTGATAGTTGCAGTAGGTAAGCCGAATTTTATTCCTGGAATCTGGATTAAAAAAAGTGCTATTGTAATTGATGTTGGTATTAACCGTTTAAGATCTGGTCGATTAGTTGGAGATGTAGAGTATGAAGTAGCTAAAAAACACGCTAGTTTTATAACTCCTGTACCTGGTGGGGTTGGTCCAATGACAGTAGCTAGTTTGATTGAGAATACTATGATTATTGCTTCTGGACAATATTAGATAGAGTTTAGTTTTTTAGAAATATATATATACACTATTTTTCTTAATCAGTTTTAACTGAAGATCTTTTGAAGAGCATAGAAAAATATAACTGAAAGTATCGCACCTGCTGGTAGAGTTACAATCCAAGAGGCAACAATATTGCGTACTACACCTAAGTTTAAAGCAGCAATTCCACGAGCAAATCCAACACCTAATACAGCTCCAACTAAAGTTTGTGTAGTTGAGATAGGTAAACCAGTACCAGATGCAAGAATTACGGTACATGCAGTTGCTAGCTGAGCAGAAAAACCACGGCTTGGTGTTAGTTCTGTGATACCAGTACCAACAGTAGCCATTACTTTTTGACCAAGAGTAGCAAGGCCAATGACAATCCCTATTCCACCTAATGGCAGAATCCACCATGTTATTGTATTTTTGCTTGCAATGATTGTACTTGTTGCATGCTTAATTGTCGAGACAACAGAAGAAAGAGGACCAATAGCGTTAGCTACATCATTTGAACCATGTGAAAAAGCCATTGCACAAGCAGTGATGATCATTAAAATACCAAAAACATCTTCTACTCCAGAAAAGCTATGATCATTTTTGCAGTTTATAAACTTCTTTTGAATATATATATAACCAAGAACCATAATTATACTGGAAATACTCACCGCCAAAATCCAAGCGTTTTCATTACTTAAATTTAAACCAATATGTTTTAGTCCTTTTTTAATAGTTACTAGAGTGATAATAATAGTAGTTATAAACATATATATAGGAACAAATCGTTTAGCATTAACAAGTGCATTATCAGTATTAAATATTAATTTTTGGGTGCTAATAAATATAATATAAGAAAAAAAACCAGAAATTATAGGAGTAATAAGCCAACTACTTACTATTCCTCGGACATTTGCCCAATTTACTGCTTCTATACCTAGTGATGTACAAGTAAAACCAATAATAGCACCAATAGTTGAGTGTGTTGTCGATACAGGCCATCCCATATAGGATGCAATCAATAGCCACGTACCAGCAGCTAATAATGCTGACATCATACCATAGACAAGTATATCTGGATTGTGATTAAATAGAGATATGTCAATTACACCGTTTCGAATTGTATTAGTTACTTGACCACCTGCAAGATATGCTCCTGTGAATTCAAAAATCATAGCAATAATAATTGCTTGTTTCACAGTAAGTGCTTTTGATCCTACTGATGTTCCCATTGCATTAGCTACGTCATTTGAACCGATTCCAATAGCCATAAAAAAACTAAAAATTGCTGAAATCAAAATTAAGACATTGCCATAGTTTGCCAGAATATCCATAGTGGTACCAAATTATTGATAACTAAAGCAAAATCATCTATACACAAAGAAAGACAGGCGGTGAGAGAATCATCGCTTAATTAACTGAGGTATATAAAGTATTTAATTGCTCTTAGTTATCTTGTTAATTATGATTTAGGCTCGAGAAAGCATTACTTCAAGACGGGCACCAACACGCTGTGCTTGATCTGCAATAGCTCCTACCCATTCTAGAATTTTATATAAAAATATGATATCAACAGGGTTATATTCTGATTCAATTTCCATCAATTGTTGGCGAAGCTGAATTTGCATCGTATCAGTATCATCTTCAATTACATCTAATTGATCAATCATTTCAGCAACTAGTGTTACTTCACGACCTTTAAATCCAGTTTCTAGTAATTCATCAAGTTCATTGATTACTTTTTGTGCTTGATTAGCTGCATCTAGACAGCGTTTTAAATAAATAATAAAGTTTTTTTGAAAAGTTTTAGGAATAACTAGTTGTCTACCGAAAACACGACCAGCAATATCTTTCGATAAATTCGCTAGTTTATCTTGTTGGGTGAGGAGTTCAAGCATATCACTTCGATCAACAGGCATGAATAAACCTCTAGGTAGTTTTAACCGAATTTTACGTTTTAATATGTCAGCTTTTTTTTCCAGATTAGAAATTTTCATGTAAATTTCAGATGCTTCCTTCCAATCTCGGTTAGAAGATGCCTTAAAGAATTTTACGAGATGTGAACAGCACTCGTTAACACATACAACATGATGTTGCAAAGGTTTAATCGGGGACTTTGCAAATAACCCCATAATAGTATTTATTGGCATGATGATTACTAAGGCAACTTTATGGTCTTACTATATAAGTATATATATTTCTAATAACAGTATAGACTGTTCTTTATTTTATTTTATAACTTTTTTTCTTTGCCTATAACAGCAATTTCGGCTCTATTTATTAAAATGAATATTCTTCATCATAGCAAAAAGTTTTGATTGTTTTTATAGTGATTTTTATTTGTGTGTGTCAATTAAAATTTCTCCTTTTTTATGATATGAAACAGTAATATGTTATTTGAAATTTGGAACAATAAAACCTACTGCTTCATAAACTTTTTTTAATGTTTTAGAAGCAAGAATTGATGCTTTTTTTGCACCATCCCTCATTACCGAATTAAGATATGAATAATCTTTTCTGACACGTTTGTATTCTATTTGAATTGGTTCCAGCATTGAAATAATTGCTTCAGCAACATCTGTTTTAAATGGACTATATAGTTCTGTATTTTGGTACTGTGTTTCAATTTCAGTAAAAGTTTTTCCGGTTGCCGCTGAGTATAAACTCATTAAGTTTGAAATTCCAGGTTTTTTATCTGCTTCATATATGATACGTGGTGGTTTGTCCAGATCAGTTTGTGCTTGATTAATCTTCTTAAGGATTGTCTTAGGTTCATCTAAAAGAGTGATGATATTTTTGTGATTATGATCTGATTTAGACATTTTTTTAGCAGAATTTTGTAAGCTCATAACTCGTCCATTGATTTTTGGAGTATATGCTTTTGGGATGGTAAAGATTGGATTATTTTGGCTATATATGTTATTAAATCGAATAGCAATATTACGAGCTAGTTCTAGGTGTTGTTTTTGATCATTTCCTACAGGAACTTTATGGGCTCCATAAAGTAAAATATCTGCAGCCATTAGCACTGGATAATTAAACAAACCTGCATTCACGTTGTTATAACATTGAGATTTATCTTTAAACTGAGTCATTCTTTTAAGTTCACCAATTTGTGTATAACAGTTAAGGAGCCAACTAAGTTGAGTATGCTCTGGTATGTGCGATTGAATAAACAGAGAACTTTTTTTAGGATCGATACCGGAAGATAAACAGATAGCTAAAGTGTCAAAAATATTTTTATTTAATTCTTTTGGATTTTTACGGATACTAATTGCATGAAGATCTACTATACAATATTGGCAATTATAATTATCTTGCATTTCTATCCATTGACGTAATGCACCAAGATAATTGCCAATACTTAATTTACCTGACGGTTGAATACCACTCAGGACAATAGATTTTTTCATTAATAAAATTCCTTTGAAAATAGATTGTTAGACATGAGAATCTGAGAGAGATACATATAGTATATTTATTACATTTTTTCTAGAAATGGTGTTTCATATTTAAAATAAAAAACTAAGTTATTAATAAATTAGTTGAGTTAATATTGGAAATTTAAAAATTTTAACAGTGTCAATATGTTTCAAAAAATGGGTTCAATGACCTAATTTTAAATGGAAAAGCATCAATTTTGTTTTTTGATTCTATTTCATACCTTCTATATAAAGCAGTATACCATTTAGTATCATTAACTACCTTATGATTTACCTAGATTGGTTGCTTTCTTTGTATTGGTAAATTATGAATAAATTCATTAATCTCGTTTTTAGAAGTAACTGAAACTATTTGAATAGTACAATTATAATAATTAGAATATATATCTTGTTTTGTTTCTATGGGTAATATAAGTGTAATAATTGTTTTTTCCTGTTTCTCATATATGCTTATATTTCAAATAAAAATAAAATGCTGTATATAAGTATGCTAACTGTTTAGTTTAGAATCAAATTTAGATTTCCATTAGTAATAGATTCGATTTGTTTTAGTTACAGAAAAAGTTAACAGTTCTTCTAATTACAAATGTTGATATATGTTACCAAGATTTAATAAAAAATAGGTTAGATAGCAAAAAATCAAATAGAGTCACGTTCAATAGGACAGCTCATGCAGCGAGTTCCACCACGACCACGCCCTAATTCATTACCTGGAATTGTTAAAACTTTGATACCTGCTTTATCAAATTTTTCATTTGTATAAATATTATGCTCATAAGATATTACTAATCCGGGTTTAACTGTCAAAACATTATTAGCATCGTTCCATTGCTCACGTTCTGCTTGATATTTGTCACCACCAGTTGTGATAATTTGAATAGAACTTAAACCAAGGGCTTTTTCAATTGCATAAATATAATTCTCAGCTTTTTTAATTTTAACTTCACCATTGAGTGTTGGTGTAAAACTCCATGTATCTAGATCTCGGTGCATAACTTTTGGGTAAATAGAGAAAGTATCAATGTTTACATGAGTCATAACTGTATCTAAGTGCATACAGGAACGCGCTTTTGGTAAATTAATTGCTATTAATTCCCTTGCTTGATTATTTTTAAATAGATTAAAAGCTAAACTTTCTACACCTTGTGGAGTTGTTCTTTCAGAAATTCCAACCAATACTACTCCTTTGCCAATAACTAATATATCGCCGCCTTCAATATGAACATTATCATAGTTTATATTTTCATCAAAAAAATATGTAAAAAAATCTTGCTTAGAAAACATTGGATGCCAACGATAAATAGCTCTTAAATGATTAGTTTCTCTTTTTCGAGAAGATTTCATCATTGGATTAAGAGACACTCCACCATATAACCAACAGGATGTATCACGAATAAACATGTGATTAGGTAAAGGTTCAATAACAAAATCTAAAGATTGATTTATTTGAGGAAGGATTGATGATGAATGAATATTTAGCTCTGAATAAGCAAGACCACCAAGTAGTATACTAGCTAACTCTTTGTTTTTCATATTTTTTAAGTAATGACGTAAATTTTGAGAAAAAACAGGACCATACCGAAAATTAGAGATTTGAGTATTTAGTAGCCATTCTTTAGCTTTATCTATTTCTAAAGTTTCAAGTAACAAATTTTGAAGAAAAAATACCTTGATTCCTTTTACACTAAGAAGAGTCTTCACAAATATATCATATTCTTTCAAGGCCTTTTGTATATTAAAGACATCATCAAATAATAATTTATTGCAATTGGATGGCGTAAGATAGACTAAAGCTCGGTCAGGTCGATTTAACAATACTCGTTTTAGTTGACCTACCTCAGAACCAACATACAGAATACTCATTTTTTATTCCTTAAGTACTTCTAAACATAACATAGTGATATGGTTTGATTTGTATATCTTTTAAATCAAATGAAATATTTAGTTTATATAAAAAGCTAATTTTAAGATTATATTCAAACTATGATGAAAAATAGAAGTTAGAATCAATATGTTTTTTAACATTTTCTATATTCTGCAATTCGTTGGATTTATTTAATTTAATTTAAGTTTTTGATTTAACTGGATATTTGCTATTATTAAAGATTAATTATAACTAATCTTCATAGAAGAATAATATAGTCAATATTTAAATATTTTTAAAAAATAAGTTAAAGTTAGTAAATCATTGAAATTGAGGCAAGCTATTTATCTTATGATTAGGTAAATGTATTATTATTAATAGCTTAAGATTAGGAGGAAAAATGATTCTTGTAATTGGTCATAAAAATCCAGATAGTGATAGTATTTGTAGCGCGCTAGCAACTACAGCTTTGTTAAAAGCGCGGGGGTTTAAAGCTAAGCCCATACGTCAAGGTAAGGTTAATAGAGAAACTGAATATATTCTTAAAACTGCTGGTGTTGCACAACCTGAATTATGTACGAATATTTCTGGCAAAAAAGTGTGGTTAGTTGATCATACTGATTTAGCACAAGCAGCAGATGATATTGGCGAAGCTGAAATCTTAGGGATTGTTGATCATCATCGTCTAGGTGATGTTATGACAATAAATCCTTTAGAGGTTTGGATTTGGCCAGTAGGTTGCACATGTACCATATTATTCAATCTATTTAAAATTGAAAAGGTACAAATTACACAACAACTAGCAATTTTAATGATGTCTGCAATCCTTTCTGATACAGTTGCGTTTTCATCTCCTACTTGTACTTTAAAAGATAAAGATGCAGTGCAAGAATTAGCAAAGATTGCTTCGGTAGAAAATTTAGATCAATTTACTAAATCAATTTTAATTGCTAAAACAGATATCAAAGGATTATCAGCTACTGAATTAGTAGAAAAAGATCTTAAAGCCTACACACATAATGGTCATTATTTAATGATTGGTCAAGTTGAGCTTGCAAGCTTAGATCAAGTTAGCAATCTCATCAAAGATATTGAAGATGATTTGGAAATTCGTTGCAAAAAAAATAATTCACCTTTTTCAGCTATTATGCTTACTGACATTATGACAGCTAGAACTAGGTTAATTTACAAGGGGAAATGGGCAGATAATCTAAATAAATACAGAAAAAATGGTATGTTAATGATGGAGAATACACTAAGTCGAAAAAAACAATGTTGGCCTTGGATTCAATCAGAACTGTTAAAGTCTGTCTAGAGATTTTTTTTAGCATAAAAATAGCGCGTTAACATACTAAATAAGTACAAAATATGCCAGATTTTATTATTCAGATAAGTTATTTGACAGCTTTAAAGATTTAAAGGAACATCTTGTGAATATGCAATTATTAATTAATAAAAAAATATCGAATGCCCTTGAAGATGCTGGTGCTCCTTTAGGAAGCTTTGCTGATGTTCGTCAATCTTCAAAACAAGAATTTGGAGATTATCAAGTAAATGGGATAATGAGCATTGCTAAACGTTTGGGAATTGATTCATACACATTTGCTAAAAAAGTATCAAAAATCATAAACCTAAATGGTATTGAAAAAAAAATAGAGGTTATCAAACCTGGTTTTATTAACATTTTTCTAAATAATTGTTTTTTAGAGGAAAAAATTAATAAAATTTCAGTTTCTAATGAATGTCTTGGTATTCAAAAAGAAATTAGTAAAACCATTGTGGTTGATTATTCAGCTCCAAATATAGCTAAAGAAATGCATGTTGGCCATTTACGTTCAACTCTCATTGGAGATGCAGTAGTTCGAGTACTAGAGTTTTTAGGTCATGAGGTTATTCGTGTAAATCATATTGGTGATTGGGGTACTCAATTTGGTATGCTTATTGCGAATCTTGAACGGATACAGAAAGGCTTAAGTAATACAGCATTAATGAATTTATCCAATTTAGAAAAATTTTATCGTGAATCTCAAAAACTATATGACACAGATAAGGAATTTGCAATCCAGGCTCGTTCTTATGTTGTTAGGTTACAAAGTGGTGATAAATTTTGTTCTGAAATGTGGAAACAGTTAGTGGATATTAGTATGATTCAAAATCAGCGTAATTATGAACGTTTAAATGTTTCTCTAACCCATAGTCATGTAATGGGAGAAAGCATGTATAACGATATGTTACCTGATATTGTTACTGACCTTGAAAAGAAAGGTTTAGCTAAACAAGATAATGGTGCTAAAGTTGTATTTTTAGATGAATTTAAAAATAAAAACGGTGCTCCTATGGGAGTTATTATACAAAAACATGATGGAGGTTTTCTTTATACTACAACTGATATAGCTTGCGCAAAGTACCGCTATGAACAGATGGATGCTGATCGTATTCTTTATTTTGTTGATTCTCGTCAACATCAACATTTAATGCAAGCTTGGACTATTGTTCGAAAAGCAGGTTATGTTCCCAAACACGTTTCTTTAGAGCATCATGCGTTTGGTATGATATTAGGTAAGGATGGTCGTCCATTTAAAACTAGATCAGGTTGTACTGTGCTTCTTAAAGACTTATTAAATGAAGCTGAAAGTCGTGCAATGAAATTAGTTGAATCAAAAAAACCAAATTTGAAAGCAGATGAGAAAATAAATATTTCTAATATAATTGCAATAGCAGCGATAAAATATTCAGATCTTTCAAAGCATCGTGATACTGACTATGTATTTGATTGGGATCATATGCTAGAAATTGAAGGGAATACAGCATTATACATTCAATATGCGTACGTTCGTCTTATTTCTATCTTTACTAAAGTTGGCCTGTCAATAGATTCTTTTAAAGGTGTTATTAAAATTACATGCAAGAAGGAAAGAGCACTTGTTATGAAGTTGCTACAGTTTGAAGAAGTGATAAAATCTGTTTCTGTTCAGGGACAACCTCATATTCTATGTAATTATTTATTTGAATTAGCAGGGCAGTTTTCTAGATTTTATGAAGTTTATCCTATTCTAATTAAACAAAATATTCTTTTGAAACAAAGTCGGTTGCAATTATCGGCATTAATAGCAAAAACTATTAGACAAGGTTTATCATTACTAGGTATTAGAACTTTAAATAATATTTAATCATTATTGAATGTTGAAGTTTTTTATTTGTTCTTTTTAATTCTCTTTATTTTATAATTTTTTCAGGATAATCGAAAATATGTTTAAAAAACTTCGTGGTATGTTTTCAAGTGATCTATCTATTGATTTAGGCACTGCTAATACTCTCATCTACGTAAGAGGTCAAGGCATTGTTTTAGATGAACCTTCTGTAGTTGCTATACGTCAAGATCGATCCCGTTCAGGAAAAAGTGTTGCAGCTGTTGGTTATGCTGCAAAACAAATGCTAGGTCGAACTCCTGGTAATATTTTAGCAATTCGTCCTATGAAAGATGGTGTAATTGCTGATTTTTATGTAACTGAAAAAATGCTTCAGCACTTCATAAGACAAGTTCATGATAATAGTGTACTAAAACCTAGTCCGCGTGTTTTAGTTTGCGTTCCTTGCGGTTCTACTCAGGTAGAGCGTCGTGCTATTCGTGAATCTGCTTTAGGTGCAGGTGCTCGTGAAGTTTATTTGATTGATGAACCTATGGCAGCTGCAATAGGTGCGGGATTACGTGTATCTGAACCTACAGGGTCAATGGTTATTGATATTGGTGGAGGTACAACTGAAGTGGCCGTTATTTCGTTGAATGGTGTAGTTTATTCCTCTTCTGTTCGTATGGGTGGTGATCGTTTTGATGAGGCAATTATTAATTATGTACGTCGCAATTATGGCAGTTTGATTGGCGAAGCGACCGCAGAAAGGATTAAGCATAAAATTGGTTCAGCTCATCCAGGTAATGATGTCAAAGAAATTGAAGTTCGTGGTAGAAATTTAGCAGAGGGTGTTCCTCGTAGTTTTAGTTTAAGTTCAAATGAAATTTTAGAAGCACTTCAGGAACCTTTAAGTAGTATTGTTTCAGCAGTAATGCTTGCTTTAGAGCAGTGTCCTCCAGAACTCGCTTCTGATATTTCTGAAAATGGTATGGTTTTAACTGGCGGTGGTGCATTATTAAAAGATTTAGATCGTCTATTAACTAAAGAAACTGGAATACCAGTTGTAGTGGCTGAAGATCCTTTAACATGTGTTGCCTTAGGTGGTGGTAAAGCGTTGGAAATGATTGATATGCATGGTGGTGATTTATTTAATGAAGAGTAATTACTATAAAAAATTAGTAGGCTATATTCTTAAGATTAAAAATAAAAAGCAACATTTGGATATTTAAATAGAATGAAACCTATATTTGACAAAGGACCTTCAATTCAATTTCGTTTATTTTTATCTGTTATTTTATCAGCTAGTTTGATGTTTGCAGATAGTCATTCTAGTGCTTTTTATACAGTTCGATATTTCTTAAATAGTTTAATTATTCCATTACAGTATATAGCTGATATGCCTAGGTTTGTTTTTGTTTTTTTTGATGAAAACTTTAATACAAAGAAATCATTAATCGATTCTAATCGTACTTTGAAGATGGAGCTTCTGCTTCTTAAAAGCGATTTAATGCTTTTAAATGAATACAAAAAAGAAAATAAAAATTTACGTAAACTTCTTGAGTTTTCATTATTGCATGATGAAAAGAAAATTGTTACTGAGGTAATGGCAGCTGATACTACATCTTATCGTCGTCAAATTCTTATTAATAAGGGGCATCATGATGGTGTGTATGAAGGTCAACCAGTAATTAGCGAAGATGGTATCGTTGGTCAAGTAGCTTCTGTTAATGCATATAATAGCCGGGTTTTGCTATTGACTGATAATAACAGTGCTATTCCAGTGCAAGCTATACGTAATGGTGTTCGAGCAATTGCTTCTGGCACTGGTAATTGGGATTGGATGCAGTTAGAACATATCTCTATTACTACTGATATTCAAGAAGGTGATTTATTGGTCACATCAGGTTTAGGTGGTGTTTACCCACAAGGTTATCCTGTGGCCTATGTGAATAAAGTTGAACATCATACTCAAAAAAAGTTTGTGGTAGTTCGTGCTAATCCAGTTGTAGATTTTGAACGATTAAGGTATTTGTTATTACTTTGGCCTGCACATCAAATGTGAGGATCTCGATAAGATTGGATTTTTAGAAAAACGAGATATTTTTAACTATGATAAAAGATTTTGTAAAGAGTTATTTAGTAATTAATATTTCTTTTTTTATTGCATTGGTTTTACAAACTATTCCATGGCCAGGCAATCTTGTTTTTTTAAGGCCTTCTTGGATTTTTTTAGTGATCTCCTATTGGGTATTATCGTTGCCACATCGGGTAAATGTAGGCACTGCATTAATACTTGGTTTAATTTGGGATTTGTTGTTGGGTTCAACTCTTGGGATACGCGGTATGATGATGTCGATAGTTGTTTATATTATAGCTTTCAATTTTTTAATACTACGTAATTCAGCTTTATGGCAACAAGCAGTTTTAATAGCGTTATTGTCAATGGTTTTAGAAGTTTTTATTTTTCTTGGAGAATATGTAGTTCAGGATACTACTTTTAATCCTCTCTTTTTATTGAGTGCTTTTCTTAATTGTTTACTTTGGCCTTGGGTATTTCTATTGATGCGCCGAATTCGTCGTCATTGGTGTTTAAGGTAAATAGTTATTATTAATAATTAGATAATGTAGAGAAAAACTATTGTACAGAGAACCAACTCCAATCATCAATTACTAGTTGGTTTTCTTTATCCTTGGGCTATCTTCTTATTTTTAAGGTATTTGCTAATGAGCATGGAGTTGGTTCTAAATGTTACTATGAGTGAAACTCGTTTAGCTATAGTTAAAAATAGAGTCCTTCAAGAGATACGTATAGATCGTAAAGTTAATCATGGGATTGTTGGTAATATTTATAAAGGTAAAGTCATTCGAGTATTACCTAGTATGCAATCGGCTTTTGTTAATTTAGGTTTAGATAAACCTGCATTTTTGCATTTATCCGATATTTCTGTTTATTCAAAAAACAGGAAAACCAAGAAATTTCAAGTAAATAGTATTTCTGACATTATTCATCAAGGGCAAGATATTATTGTTCAAGTTTTAAAAGAATCATTAGATATAAAAAGGGTTCGTTTAACTACCAAAATTATTATTCCTTCAAAGTATTTAATTTTTGTTTTTGGTTCTATCAATATTGGTATTTCCAAAAATATTTCAAACCAGTATGAACGCAATCGTTTAAAAAAAATTATTTCTAATTATTGCGATAAAAATTTCAGTTTTATTATCCGAAGTGCTGCTGAAGGTATTGATAAAACTAAACTTGTTCAAGATGCCGTTTTTTTAAAGAATATTTGGTCGAAAGTTTTAGAAAGAAAAAATAGAAGCAGTACTTGTATAGTGCTTTATAGTGAACTAGGCTTAACTCAGAGCATTCTTCGTGATTTTGGAACTATTAACAATTTTGCTAAAATCTTAGTTGATTCGTATTCGGAGTATAAGAAAATCAAAAAGTTTGCTTTGAACTATATTCCAGAACTTGCTAATAAAGTTAAATTTTATTCAGGAAGTGATCCTATATTCGATATTTATAATATTGAAAATCAAATTCAATGTTCTTTAAAACCTAAAGTTACATTTAAATCTGGCGGTTATTTACTCATTGAGCAGACTAAGTCAATGATAACAATCGATATTAACACTGGTACTTTTGTAGGTATGAATAAATTTGAAGATACAATTTTAAATATTAATATTGAGGCAACTAAAGAGATAGTACATCAATTGCGCTTGCGTAACCTAGGTGGAATTATTATTATCGATTTCATTGATATGATGTCTGATAAAGATCGTGAATGTGTAATTGCATCATTGAAAACAGAGTTAACTAAAAATTGCGTACAAGCAACTGTTGGTAGTTTTACTCGATTTGGTTTATTGGAAATAACTCGAAAACGTACACGAGAGAGTCTTGAAAATGTTCTTTGTGATAGCTGCTATTCATGCAAAGGAAAGGGAACTATAAAAACATCTGAAACAGTATATTTTGAAATTCTTCGTGAAATTTTGTATTTGAGTAAAAAAGATTCTGTTAAAGAAGAAAAATTTTTTGTACATGCATCACCTGAGGTTGCAAGGATATTACAATTTGATAAATCGCATGAATTATACCAATTACAAGCCATTATCGGAAAGCAAGTATTTATTCAAATTGAACCGCTCTATTTTCGAGAGCATTTTAACGTTGTTGTAATATAATGGAAGTTTTGTGAATCTAAATCTTATTCGGATATCTCGTTTTTTTTTATTTCTAGTAGCTATATCATCTATCTTTTTAGCAATAATAATAACCATATTACGTATTACTTTATTTCGAATTGAATTTTTTCAAGAAGATTTTGAAACTTGGCTTAGTCAAGCAAGCTGTGTTAATTTTCAAGTATCTGAAATGAATGGATTTTTTCGTAATGGTCATATTTATATTTCTCTAGAAGGATTACATCCTAAATCTTCTGAAAGTTGTAATGTTTTTTTTTCTGCTAAAAAACTTGAAATTAAACTTGATCTGATTCAGTCAATTATTCAATTGCAACCGGTTATTTCTAACCTTACTATCAATGAATTTCAATTGGATTTCAAAAGCATTAATCCATTCCATTTTATAAAAGAAATAGGTTTACACTTTTCTTCAGAAAAGGAAAACTTAGACTTTCTTAGAACTATTATTGCTAATTTTGATAGTCTTCTCCTGAGACAGTTAAATAATTTCTCTTTTCTAAACTCCAGTATTCATTACAATTCAAGAAATGGTCAAAGTAACCATATTAACATCGAAAAGTTTCGCTGGCAAAGTAACAAAAAAGACCATCGAGTAGAAGGGTTAATTAGTATTGATGATAGCACTTCAAATTCACTTTTTATAAGAGGTCATTTTATTGATAATAATTCATTTAATGATCTTTCTGGAGAGTTATACATCTCTGCTGATAATATTGCAGTCACTCCATGGTTAAATTCATATTTTACAAGTGAAATTGACAAAGGAGAAGTTAGCTTTAATAGTTGGTTAAGTATTTCTCATAATCAAACTATAGATGTTTATGTAAAACTAAAACCATCAAAATTAATTTGGAAAGACCAATCAAAACACTCTTTATTACTAGAATCAGGCAGATTTAGATTATCTTCATTTCAGAATAATTGGATAACAAATATCCATTTAGTTAATGTTCAAATAAATGACATTACTTGGCCAAAACTTGATATGGTATTAAATTGGCAACCTGAAAAATGGTTTTTTAACATTGTTCAAATTGATATGGAAACGTTTTTTTCTGTTATGAAATTAGCACCTAATTTTTATAAGAATATTCAATTTTTTAATCAGATTAGATTAAAAGGATTATTAAAAGATGTAAGAGTTTCTATGGAAAAAACATGGGATTCCTTGCATTATTCTGCTGGATTTTCTAATGTTTCAATGGAACAGTGGAATTTTTTTCCAGAGATTCATCATGTTTCTGGTTCAGTATTTGGAAATATTCAACAAGCAAAAATATCAATTACACTAATTGATGAAATACTGCCTTATGATAAACTTCTTCAAGCAGCATTAAATATTCAAGAAAGCAAAATTGATCTTATTTGGCAGAATAATGCAAATAGTTGGTCTTTATGGTCTGATAATATCATAGTAATCACACCTGATTTGCAAGTATTAGGTACATTTCATTTAGATTTTCCAGAAAATCAAAGTCCGTTCCTATCTTTTTATGCGGAAGCTAATTTATATAATGCAAGCCAAACTTGGCGTTATTTACCAAAGGCATTATTGGGAGAAAATTTAACTAATTATCTTTCTAGTTCTATTCAGGCAGGTGAAGCAAATGCTGCTAAATTGCTTTGGTATGGGAAATTAGCTGGTTTTCCATACAGTAAAAATAATGGCATATTTCAAGCTTGGATTGGACTTAAAAAAGCTCAGTTTGCTTTTGATACTGATTGGCCCCCATTGACAAATATGCAAGTAAATTTGTTATTTGAAAATGATTCTATGTATTTTGAATCTTATGAAGCTAATTCATTAGATGTAAAAGTTAATCGTATTACTGGTCATATTCCTTTTCTAGGTGTAACTAGTTATATTGAGATGAAAGTTAGTGTAGTAGCGGAAGGCGATGCTTTTCGAGATTATATACTTGTTTCTCCATTGATTGATTCAGTTGGTACGTTATTAAGTGCTATTCATTTGACTGGAGAAGTACATTGTAATGTTCAAATCAATATCCCTTTAAATATGGATAGTGAATTAAAAACAATAGGTTATGTAGATCTTAATAATAACAATGTTAAAATAGATTCTTTGTCTTTAGCATTAGAATCAGTTTATGGTCAAATTGAATTTAATAATGGTCTTGTTAAAGCTAAGGGAATTACTACAAAATTATTTAGTCAACCAGTAGAATTAGATTTAGTTGTAAAAAATATTGATTCAGGTTATGAACTTGAAATTGATCTGTTAGGAAATAATGATATTAAATTTTTATCTCCCTATGTTGGTAAACATTGGACAAGATTTTTATCTGGCTATACTCAATGGAAAATGGATGTAAACGTTCAATTAAATGAATTTGGCTTTATGTATAAAATTGATGGTTTCGCTGATTTAAAAATGATTAAAAGTGAATATCCATATCCATTTCATAAGGATTTTAAACAAGAGGGAAAGTTTTATTTACAAATTATTGGTGATCATAAATCCTTTAATGCAGAGTTTGGACTACCAAAAGTTCGGTATCAAGCTGAAGTTGATATTATTTCTGAGAAATTATTATTTAGAAAAAGTAACTTTGTTATTAGTTCTGATGCTTGTGAGGTTATTGATATTCCTATAGTGGATGGACATTATGCTCAAATTCAGACTAATCAATTTAACTTAGATGAATGGATTGCTTTCTATTATGCATATTTTAATCAAGAACCTTTTTTCAAAAAACCTAATAAGTTAATTATTCCAATTCCAGAAAAAATTAGGATAAATGCATCAGAATTAACTTTAGCTAATATTCAATGGAATGATGTTAATTTTTTTATTCATCGTAAAAATTTAGATTGGTATTTTGATTTTATTAGTCAAGAATTTCAAGGTAAAGCTAATTATATTGAGTTATCTAAATTATCTATTTCATTAGAAAGACTATACTTATATTCCCCTAAGTTTAGTAAGACTATCAAAAATAATCTTTGGTCAATTGAAAAAAAACCAGATTCTTATTCCACTAAATCATTTAACCGTATTTTTCATAAAGTAATGCCAAATTTAACACTCACTATTACTGATTTTTGGCTACAAGGTTATAAAGTAGGAAAAGTTAATATTAATATAAAGCGAGATAGAGAAAAGTTAAAATTTAAAAAAAATTCTTTTATTAGCGATGGAAACGAAATACATATTAACGGTGCTTGGACATTAGATAATACTCGTAGTCATGTTGATCTTAGTTTGGTAATGACTAGTAAAAATAACAGCGAGTTAATGGAGCGTTTTGGTATTACTTCACGTATTCAGGAAGCCCCACTTCAATTATCTAGCTTGCTAAGATGGGATGGTTCTCCTTGGTCAGTAAAATTAGATAGTCTTGAAGGGAAAGTAAACAGCGCATTAGGAAAAGGTATCCTTTTAAAGGTAAGTAACTCTTCACGTGTGCGTTTATTAGGATTATTTAATTTAGACTCAATTATTCGCAAGATAAAGTTAGATTTTTCGGATTTTTTTTCTAAAGGAATATCTTTTAATTCTATTAAAGGGACTGGTGAAATTAAAAAAGGAATTTTTGTTACTAATGATACCATAATAAATGGAATTTCTGGGAAAATCACTATTAATGGCTCAGCTGACTTGATTAGACAAGTTCTTGATGCAGAAATAAATTTTGTGCCTGATATCATTTCTGGAGTACCATTTTTAAGTGCTTTGATTATGTCATATCACACTACAATATATGTTTTTGCTATTACAGCAGCAATAACTCCTGTACTAGATGCATTAACTCAAGTTAACTATTCAATAAAAGGACCATTGGGTGACTTAGAAGTAAAAAAACTTACTCATACTAAAATTAAGTCAAAATACAATTATTAAAAATCAATTGAGTAATAAAATTGAGAGCAGGACAATGACTATAAATCATATAAAGGATATGTTATTAAAACCAGCGGATTTAACAGAAGAAGATATTTTTAGTACTCTGTCAAGTATCGCTACTCGTCAGATTGATTATGCTGATATTTATTTTCAGTTAAATTCCCAAGAGTCGTTGATTTTAGAAGATAGTATTATTAAAGAAGGTTCTTTTAATATTGATTGTGGTGTTGGTGTACGAGCAATAGTAGGAGAAAAAACAGGTTTTGCTTATTCCAATCAAATCAATCTTGATGGATTAAAGAGCAATGCTTTTGCTGCACGAAGCATTGCTCAAAAAGGGGGAAATGGTAAAGTGCAGTCATTAAAGCGTAATGAAAATCAAGATTATTATTTTGCTTTGAATCCATTAAATACGTGGGGAAATAAGCAGAAAATAGAATTTCTTAAACAGTTAGACTACTATATTCGCTCTAAAGAATCATTAATTGAAGAAGTATCAATCAGTTTAAATGCTATGTACGATCAGATATTGGTTTTTGCTACTGATGAAACTTATGCAGGTGATATTCGTCCGTTAGTTCGTCTTTCAATTAGTGTTTTAGTAAAAAAGGGGAATCGACGTGAACGAGGAACTTCAGGTGGTGGTGGCCGTTTAGGTTATGACTTTTTTTTAGATAAAAATATAGGTTATAAAACAGCATATCGATTTGCTGATGAGGCGATTCATCAAGCTCTTATTAATTTAGAAGCTATTTCAGCACCTGCTGGTTTAATGCCTGTTGTTTTAGGTTCTGGTTGGCCTGGAGTTTTATTACATGAAGCAATAGGGCATGGTCTTGAAGGAGATTTTAATCGAAAAGGTTCTTCTGTATTCTCTGGGAAAATCGGTCAGCAAGTAACATCAAATCTTTGTACAATTGTTGATGATGCTACTTTAAAAGGGAGACGTGGTTCCTTAAATATTGATGATGAAGGAACTAGTGGTCAATACAGTGTGTTAATTGAGAATGGTATTTTAAAAAACTACATGCAAGATAAGCACAATGCACATTTAATGGGCATGAGTTCAACTGGTAATGGTCGACGTGAATCTTATGCACATTTGCCTATTCCACGTATGACTAATACCTATATGCTTCCTGGAAAACATACACCAGAAGAAATTATTTCTACAGTTCATAAAGGTCTTTATGCTCCTAATTTTTCTGGTGGTCAGGTTGATATCACTTCTGGTAAGTTTGTTTTTTCTACCTCTGAAGCGTACTTAATTGAGGAAGGTAAAATTACCTCTCCAGTAAAAGATGCAAGTTTAATTGGTTCTGGCATTGAAGTTATGCAGCAAGTTTCTATGATAGGAAATGATCTTAATATAGATTGTGGTGTAGGGGTTTGTGGTAAAGATGGACAAAATGTACCGGTTGGTGTTGGGCAACCAACATTAAAGTTAGATTTTCTAACTGTAGGGGGTACCGATTAAACAATAAAATAATATGCTA
The DNA here is from genome assembly GCF_000731785.2 of Candidatus Photodesmus anomalopis. Taxonomy (NCBI): domain Bacteria; kingdom Pseudomonadati; phylum Pseudomonadota; class Gammaproteobacteria; order Vibrionales; family Vibrionaceae; genus Candidatus Photodesmus; species Candidatus Photodesmus anomalopis. The sequence continues at coordinate 252,411 of NZ_JGVJ01000010.1, forward strand.
CTTTATAGATTAAAGTAGACATTTGAAATTCTTATCTATATAATTCCCGACTCGGGGTTAGAATTTGGTAGTCGCTGCTTTATCATCTCAATTATCAAGGGATTGCTAAAGAAGAGGAAAGTCCGGGCTCCATAGAGCAGGGTGCCAGATAATCTCTGGAAAGCAGGAGCTTATGACAAGTGCAGCAGAAAGAAGATCGCCGATGGCTATATTCCTATAGATTTATAGGATATATGTACAGGTAAGAGTGAAAGGGTACGGTAAGAGCGTACCGTGCGACTGGTAACAGTTCGTAGCTAGGTAAACTTCCACCTGGAGCAAGACCAAATAGACTTCCGCATTGCGTTGCTCGCGTATGAGAAGTGGGTAGGTCGCTTGAGCCTTTGAGTGATCACTGGCCTAGATGAATGACTACCTCCATGAATATGGAACAGAACCCGGCTTATATATTCTAACTCTGTCTATATCACCCATCATAACCTATGTTATGGTGGGTTTTTCAATTTTATGTATGCTTTTCAGTTTGATCTTGAAGGATGATATGCCTGATTTTTTTTCACATACTTCTGTACTACTTAATGAATCTATAAATGGATTAGCTATTAAATCTAATGGTATCTATATTGATGCTACATTCGGTCGTGGTGGACATAGCCGTGCTATTCTTTCCCGATTAGGAAAACATGGGAGATTGTACAGTATTGATCGTGATTATGAAGCAGTACTAGAAGGGGAAAAAATTGATGACCCTCGTTTTACAATGATTCATAGTCCATTTTCAGAGATGTTAAACTATGCTGGTTATTATAATATTCTTAAACAAGTAGATGGCATTTTATTAGATCTTGGGGTTTCATCACCACAACTTGATAATTCAGAGCGTGGTTTTAGTTTTATGAGAGATGGTCCTTTAGACATGCGTATGGACCAGACATCAGGTACCCCAGTTTCTGAGTGGTTATTGAAAGCTAATTTGAATGATATTATATGGGTAATTCGAAAATTTGGTGAAGAAAGATATGCTTGCCGTATTGCAAAGGCAATTATTAGATACCGAAATGATGTAAAGAAAGAACCTTTAACCCGTACTAGTCAGTTAGCTCAGCTTATTTCTGGAGTAGCTAAAAATTTTAAAAAGCATCCTGCAACTCGTGTATTTCAAGCATTTCGGATATATATTAATAACGAACTTGAAGAAATCGATTCTGTACTTAATCAGTCTATAGATATTTTAGCTCCTAAAGGACGGTTGCTAGTTATTAGTTTTCATTCTTTAGAGGATCGTATAGTTAAGCATTTTATGCGCAAAAAAAGTGATTTTGATAGGATACCTAATCAGCTTCCACTAACTGATAATCAAATTAAAAAATTAAGTAATTTAAATCTTAAGATAATTGGCAAACCTATCAAGGCATCTCAGCATGAAGTTATGGTAAATATTCGTTCTCGCAGTGCTATATTACGAATCGCTGAACGGTTGTAAATATATGAGTAAATTAAAACAAAATTTAACTAAAATCATTCTCCAGGATTTATTTACAGCTGGGCGTACTTCAGTATTTTTATTATCATTGGTTCTTTTGAATGCAATTGGAGTAGTTTATATTACTCATTATTCTAGACAGGAAATCTCTGAGAAAAATCAAATACTGCTTGAACGAGATAAATTAAGTAATGAATGGAGAAATTTACTTTTGGAGGAAACGGCTTTATCTGATCATAGTCGCATCTATGATATAGCAAAAAAAGAGTTAGGAATGAAACGTCCTAGCACAGGGAAAGAAATAGTAATCACTTTATAATAAAGTTAAAGGTAACTTTATTCAAAAGTAGCTGAAAGAAATGAAGTCATTATTGATATCTTGGCGTTTTCGTTTAATATTCTTATGCATTTTATGGATCTTTATAATTTTAGTAGGAAGAATAGGATATATACAAATTCTAGAACCTGATCAGCTGATTTATCAAGGAGATATGCGTTCTGTTCGTGCTAAAACTCTTCATTTTGCTCGTGGAATTATTTCAGATAGAAACGGTGAACCACTTGCTATAAGTGTGCCTGTTGAAGCTGTTTGGGCTGATCCTATAGCAATTTTTAAAGGAAATGCTTTAGAGGATTTAAAACGTTGGTATGCACTAGCTGATGTTTTAAAGTTACGAAGAGAAGAATTAATTAAAAAAATTGAAGAAAATCATGATCGTCGATTTATTTATATTCAGCGTCAAGTTACTCCTGTTATAGCTAATTATATTCGTAAACTTAACCTAGTAGGTATTGGATTAAAATCTGAATCTCGTCGATATTATCCTACTGGTGAAGTTAGCGCACATGTTATTGGTGTCGTTGGAATTGATGGTTATGGTTTAGAAGGGATAGAATACAGTTATAATAAATGGTTAACTGGTGAGGTAGGTAGACGTGTCATTCGAAAAGACCATTATGGGAGAGTAATTGAAAATATTTCTTTAGAAGAGCGTGAAGAAGGGAAACCACTAAAGTTAACTATCGACCAACGTTTACAAGCAATAGCATTTCGTGCTATCAAGCAAGCTGTATCAGATTTTCGTGCAACATCAGGTTCAGCTGTTTTGCTTGACATAAAAACTGGAGAAGTATTAGCTATGGTTAATGCTCCCTCTTATAATCCAAATAATCGTTCTGATCTTCAGTCATTTAAGATGAGAAATCGTGTCATAACTGATTCATTTGAACCAGGTTCAACAGTAAAACCATTTGCAATGTTAGCAGCATTGAAGAATGGTGCAGTTAATAAAGATACTGTAATTGATACTGGTAGTGGTGTTATGAGGATCGGTAAAAGTTATGTACGTGATACATTGAAAGTTGGTAAAGCAGATCTCACTACTATATTAAAAAAATCAAGTAATATTGGCATTGCAATGCTGGCTTTAAATATTCCTCTAGAAGTATTATTAAATATCTATAGTTCAGTTGGTTTTGGAGAAGTTTCCGGTTTAAATTTATCTGGAGAAACAGCGGGTATTTTTCATAAAAATCTCCACCGAACACAATTTGAAATTGCAACATTAGCATTTGGTTATGGATTAAGTATCACCCCATTGCAGCTAGCACATGCTTATGCAACCTTAGGGAATTATGGAAAATATCAACCAGTACACATCATTAAGAGCAGCAAATTGCGAGATTCTCGTCAAGTAATTGATGGTGATATTGCTAAACAAGTTTTATTAATGCTAGAAGAAGTTACTCATTCAGGAGGCACAGCTAGAAAAGCTGCAGTGCCTGGTTATCGAGTTGCTGCTAAAACAGGAACATCTCGCAAAGCGATTCCTGGAGGATATGGTGATGAATACTTTGCTTATACTGCTGGAGTGGCTCCTGTTAGTGAACCAAAAGTTGCACTAGTTGTTATTGTTAATGAACCACAAGGAGATCATTATTATGGTGGTATAGTAGCTAGTCCTGTATTTTCAGAGATCATGCAAGGTGCACTACAGATCTTAAATATTCCTCCTGATAACAATAAATTTCAACACCAATAGTGAAGAAGAATTATGAATGCTGGTATTACACTTTCCCAATTAATTTTCCCTTGGGTCAAGCTATCAAATATTGCTATAGGGAATTTACCCGTTCATCGTATAGAATTAGATAGCCGAAAAGTAATGCAAGGCGATACTTTTATCGCATTAATTGGACATTGTATAGATGCTAGAAAATTTATCCCTAATGCAATATATGCTGGTGCAACTATTGTTTTAGCTCAATCAAATTTTATGATGCATGGAAAAATTAATTATTTTTCTGGGATTCCCATTATATATATTAAACGATTAAATATATGTTTATCAGAATTAGCTGGACGTCTTTACCATAATAAATCAAATATACTGATTGGTATAACTGGTACTAATGGAAAAACAACAATTTCTCAGCTTATTGCCCAATGGTTAGGATTACTTGGAAAACGTGCAGCTGTCATGGGAACAATAGGAAATGGCTTTTTAAATGACTTGAAAGAAGTTAATAATACTACCTCTAATGCTATTGATATTCAAAGGACATTAAGTACTTTAGAGAAGCATGGTACTGAATATACTGCATTGGAGCTTTCCTCACACGGTTTGGTACAAGGAAGAGTACGTTCATTAAAGTTTGCTATTGGTATATTTTCTAATTTAAGTCATGATCATTTAGACTATCATTCTTCTATGCAAGAGTATAAAGAAGCAAAATTTTCTTTATTTGTTGAGCATGATTGCCAATTGGCAGTCATTAATGCTGATGATAAATCTGGAGCTGATTGGTTGATTAAGTTGCCAAATGCATTAGCAGTTTCTCTTTCTTCAAAGTCCATTCTTACTCCAAATTCTATTTTTGCTAAATTAATTCAATATTTTGAAGATGGAATTAAAGTTTCTTTTTCAGGTAAGTATGGCAATGGAGAGCTTTTAGTTCCACTTATTGGAAGGTTTAATGCTGAAAATATACTATTAGCTTTTTCTTCTTTATTAATGCTTGGGTTTGATAAACAGAAGTTGCTTGAAAGTGCTCCAAAATTACTTCCAATAATAGGAAGGATGGAATTGTTTAAAGCAAAAGGAAACCCTAAAATTATTGTTGATTACGCTCATACACCTGATGGATTAAAACAAGCTTTGTTAGCGCTTCGTGTGCATTATTCTGGTAAGTTATGGTTGATTTTTGGTTGTTCTGGAGAACGCGATAAAAGCAAGCGTTCAATGATGGCAAAGGTTGCAGAGAAATATGCAGATAAAATTATTTTAACTGATGATAATCCTCGAAGTGAATCTCCAGATAGTATTATTACAGATATTCTGAAAGGTTTAGAATATCCATTAGCTGTTCATATTGAACATAACCGTTATAAAGCGATATCTTTCGCACTGAACTTTGCTAGCAAAGAGGATATTATTTTTCTTGCAGGAAAAGGTCATGAAACTCATCAGGTTTTTAAAAATAGTAAGATTTACTACTCTGATCGTGAATCTGCTAGAAAACTATTAGGAATTAAATGATTACCATGTCATTAAATCAGTTATGCATATTGCTCAATGCAAAACTTGTTGGAGATAATATTCAAATTTCTAATGTATCTATAGATAGTCGAAGCATAGGTAATGATGCAATTTTTGTAGCTATTTCAGGAAAGCGATTTCATGGTGATGATTTTTTATATCAAGCAATTCATAATGGTGCAAAAGCATTGCTAGTTACTAAACGATATGATGTGCTTATACCACAAGTAATTGTCAATAATACTAGGATTGCTTTAGGAAAGCTAGCAGCTTGGGTACACAAAAATTGTCAAACTATGACAATTGCTATTACTGGTAGTTGTGGAAAAACCACTGTAAAAGAAATGATGGTAAGTATCTTAGCGAATAAAGGAAAAATCCTTTATACAGCTGATAATTTCAATAATGAAATTGGTGTCCCTTTGACATTGTTGAGGTCTACACCACAAGATGATTATGCTGTTATTGAGATTGGAGCTAATCATGTTGGTGAAATAGCGTATAGTGCAAATTTAGTTTCTCCTGATATCGCTTTAGTTAATAATGTAGCAGAAGCTCATTTGGAAGGTTTTGGTTCTATTAATGCTATAAAGCATGCCAAAGGGGAAATTTATCAAAGTTTAAAATCTGGAGCAGTTGCTGTAATAAATTTAGATAGCCATGGTGGTAAATTATGGGATTCTTTATTAACTGATAAGAGAGTAATAAGCTTTTCTCAGTATAATGAAAAAGCAGATGTATATGCATCTAATATTCTAATTGATATTGAAGGAAAGTCTAACTTTTTAGTTCATACCGTAAAAGGCACTCGACAAATTTACCTAGGTATTATTGGTCAACATAATGTTTCCAATGCACTTGCTTCAATTTGTTTATCTTTGGAGTTAGGCATAGAATTTCCTGTGATTCAGAATGGTTTGCTTAATTTAATTAAAGTAAAAAAGCGTGCTGAAGTTATTGAATTAGCAAAGAACATAAAATTGATTGATGATAGTTACAATGCCAGTGTACCATCGATGAAAGCTTCAATTATATTATTAAATAATTTCAAAGGTTATCGTTGGTTAATTTTAGGAAATATGACTGAATTAGGAATGGAAAGTTTTCAATTGCACTATAACATTGCAAATTATGCTAATAAGTATAAATTTGAATATGTTTTAACATATGGAAAAGATGCAAAAATTATTAGCGATATTTGTCATGGCATACATTTTAGTTCTCGAAAAAATATGATTGAATACATACAAAAAAAACTAATAAAACATGACGATCGAAATCATATTTTATTAGTTAAAGGAGCAAATAGTACTTGTATGAGTAAAATAAGTATTACATTAAAGGAGTATTATTTATGATTCTTTGGCTGGCTGAGTGGCTAAAGCCATATTTTTCATTTTTTCGATTATTTGAATATTTATCATTTAGATCTATTATTAGCATTTTAACTGCTTTAAGTATTTCATTATGGATGGGACCTCATTTAATTAAAAGTTTAAAATTATTGCAAATTGGTCAAGTTATACGCAATGATGGTCCTGAATCACACTTTAACAAACGTGGTAGACCAACAATGGGTGGTGTGATGCTTTTAGTTTCTATTATTTTCACTATTTTACTTTGGACTGATTTATCAAATCTTTATGTTTGGTCTGTGGTATTGGTTTTAATAGGTTATGGAACAATTGGTTTTATAGATGACTATCGTAAAGTAGTGAGTCAAAATGCCTCCGGTTTAATTGCAGGTTGGAAATATTTTTGGCAATCTTTAATTGCCTTAATTTTAGCTTTATTTCTTTATACTCATGGTAAAAATACTCCTGCAACTCAACTGGTTGTACCTTTTTTTAAGGAATTACTCCCTCAACTTGGATTAATGTATATTATACTTGCTTATTTTGTAATTATTGGGACTAGTAGTGCTGTAAATTTAACTGATGGTTTAGATGGTTTAGCTATTATGCCAACTATATTAGTATCTGCTGGTTTTGCTTCAATATCTTGGGCTACAGGTAATATAAATTTTGCTAATTATTTACATATTCCTCATATTCCTCAAACTTCAGAATTAGTTATTGTATGTACAGCGATTGTAGGTGCTGGTCTTGGTTTTTTATGGTTTAATACTTATCCAGCTCAAATATTTATGGGTGATGTAGGTTCACTAGCATTAGGAGGTGCTCTAGGGACAATTGCAGTATTAGTTCGTCAAGAATTCCTTTTGTTTATTATGGGTGGAGTTTTTGTCATGGAAACATTATCAGTGATTTTACAGGTAGGTTCATATAAATTACGTGGTCAGCGTATTTTTCGTATGGCACCCATTCATCATCATTATGAACTAAAAGGTTGTCCTGAACCACGTGTTATTGTCCGTTTTTGGATTGTCTCAATTGTCCTAGTATTAATTGGTTTAGTTACGCTAAAAGTTCGATAAAAAACACTGTATTTTATAAATGAATCGTTGGAAATTTATTAACTATGTTGTAGTAGTTGGCCTTGGTGTTACTGGGATTTCAGTTGTTAACTATTTAATTAAACTTCCTAAAAAGTTAACAATTAAAGTTATTGATACTAGATTGAATCCTCCTGGTAGAAATAATCTGCCAGATTCAGTAGAGCTATCCCAAGGTCGTTGGAATCTTTCTTGGTTATTTAAGGCTAATTTAATTGTAGTTAATCCTGGAATATCACTGTTAACTAAAGAAATTCAACAAGCAATAGACAAAGGCATTCAAGTTGTTGGTGATATTGAGCTTTTTTCTTGGCAAGTTGATAAGCCGGTTATTGCAGTTACTGGTTCAAATGGAAAAAGTACAGTTGTAGATTTAGCTGGATTGCTAGCTAAGTCTAGTGGTGTGAATGTTGCTGTTGGCGGTAATATAGGGATACCAGCCTTGGATTTACTTCAAAGAAAAGTTGAGCTTTATATTTTAGAAATATCAAGTTTTCAATTGGAAACAACTTCAAGTTTAAACTTAACTGCTGCAGCTTTTTTGAATTTATCAATAGACCATTTAGATCGTTATCAATCTATGGAAGCTTATCGTCGAGCTAAATTAAGGATTTTTAAAAATGCGAAAACTTGCATTGTAAATGGAAATGATATAAGTACTTTTCCTGATGATTCATCTAAAAAAATACTTAAATGTGGTTTTAATAACTCTTTTCAGTTTAAATTAGGAAACTATAAGGGAAAAGAACATTTGATAGCTAATGGTAGGCCTGTTATTGCTTCTGATTCAATTGCTATGATTGGTTATCATAATTTTTCTAATGTTTTATTTGTCTTAGCTCTCTTATCAGAATCTGGTGTTGATTATAATAAAGGTATAGATTTACTAAAGTCCTACCGAGGTTTGCAACATCGTTGTCAAGTTGTTTTAAATAATAATGGAATTAAATGGGTTAATGATTCAAAATCTACTAATGTTGCTAGTACTTTAGCTGCTTTGTATCAATTAACATGTCCAGGAAAGTTATATTTGTTAGTAGGTGGTGACAGTAAAAATGCCAACTTATCTGCACTAAAACCTATACTAAAAAATCTAAATGTGGAACTTTGTTGTTTTGGTCGTGATGGAAAAAAATTTATGTTGTTACATTCATCGGCTAAGTTATATGATTCTATAAACTCTATTATAAGTACAATAATTACAAGGATCAAAAAAGGGGATATCGTAATGCTATCACCAGCTTGTTCTAGTTCAGATCAATTTGAAAACTTTATGAAAAGGGGAGATCTGTTTGTTGAGCTTGCTAAAAAATTTTCTAATTTAGGATTAGAGTGATGGATTTACTAAAGAACTTTTTCCCTCTACTAAAAAAACAGATTTTTTTTTCTAAAAAATTCATTGGTTTTGATAGACAATTACTTTGGACCTCACTATGTTTAATGTTAGTTGGTTTGATTATGGTTACTTCTGCATCTTTCCCTATCAGTATAAGATTAGCAGGGCAGCCTTTCTATTTTATGTTTCGCCACGCTATCTTTTGTATTTTAGCTTTGTTTATATCAAGCATAATCTTAAAAATTCCACTGGAATATTGGATGAAATGTAGTCCATTATTACTTGCTATTTCATTTTTTTTATTAGGTCTTGTTTTAGTATTTGGAAAACCAGTGAATGGTTCATCCCGTTGGTTATCTTTTGGTATGTTTAATTTTCAACCAGCAGAATTAGCTAAATTGACACTTTTCATATTTATGTCAGGATATTTAGTAAGAAAACAAAAGGAAGTAAGAAGTACTTTCTTTGGTGGTTTTTTAAAACCTGTTATGGTGTTTTCCTCTTTAGCTATTTTACTACTATATCAACCAGATTTAGGGAGTATAATCGTTATGCTAGTTACTTTATTTGGGATGTTATTTATTGCTGGTGCAAAGCTATTACATTTTATTGCATTTATAGCTCTTGGAATAATGTCTATTATTTTATTGATTTTTTTAGAACCTTATCGAATCCAGCGAGTGATTTCATTTTTAGACCCTTGGGAAGATCCATTTGGGAGTGGTTACCAATTAACTCAATCATTGATGGCATTTGGTAGAGGTAGTTGGTTTGGTCAAGGATTAGGTAACTCAATACAAAAACTTGAGTATTTACCAGAGGCACATACAGATTTTGTATTTGCAGTATTGGCTGAAGAACTAGGTTTTATTGGAGTGATCTTAGTTTTATTCCTAATTTTAAATTTGGTGTTAAAAGCTCTTTTTATTGGAAAGAAATCCTTTGAAAATAATCAATATTTTTCTGGTTATTTAGCATTTTCTTTCTCGATTTGGTTCACTTTACAAACATTAATTAATGTAGGTGCAGTTACTGGTATTGTTCCAACTAAAGGTCTTACATTGCCACTTGTTAGTTATGGTGGTTCAAGTTTGATCATTATATCTATTGCTATTTCTATGTTATTACGTATTGATTATGAATATCGATTGACGATAAAAAATTATGAAGAACAATAAGAAATTAATGATAATGGCTGGTGGAACTGGTGGACATATATTTTCTGGATTAGCGGTTTCTAAACAGCTTGAGCAACAAAATTGGTCAATTGCTTGGATTGGTAATTTTGAATGTATGGAAACATGTTTGGTTCCAAAATATGGCATTCCAATTTATTTTATTAAAATACAAGGGTTGCAAGGAAAAAAAAAGATAGAATGGATTAAGGTGTGTCTAAATTTTTTTTATGCGGTTTTAAAAGCACGAAAATATATAAAAAAATGGAAACCAGATATTGTTCTTGGTATGGGAAGTTATGTTAGCGGACCAGGGGTTTTTGCTGCATGGTTGAGCGACGTACCTATAGTATTACATGAACAAAATTCAGTTTCTGGTTTAACAAACAAATGGTTATCGAAGATATCTAAGAAAGTGTTACAAGCATTTCCTAGTACATTATCAAAAGCAGAAACTGTAGGCAATCCAATACGAAAGAGTATTATAGAATTAGATCCTCCTGAAATTCGTATGAAAGAGAGAAAAGGTCCTATTCGTATCTTGGTAATAGGAGGTAGTCAGGGAGCACTGATTTTAAATACAATTATGCCTAAAGTAATGTTTAAGTTAGGTAATACTTATCAAGTGTTACATCAAGTAGGGAAATATAAGAAAAAAGGAATTAAATCAGCTTATTACAAAGTAAATTTTAATCAAGTAAAAGTTATTGAATTTATTGATAATATATCAGAAGCATATGGTTGGGCAGATCTAGTAGTATCTCGTTCTGGTGCTTTAACTGTCTCTGAAATAGCAGTAGCTGGTCTGCCTGCTATTTTTATTCCATTTATTCACAAAGATCATCATCAGTCACTTAACGCTGACTTTTTAGTAAAATCTGGAGCAGCAAAAATCATTAAACAAACTGAATTAAGTGTTGAAAAATTAGTTTTTGAGATTTCTAAACTTAACAGAGTTCATCTTATTGATATGGCTAAAAAAGCTCGTAAATTAGCAATTACAGATGCAGGACAAAAAGTCGCAAATACCATTGTAAGTTTAGTAAAATAATAAAATTAGATTGATATATCATAAAATATACTTGAGAATTAGACCAAATTTATAAACGGCATTATAAAATGCGTAAAGTTACGTCTATTCATTTTATTGGTATCGGTGGTGCGGGTATGAGTGGAATTGCAGAAGTTTTACTTAATGAAGGTTATAATATTACTGGATCAGATGTATCAGAAAGTACTATTGTTAAATCTCTTATTAAAAAAGGTGCAGTTATTTATATTGGGCATCAATCAGAAAATATAGAAGAAGCAAGTGTAGTAGTAATTTCAACTGCTATTCATTCTTGTAACCCAGAAATTATTGCAGCTCAAGAACGTCAAATTCCTATTATTAGTCGAGCAGAAATGCTAGCTGAGTTAATGCGTTTTCGTTATGGGATTGCAGTATCTGGAACTCATGGAAAAACAACCACTACTGCATTAGTAACTCAGATTTATTTAGAAGCTGGATTAGATCCAACATTTGTGAATGGTGGTTTAGTTAAAAGCGCTGGTACACATGCTCGATTAGGGTCTAGTAAAATTCTTATTGCTGAAGCTGATGAAAGTGATGCTTCATTTTTGCATTTGCAACCTATGGTCAGTATTGTAACTAATATTGAAGCTGATCACATGGATACATATGATGGAAATTTTGAAATACTTAGACAGGCTTTCATCGACTTTTTACACAATCTTCCATTTTATGGTCAAGCAATAGTATGTGTTGATGATCCTGTTATTCGTGACCTCATACCTAGAATTAATCGTCAAGTAATTACTTATGGTTTTTCAGAATGTGCAGATGTTCGTATAGAAAATTATTATCAGATAGGATTACAAGGTAAATTTACTGTACTTCGTCGTGGTAAAAAAAAATTAGAAACCACTCTTAATATTCCAGGTCGTCATAATGCACTAAATGCTGTAGCAGCAATTGCAGTAGCAACAGAAGATAATATTAATGACGAAGCTATTTTAGCAGCAATGATTGGAACTCAGGGTACTGGTCGCAGATTTGATTACTTAGGAGAATTTGATATAGGTGATGGTCAAGTTGTTCTAGTAGATGATTACGGACATCATCCAACTGAAGTTGATGTAACTATTAAAGCAGTTCGTGCTAGTTGGAAAAATAGGCGGTTAGTAATGATTTTTCAGCCTCATCGTTATACTCGAACTCGTGATTTATATAATGATTTTCTGAATGTTTTGGAACAGGTTGATTTACTAATTATGCTTGATGTATATTCTGCCGGTGAATCTCCTATTCCAGGTGCTGATACACCTTCCTTGTGTCAAAGTATCCATAATCGTGGAAAGATTACACCAATTTTATCTTCTGAAAGTATGGTATTTTCAGTATTATCAGATATTTTACAAGATGGTGATTTATTATTAACTCAAGGTGCAGGTGATATTGCTCAAGTAGCCAAACAACTTCTTATTTTTAGATTAAACCTTAAAAATATGCGATTACATTCTAATAGGAAGGTGCCTATTTGTGGGGTTTAAATAAATTAACTTATCTTTGATCTTTCAATCATAACTTTCTACATTTGATACTTTGTATTAGCTTAGTATAATTTAATTTAAGTTAAGATTATTTTAGGGTTAAAAATTAATTAAACTTAAGGAAGTATTAATTTGATAAGAACTATTTGCGAAGATGAAAATAATAAAAAAGGAGTTGCTCCCTATTTTCAGCAGCATATTATTGGAGGTTTGTTTTTTTTGATGGTTTTGCTATCAATTATTTTTCTTCTTTACTTGGTTTTATCTTGGATGTGGGATGATAATCGGCTACCACTTTCTAGAATGGTACTTGAAGGTGATTTAAATCATGTAACAGTAGGAGATATTCAACATGCTTTTAATAAACTAGAATCCATTGGAACTTTTATGTCCCAGGATATCAAGGTATTGCAAGATATAATTTCTTCAATACCTTGGGTTTCTCATGCTGCTATTCGCAAGCAATGGCCCGATACAATTAAAATTTTTTTAATTGAGCATAATGTTGAAGCTATTTGGAATGAAGATGTTTTATTAAGTACAAAAGGTGATTTTTTTAATGCAGATATTACTCAGTTAAAAGGAAAACTAGTTAGACTACATGGCCCAAAAGGAAGTAGTCAGGAAGTTTTAGACATTTATTATAAAATTACTCCATTTTTAAAATCATTAGGTCTGAAAATTCATTCAATAGGCTTAGATGAACGTCGAGCATGGCATTTAATTTTAGATAATGGTATTAGATTGGAACTTGGGAAAAAGTCACTAAGTAAGCGAATCAACCGTTTCTTGAGGCTTTATACAAATTTAGGAACAGATACTAGCCAGAATATTAGTTATGTTGATCTGAGATATGATACTGGAGCCGCTATTGGTTGGTTCTCTAAACAAACGTCAGTTGAAGTGAGTAGAAGATGACTAGAGCTTCCAGCGATGAAAAAATTATTGTTGCTCTTGATATAGGAACTGCTGCTGTATCAGCTTTGATTGCTGAGATATTGCCTGATTCTCAAATTAATATTCTAGGGGCAGGGTATACTCCTTCTAAAGGTATGAAAAAAGGAGGGGTAAGTGATTTAGACTTAATTGTAAAATCTGTTCAAAAAGCATTAGAACAAGCTGAGCTAATGGCAGGATATGAAATTAGTGAGGTTTTTTTATCACTTTCTGACAAGCATATAAATAGTCGAATTGAAAAAGGTATGGGTATTGTTACAGATCAAGAAGTATCACAGAAAGATATAGATCGAGTTATTTATACTGCTAAATCAATAAAAATTAGTGATGAAGAAAAAATTTTACATGTAATCCCCCAGGAATTTACACTTGATTATCAAGAAGGTATTAAAAATCCACTTGGTTTGTCTGGTGTTCGTATGGAAGTTAGTGTGCATTTAATTTCTTGTCATACTGATATGGCTAAAAATATAATTAAGGTTGCAGAGCGTTGTGGCATTAAAGTTAAGCAACTTGTTTATTCAGGATTAGCCACTAGTAATGCTGTTATTACCGATGATGAACGTGAACATGGTATTTGCGTAGTTGATATAGGTGCAGGGACAATGGATTTATCTATCTGGACCGATGGTGTTTTAAGGCATACTGAAGTTTTTTCTTATGCGGGGGATTCAGTTACGAACGACATTGCATTTGCATTTGGTATTACAGTGAACGATGCTGAAGAAATTAAGATTAGACATGGCTCTGCAGTACATGCATCAACGGATAAAGATGATATCATCAATATACCAAGTATTGGAACTAGAACACCTCAAATTTTACGAAGGGAAATGTTGTCTTCAGTAATAGAGCCTCGTTATACTGAGCTGATGACTTTAGTTAATCAAGTTATTAATGTAGTTCAAGGTAAATTATATAAAAATGGTCTTAAACATCATTTAGCGTCTGGCATTGTGCTTACTGGCGGGGCATCAAAAATAGATGGTTTAGTAGAGTGTGCTGAACGAGTATTTAATAATCAAGTTAGAGTTTGTCAACCAATTGGAGTTCATGGCTTAACAGATTGTGTTAAAGAGCCATATCATTCTACAGTAGTTGGTTTGCTTCATTATGCAAAAAATAGTCAAATAGCTAATGGTATTGGATATAGCAAAGTAAATCACCAATCAATATCAGGATTTATTGGTCGTTTACGTAATTGGATAAAAAAAGAGTTTTAACCTAAACATCAGGGAAAACGGAGATGATAAATGTTTGAACCAATGATGGAAATATCCGACGATGCTATAATTAAAGTCGTTGGGGTTGGTGGTGGTGGTGGAAATGCTGTAGAACATATGGTAAATGAGTCTATAGAAGGTGTTGAATTTATTAGTGTTAATACAGATGCTCAGGCATTACGAAAAACTAATGTAAGTAGTGTTATTCAAATTGGTGTTGATATTACAAAAGGGCTTGGTGCAGGTGCTAATCCTCAACTTGGCCGTGAAGCGGCTTTAGAAGATCGCGAAAAAATTAAAGAAGTTTTAGATGGTGCAGATATGGTATTTATTGCAGCTGGTATGGGAGGTGGAACTGGTACTGGTGCTGCTCCTGTAATCGCTGAAGTTACTAAAGAACTTGGTGTTTTAACTGTCGCTGTAGTGACAAAGCCATTTAGTTTTGAGGGTAAAAAACGCTTGGCATTTGCTGAGCAAGGTATTGAAGAACTTTCTAAGCACGTAGACTCTTTAATTACAATTCCAAATGAAAAATTGCTAAAAGTTTTAGGTCGTGGTATTACACTATTAGAAGCTTTTGCTAGTGTTAATGATGTTCTGAAAAATGCTGTTCAAGGTATTGCAGAGTTAATTACTTGTCCTGGAATGATTAATGTTGACTTTGCAGATGTACGTACAGTTATGTCTGAAATGGGACATGCTATGATGGGTAGTGGGGTGTCTAAAGGTGAAAATCGTGCTGAAGAAGCCGCTGAAACTGCAATTTCTAGTCCATTACTTGAAGACATTGATTTATCTGGAGCTCGTGGTGTTCTTATTAATATTACTGCTGGTATAGATATGCGTTTAGATGAATTTGAGACGGTAGGTAATACCATTAAAGCCTTTGCTTCTGATAATGCAACCGTTGTAATTGGTACTTCATTAGATTCAAGTATGACGGATGAAATAAGAGTAACTGTTGTTGCTACAGGTATCGGTAATGAAAAAAATCAAGAGCTTTCTTTAACTTCAAGAAGTACTTCATCTAAGATTATTCAGAATGCTGAATCTACTAAAATAGAGAAATTAGGGCGTTCATTATTAGAAAAAACACCAGTTGATTTTTATCCTCAAAATAAAACATCTGTTTTATCAGCATCAGAAAAAAAACAACATATTGATAAAAAAACAGAACAAGATGCTGGGTATTTAGATATTCCAGCATTTTTACGTCGTAAGGCTGATTAAGATTATGTTAGATTTGAATCCTTATTAAAACTACAATTTATGATGCTTTTTGAGGCAAGCATATGATTACACAATGTACTCTAAAAGAAATTGTTAAAACTACTGGTATAGGACTTCACTCCGGTCGTAAGGTTACTCTTACTCTTCGTCCTGCTTCAGCAAATTCTGGTATTATCTATCGTCGTACGGATCTTAATCCTTTTGTAGATCTTCTAGCTGATCCTGGATCTGTTCGTGATACTATGTTGTGTACTGCCTTAGTAAACGATGCAGGTGTGCGTATTTCAACGGTTGAACATTTAAATGCAGCACTTGCAGGAATTGGCATCGATAATATTATTGTTGAAGTTGATGCACCAGAAATTCCTATTATGGATGGTAGTGCTACTCCGTTTGTTTTTTTGTTACAACAAGCTGGTATTCAACCATTAAATTCTCCTAAACGCTTTATTCGTATAAAAAAGGTAGTGCGTTTTGAAGATGGGGATAAATGGGCTGAATTTGTCCCTTATAATGGTTTTCGTATTAATTTTACAATTGATTTTAACCATCCTGCAATTGATGTTGATCAGCAGAATTTACATTTTGATTTCTCATTTCAGGCTTTTGTAAAACAAATTTCCCGTGCTAGAACTTTTGGTTTTATGCATGATATTGAATATCTTCGTTCAAAGAACTTATGTTTAGGTGGAAGTTTTGATTGTGCAATTGTACTAGACAGATATCGGATTTTGAATGAAGAAGGCCTTCGTTTTGAAAATGAGTTTGTTACTCATAAAGTTCTTGATGCTATTGGTGATTTGTACATGTGTAGACATTCTATTATTGGAGAATTTCGTGCTTATAAATCTGGGCATGGACTAAATAATCAACTGCTTCGTTGTTTGCTTTCAGACCAGGATGCTTGGGAATTAGTTACATTTGAAGAAACAATTGGTTCACCAATCGAGTTTGGTAAATCTAGGTTATTATCAGTTTAGTTAGTCTATTTTATTGCTTTTTTTTGAATATTTAAAGAGATCAGGTTTTTAAGGTTTGCTAGCGATTCTTTTGTATTGTCAGATAGATATCGTTTTGGAGATTTTTTCTTATTCAGATCATTATATAGGTTAGGATTAACCTTTACCTTGAGTTTCATAAGATAGGTAAATCCAGCTTTTTTCAATTGTTTTAAAATCCCTGACATCTCAGAATTAATTAGTATTTTTAACCCAGCATTGGCAACTTCTATAATTAAACAATTATCTCTAATATTTGCTACTCGGCAATAGGAAACTATGATTTCAGGAAGATTTTTTTTAAGATACTGGTCAATTTCTAGGATTTTTTTACAGTGATTCAGAATCCGACTAAAACCAGGGTCTAACATAAGTTTATTAATTAAAACTGTATTGTTTTGATTCATAGGAACTTTTAATAAAAATTAATAATTTGCACCATGTTAATATATATTATTAGGAAATAATAGAAGTAGTAAATTAATTATTCGAAAATGTACTTGTGGTATTTCTTATTGTCAGTAGAATTTATTCAATTAAATGTTTCACAAAGCATAACCGAAATTAATTGAATTTACTTACTTAAAAAGAGAGATTTTTTGGAAATGATCACTAAGCTGTTAACGAAGTTAATTGGTAGTCGAAATGATAGAGTATTAAGTCACCTTAATAAAATTGTCCAAGAAGTTAATAACTATGAATCTATATTTAGAAAACTTTCTGATGCTAATTTAAAATTAAAAACAACTGAATTTCGTCAACGTATAAACCAGGGTGAACATTTAGATAATTTGCTTCCTGAAGCATTTGCAACATTACGTGAGGCTTCAAAACGCGTGCATGGAATGCGTCATTTTGATGTTCAATTAATGGGTGGTTTAGTACTTAATTTAGGGAAAATTGCAGAAATGCGTACAGGTGAAGGTAAAACTTTAACAGCTACTTTGCCAGCTTACTTAAATGCTTTAACCGGTAAGTGTGTTCATATTGTAACAGTAAATGATTATTTAGCTAAACGTGATGCAGAGGTTAATCGTCCTCTTTTTCAGTTTCTTGATATGAATGTTGGTATAAATGTATCTAATATGTTGCATAAAGAAAAAAAAGAAGCTTATCAAACTGATATTTTGTATGGAACAAATAATGAATTTGGTTTTGATTATCTTCGTGATAATATGGCTTTTTGTCATGATGATCGTGTTCAAAAGGAGCGTTCTTTTGCTATTATTGATGAAGTAGATTCAATTTTAATTGATGAGGCTCGCACTCCTCTTATCATTTCTGGTGTTTCAGAAGATAGTTCTGATCTTTATATACGTATTAATTCCTTAATTCCTTTGTTGAAAAAACAGGATCGAGAAGATTCAATGGAATATCGAGGCAATGGTCACTATACAGTTGATGAGAAATCCAAGCAGGTTTATTTAACTGAAACAGGTCATGATTTTGTAGAAAAATTAATGATTAAAAATAATCTAATGACTAAAGATGATACGCTTTACTCTCCAAAAAATATTGGTTTATTGCATCATATTGATTCTGCTTTGCGTGCACATATACTATTTGAAAAAAATGTTGATTATATTCTTAAAAATGGTGAAGTGATTATTGTTGATGAGCATACAGGTCGAACAATGCCAGGCCGTCGTTGGTCAGAAGGACTTCATCAAGCAATAGAGGCTAAAGAGAAGGTTAATATTCAAAATGAAAATCAAACTTTAGCATCAATCACATTTCAAAATTATTTTCGTTTATATGAAAAATTATCTGGTATGACTGGAACTGCAGATACTGAAGCATTTGAATTTCATTCAATTTATGGTTTAGAAACAGTAGTCATTCCAACCAACAAATTAATGATTCGTAATGATATGCCTGATGTTATTTATCGTACTGAACTAGAAAAGTTTAATGCAATTATTCAAGACATCAAAAAACGCGTAATTAAAGGACAACCCTGCTTAGTTGGTACAATTTCTATAGAAAAATCAGAGTTACTTTCTAATGCTCTTAGTAAGGCAAAAATTAAACATAATGTATTAAATGCCAAGTTTCATGAAAGTGAAGCAGATATCATTGCTGAAGCTGGTATGCCTAGTGCAGTTACAATTGCAACAAATATGGCTGGTCGTGGCACTGATATTGTATTAGGTGGTAGTTGGAAATCTAAAGTTGAATTATTAGATAATCCTACCTTAGAGGAAATTAATAAAATCAAAGCTGATTGGGAAATTAATCATAATAAAGTACTTAATGCTGGAGGATTGCATATCATTGGTACTGAACGTCATGAATCTCGTCGTATTGATAATCAGTTACGTGGTCGTGCAGGTCGTCAAGGTGATATAGGTTCATCTCGTTTCTATTTATCTATGGAGGATTCATTACTTCGAATTTTTACGCCTAGCCGTGTAGTAAGTTTAATTCAAGGTGGAATGGATGAAGGAGAAGCAATCGAAAGTAAAATGTTATCGCGTTCAATTGAAAAAGCTCAACGTAAAGTAGAAGGTCGTAACTTTGATATTCGAAAACAATTACTTGAGTATGATGATGTGGCAAATGAGCAACGCAAAGTAGTGTATGAGCTTCGAGATGAACTGATGGATATTGATAATATTAGTCAAATGATCAAACAGAATCGTAGTGATGTTTTTTTATCAGTAATGAGTGAATATATTCCTTTTCGATCTCCTAAAGATAGTTGGGATGTGCTTTCTCTTGAAAATCGATTAAAAAGGGATTTTAATCTGGATATATCAATTAGATCTTGGTTAAATCTAGACACTGAATTAACTGAAAAAGATCTATTTGATAAGATCTTATTCTCAGCAGTTGAAGTTTATAAACAGAAAGAAAAAATAATTGGCACAACGATTCTGCGTAATTTTGAAAGGTCAGTTATGTTACAAACACTTGATATCCTTTGGAAGGAACATTTATCTGCAATGGAACATTTACGTCAAGGAATTCACCTTCGCGGTTATGCTCAAAAAAATCCTAATCAAGAATATAAACGTGAATCCTTTGAATTATTTGAAAATTTTTTAGATTCACTTAAATTTGATGTAATCATTATACTCTCAAAGTTTTCTATAAAAAGTCAAGATATTAAAAGCATAGAATCTCAAAATTATTCACAGAATAGTACTTTTATAAATCAGAAACAGTCGTTTTCTAGCAAAAAAAAACAATTTATTTTTAATAAAAAACGTAAAGTTGGTCGTAATGAATCTTGTCCATGTGAAAGTGGTAAAAAATTTAAGCACTGCCATGGTAGGATAAAGAAATGAATCTATATAAATGAAACCTTTGAAAATTGTTGCTGGCATTATTCTAAATCCAAAAAGAACTGAGGTTTTTATTACTAAGCGTCATAAAAATGTTCAAAAAACTGGTTATTGGGAATTTCCTGGTGGTAAAGTAGAAACTAGAGAAAGTTATCAAGAAGCTCTTATTAGGGAATTAAAGGAAGAAGTAGGGATAGTAGTTATAAAGTTAAATCATTTTGAACGTTCAATTTATAAGGAACAGGGAACCTTATTTCAATTTGATTTTTTTTTGGTATCTTTATTTGAAAATGAACCATATGGACGTGAGGGACAGAAAGGAGTTTGGATAAAGCTAAGCAACCTAAAAAATTATCGTTTTCCTAAAGCAAATATATCTATCATAGATAGGATAAGTAAAAAGAATAGTTTTTAATTTATTTGCTTATCCTGATAAATTCTCTCTTTAATTACTATTACTCTTATACAGCTTAAACTCAGTTAATGAGTATTACATACAATATGAGGATACAATGGTAAAAATTGGTATTTCAGGTATAATGGGTCGTATGGGTTCTTGCGTAGTAAAATCAGCATTAAATCATCGTGATATAATGGTAAATGCTGCTTTTGAATCCGCTAATTCTTCGTCTATTGGTATGGATATTGGCAAATTATTCGGTGAAAAAAACATTGGAGTTATTTTGACAAATAATTTTGAGGAATCAGCAGAAAAATTTGAGATCTTAATAGATTTTACAACTCCAGAAAGTACTTTGAAAAATATTGAATTATGTAAAAAATATAAAAAGAAGATAGTTATAGGTACTACAGGTTTCAGTGATAAAGAACGTTTTTTAATCAATGAAGCAGCACAAGAAATAGCAGTTATGATCTCTCCAAATTACAGTGTTGGAATTAATTTGCTTTTTAAATTATTAGAAATATCATCTAAAGTAATAGGGAATTTTTGTGATATTGAGATCATTGAAGCTCATCATCGTCATAAAGTAGATATGCCATCTGGTACTGCTATTGCTATGAGAGATATCATCGTTGATGCTATGAGGGAAAATTCTAAAGATGATGTATTTCATCAGATGTCCAAAAATAAAATTTCTTTTTCAGTTATTAGAGCTAGTAATCTAGTTGGTGAGCATACGGCTATTTTTTTTGGCACTGGTGAACGAGTAGAACTTGTCCATAAAGCTACTGATCGTATGATGTTTGCTAATGGTGCTATTGCAGCAGCTCTTTGGTTATCTGATAAAAGTTCAGGTTTATTTTCTATGACAGATGTTTTAGGTCTTTAATATTTATTTCTTAATTCTAAATTGAACTTTGGTTTTAAATAATTTTTTTATCGATCGTTAAAAATAGGGTTTAGATCATATAAAAATTATGTTTTCTTTATTGCTGTAATTGTAACAAAATCTTAGTTGTATGTTTTTATTCTGGAGGATATCTTGAGTAAATCGGCATTCTTGTTTTTAGAAGATGGTACAGAATTTAGTGGTGTTTCTATTGGAGTATCAGGTATATCTATTGGTGAAATGGTTTTTAATACCTCAATGACAGGGTACCAAGAAATTCTTACTGATCCTTCTTATTATCAACAAATTATTACTTTTACTTACCCTCATATAGGTAATACTGGGGTAAATCAAGAGGATGAAGAATCTTCTTCAATTCATGCACAAGGAATTGTAATTCGTGAACTTCCTATAGCTCATTCAAATTTTCGTAGCGAACAATCCATCTTAGATTATATAAAATTTAAAAAAATTGTTGGTATTGCTAGTATTGATACTCGTAAATTAACTCGAATAATTCGTGAGAAAGGTGCTCAGAATGCTTGTATTATTGCTGGTAATAAAAAATTTGATCGAACAAAGGTGTTATCTAAGGTAAGGAAATTTCCTGGTTTAAAAGGAATGAAGATTATAAAATCAGTCTCCACTAATAAGATATATAAGTGGAGACAAGGTTCTTGTGCATGCTTAACAAAATATTCTAAATATAAAGATAATACTGAATTGCCATATCATGTCGTTGTTTATGATTTAGGTGTAAAACGTAATATTCTTCGGATGCTTGTTGATCGTGGTTGTCATTTGACAGTAGTGCCTGAAACAATTCTAGTTGATGAGATATTAGCATTAAAGCCAGATGGAATATTTTTATCTAATGGTCCTGGTGATCCTGAAGCATGCAACAATGTCATTGAAGCAACTAAAATATTTTTAGAGAAAAGCATACCTATTTTTGGTATTTGTTTAGGACACCAAATATTAGCATTAGCATCTGGTGCAAAAACTATAAAAATGAAATTTGGTCATCATGGAGTCAATCATCCTGTTGAAGACATTAAACGTGGTCTAGTAATGATTACATCACAAAATCATGGTTTTTCAGTTGATCCTTATACATTACCTAAGAATTTGATACCAACACATAAATCTTTATTTGATGGTTCTTTGCAAGGTATTCATCGTACAGATAAACCTGCTTTTAGTTTTCAAGGTCATCCGGAAGGCAGTGCTGGTCCGCATGATGCATCTATTTTATTTGACTACTTTGTAGATTTAATTAGACAGTATATGTAGCCGTAATTTGGAGTTTAGATAAATGCCAAAACGTACTGATATTAAAAGTATTTTAATTCTAGGTTCTGGACCTATAGTGATCGGTCAAGCTTGCGAATTTGATTACTCAGGCGTTCAAGCTTGTAAAGCTTTACGTGAAGAAGGCTATAGGCTTATCCTAGTAAATTCTAATCCTGCTACTATTATGACTGATCCTGATATAGCCGATGTAACTTATATTGAAACAATTGACTGGAAAATCGTACGCCGTATTATTAAAAAAGATCGTCCAAACGCTCTACTTCCTACAATGGGTGGACAGACTGCGCTTAATTGTGCATTAGATTTAGATAAACATGGAGTTCTAGAAGAATTCTCTGTTGAAATGATTGGTGCAACAGCAAAAAGTATTAATAAAGCAGAAGATAGAGCTTGTTTTTATAATGCGATGAAATCTATTGGCTTAGATTCTCCTTATTCTGATATAGCTAGAACCATGGACGAAGCTGATCGTATTGTTGAGATAATCGGTTTCCCTTGTATTATTCGTCCATCATTTACTATGGGGGGTTCTGGTGGTGGTATCGCTTACAATAAACAAGAGTTTAATGATATTTGTTGCCGTGGTTTTAGTCTTTCTTCAAAACATGAACTACTAATTGATGAATCACTGATTGGTTGGAAAGAATACGAGATGGAAGTAGTTCGTGATAAATCAGATAACTGTATTATTGTATGTGCAATTGAAAATATTGATCCAATGGGTATTCATACTGGTGATTCTATTACTGTAGCGCCAGCTCAAACTTTGACTGATAAAGAATATCAATTTATGCGTAATGCCTCAATATCTGTATTGCGTGAAGTAGGAATTGAAACTGGAGGTTCAAATGTACAGTTTGCTATTCATCCGAAAAATGGACGTAT
This sequence comes from Candidatus Photodesmus anomalopis, assembly GCF_000731785.2. NCBI lineage: Bacteria > Pseudomonadati > Pseudomonadota > Gammaproteobacteria > Vibrionales > Vibrionaceae > Candidatus Photodesmus > Candidatus Photodesmus anomalopis. The sequence goes on from NZ_JGVJ01000010.1 coordinate 276,138, forward strand.
GGTTATTATTGAAATGAATCCTCGTGTATCTCGTTCCTCTGCTTTAGCATCAAAAGCAACAGGTTTCCCTATTGCAAAAATCGCTGCAAAATTAGCTGTAGGTTTTACTCTTGATGAGCTCATGAATGATATTACTGGTGGTATAGTGCCTGCATCTTTTGAGCCTACTATTGATTATGTAGTAACTAAGATTCCTCGCTTCAATTTTGAAAAATTTATTGGTACGAATGATCGATTAACAACCCAAATGAAGTCAATAGGTGAAGTAATGGCTATTGGGCGTAACCAACAAGAATCATTACAGAAGGCATTACGCGGATTAGAAGTAGGTGTCACCGGTTTTGATGAAATTGTTAACCTAAATGATCCAGAGGCATTGATAAAAATTTGCTATGAATTAAAACAAGCAAGCTCCAAGCGTATTTGGTATATAGCAGATGCTTTTCGAGCAAAAATGTCTATTGATAAAGTTTATCATTTAACACAAATTGACCGTTGGTTCTTAATGCAAATTGAAGAACTAATTGTATTAGAAGAAAAAATTAAAATCATAGGATTTTCTGGTTTTAATAAAGAAAACTTGACTCAAATGAAGCGTAAAGGTTTTTCTGATGCTCGTTTATCTAAATTAGTTGGAGTAACTGAAAAAGATGTCCGTTCTTTACGTAATCAATATGATATTCATCCTGTTTATAAACGTGTTGATACCTGCGCTGCTGAATTTTCTACTAAAACAGCCTATATGTATTCTTCTTATGATGATGAATGTGAATCAGATCCTACTGATAAAGAAAAAGTCATGATACTTGGAGGAGGTCCAAATCGTATTGGTCAGGGAATTGAATTTGATTATTGTTGTGTCCATGCATCTTTAGGATTGAGAGAAGATGGTTATGAAACAATTATGGTAAATTGTAATCCTGAAACGGTTTCTACCGATTATGATACTTCTGATCGGTTATATTTTGAACCAATCACATTAGAAGATATTTTATCTATTGTGCGTATTGAAAAACCTAAAGGTATTATCATTCAATATGGTGGTCAAACACCACTTAAGTTAGCTCGTTCTCTTGAGGAGGTTGGTATTCAAATATTGGGTACAAGTCCTGATTCCATCGATTATGCTGAAGATCGTGAACATTTTAAGTTAGTAGTGAATCATTTGGGTTTACTTCAACCTAAAAATGCAACTATTAATACAATAAAAGAAGCGATTGAGCAATCAAAAGAAATTGGGTTTCCACTCGTAGTTCGTCCTTCGTATGTTCTTGGTGGTCGCGCAATGGAAATCGTTTATGATAAACAAGATTTATGTCGTTATTTTAAAGAAGCTGTTAGTTTATCTAGTCAGTTACCAGTACTCCTTGATGCTTTTCTTGATGATGCGGTTGAACTTGATGTAGATCTTATTTGTGATGGTAAGCATGTTGTTATAGCTGGTATTATGGAACATATAGAACAAGCTGGCATTCATTCTGGTGATTCTGCATGTTCCCTACCAGCATACACATTAAGTCAAGAAATTCAGGATATTATACGTAAACAAGCCAAAAAACTTGCATTTGAACTCAATATTTTAGGTTTAATGAATATACAATTTGCAGTTAAGAAGAATGAGGTATATTTAATTGAAGTTAATCCTCGAGCAGCACGTACAATCCCATTTGTATCTAAGGCAATTGGAGTGCCGATTGCAAAAATTGCAGCCCGTGTTATGTTAGGTCAATCTCTTAAATCTCAAAATTTTACTAAGGAAATTATCCCTTCCCATTATTCAGTTAAAGCTGTTGTGTTTCCTTTTAATAAATTCCCTAACGTCGATCCATTATTAGGTCCAGAGATGCGATCTACTGGTGAAGTTATGGGTATTGGTAAAATATTTAATGAAGCATACGCTAAGGCAGAGTTAAGTTGTGGTAATGTATATTCTAATAAAGGTATTAAACGCGCACTTCTTTCTGTTTGTAAAGGTGATAAAGGGCGAATTGCTGATTTAGCATTAAAATTAGAAAAAATTGGTTATGAACTAGATGCGACTTATGGTACTGCGATTGTTCTTAGAGAAGCGGGTATGAATCCTCGTATAGTTAATAAAGTACATGAAGGACATCCTCATGTTCTTGATCGTATACAAAATAATGAATATACTTATATCGTAAATACTGTTTCTGGTCGTCAGGCAATTAAGGATTCAAAAATTCTCCGACGTGCTGCATTAACAGAAAAGGTGAACTATGCTACTACCTTAAATGCGGCGTTTGCAACCTGTATGGCACATAGCGCTAGTAATTATTCTAATTTATTAATTTCAATACAAGAATTGCATAAAAAATAAGTTTTGTATTATGTTAAAAGTTGAATAAGAAGAGAGTTGCTATATTAGATGTTTTTTTTTACAATCTCTCACTAATTAGAGTAGTGACCTAGAAATAAACGCTTGGTTGTTACATTTAAAATAATTTGATTCTAGGAATATATTATGTCTTTAAGCACAGGAAGTAAGAAAGTGATTATTGCTCAATATGCTCGAGGTAAGGCTGATACTGGTTCACCGGAAGTTCAGGTTGCTTTGCTTACAGGAACCATTAATCATCTTCAATCCCATTTTAAAGTTCACAAAGGAGATCATCATAGTCGTCGTGGCCTTTTATTTATGGTTTCTCGCCGTCGGAAACTTCTTGATTATTTAAAAAACAAGTCCCATTTTCGTTATCAAGATTTAATTAAAAAATTAGAGTTACGCAGATAAGTAGAAATCAAAGGAACGGTTTGAATTTTTCAGGGAGCTTTTGCTCCTTTTTTATTCTCTATAAACTTTCCAAAATTCTTTACAAGTAGTTTATACTACATTTTAGCTAGCTTCTACAATTTATAATTGACCATATATTAGCATTATTAACGTTAAGAAATTTTTATTAAAGGGATTAAAAAAACTAAAAGTAAGGCAAAATAAGTTCGATTATTTTTATTTAGTTCCAGAGTTAATTTCTAGTTTGTAGAGTCTATTCAATTTAATTTAATTTATACTTAATTTAATACTTAGCAAGGAATGAGAATGTTCAAAAAACCAGTTGTTAAGACTTTTCAGTACGGTAATCATACAGTTACTTTAGAAACTGGTGTAATTGCACGTCAAGCTACATCATCAGTAATAGTAACTATGGATGATACAACAGTATTTGTATCTGTAGTTGGTAATAAAAAAGCAATGGAGGAACAAGATTTTTTCCCTTTAACAGTGAACTACCAAGAACGTACTTATTCTGCAGGCAAAATTCCTGGGGGGTTCTTTAAACGTGAAGGTAGACCTTCTGAAGCTGAAATATTAACAGCTCGTCTGATTGATCGTCCAATTCGTCCATTATTTCCAAGTATGTTTACAAATGAAATACAGGTTATTGCAACAGTAATGTCACTAAATCCAGATGTTCAACCTGATATAGTAGCAATTATTGGTGCTTCAGCAGCTCTCTCTATTTCTGGTATTCCGTTTAAAGGTCCTATTGGTGCTGCACGTATTGGCCATATTGATAATAAATTAGTCTTAAATCCAAGCAATATAGAGTTAAAACATTCTCGACTTGATTTAGTCATTGTTGGTACTGATAATGCAGTGTTAATGGTAGAATCAGAGGCTGATAATCTGTCTGAAGAAGAAATGTTATCAGCAATCGTATTTGGTCATGAGCAACAACAGGTATTAATTAATGAGATTAATCAATTTGCAGATGTAGTTGCAACTCCTTTGTGGGAATGGAAAGCTCCAATAGTTAATACAGAACTAAAAAATCACATAGTTAAACTAGCTAAAACTCGCCTTATTAAGGCGTATCAAATTAATGATAAAATAAATCGTTATGAACAGATTAATATAATAAAAAACGATACTATTGAAGAGTTACTTGAGAAAAATAATGAACTATGTAAGCGTGATATTTTATCCATTTTGATTGAATTAGAAAAAAATGTAGTACGTGATCGTATTCTCAACGGCAGTTTACGTATTGATGGTCGAGAAAAAGAGATGATTCGTGCTTTAGATGTGCGTACTGGTATTCTTCCTAGGACTCACGGTTCTTCTTTATTTACTCGTGGTGAAACTCAAGCACTTGTAGTTGTAACTTTAGGAACACAACGTGATGCTCAGGTTATTGATGAAATAACAGGTGAACATAAAGATTATTTTTTATTACATTATAATTTTCCGCCATACTGTGTGGGTGAAATTGGTTTTGTTGGCTCTCCTAAACGTCGTGAAATTGGTCATGGTAAATTAGCTAAACGAGCTATTTCTGCAGTAATGCCTTCTATTGAAGAATTTCCATATACAGTTCGTGTAGTTTCAGAGATTACTGAGTCTAATGGCTCTTCTTCAATGGCTTCTGTTTGTGGAACTTCTTTGGCTCTTATGGATGCCGGTGTACCAATTAAGTCTGCTGTGGCAGGTATAGCTATGGGGTTAGTGAAGAAAGGGGAAGATTTCGTTGTTCTTTCTGATATCCTTGGTGATGAAGATCATTTAGGTGACATGGATTTTAAAGTGGCAGGTACTATTAATGGTATTACTGCACTACAAATGGATATTAAAATTGAAGGTATAACCAAAGATATTATGCAAGTTGCCCTTTACCAAGCTCATTCTGCACGTAAACATATTTTAGCTGTAATGAATAAAGCTATTTCTAGTTCACGTAAAGAAATTTCTCAGTTTGCCCCTCGTATTCATACAATGAAGATTAATACGGATAAAATTCGTGATGTTATTGGTAAAGGTGGAACTGTTATTCGTTCTCTTTGCGAAGAAACTGGTACTGTAATTGAAATTGAGGATGATGGTATTGTTAAAATCGCTGCAACTTCTAGTAAACAAGCTGAAAATGCAATTAATCGCATTAAATTTTTAACAGCTGAAGTTGAAGTTGGCATTATTTATGTAGGAAAGGTTGTTCGTTTAGCTGAGTTTGGTGCATTTGTAAGTATTCTTCCAGGAAAAGATGGTTTGGTTCATATTTCTCAAATTTCTAATTCTCATGTAGAAAAAGTATCTGATTATTTAAAGGAAGGTCAGCAAGTGCAAGTTAAAGTGCTTGAAATTGATCGTCATGGTCGTATCCGATTAAGTATGAAAGAAGCTATAAAAAACAGCTAAGAAAGTTATCAATGCTATTTTTTTTAAGGAATTAAGCATAAAAAGAGAGTATTTTACTCTCTTTTTATGCTTTTGAAGCTTTCTGTTTTATCTACAGGACTTAATGATTTTTTAGTTATTGAATAATTTTATTTAAATAGTTGATCAGGAACAATAGCATTATTAATTAATTTTATGAAAAATAGTCTCTCATTTTTTAAAAACATACCAGTGATATCTAAAAACTCTATGCCAACAGTAGGTGCTCCTATAGTTGTTTTAGCAACGCTGGCTATGATAGTTTTACCTGTGCCAGTTTTAATTCTTGATTTATTTTTTACATTTAATATTGCTTTGTCTATGGTAGTATTATTGGTGACGGTGTATACGCGCCGACCATTAGATTTTTCTGCATTTCCAACTATTCTCCTTATTGCTACTTTACTTAGATTAGCTCTTAATGTTGCATCAACACGTATAGTGCTTCTTCATGGTCATGAAGGATCTGGTTCTGTTGGTAGTGTTATTGAAGCTTTTGGTCATGTAGTGATTGGTGGAAATTATGCTGTTGGTTTGGTTGTATTTCTTATATTAATGATTATTAATTTTATGGTTGTAACCAAAGGGGCAGGTCGTATTTCTGAAGTAAGTGCACGTTTTACCCTTGATGCTTTACCTGGAAAACAGATGTCTATAGACGCTGATTTAAATGCAGGTCTTATTAATCAAGACCAAGCAAGAGCTCGTCGTTTTGAAGTAACTAAAGAAGCTGATTTTTATGGTTCAATGGATGGTGCTTCTAAATTTGTCAAAGGTGATGCTATTGCTGGTATTTTAATTTTATTTATTAATATTATTGGCGGTTTTTTGATTGGAATGGTCCAGTATTCTTTAGAATTAAATAAAGCAGTAGAAATTTATACTTTATTAACTATTGGAGATGGCCTAGTAGCACAAATTCCTTCTTTATTGCTTTCAATTGGTGCAGCTATTATGGTAACACGTCAAAATACTGATGAAGATATGAGTCAGCAAGTTATATTTCAATTATTTGATAACCCTAAATCACTTATGATTACCTCTTTTATTTTAGGTATAATGGGATTAGTACCAGGAATGCCCCATTTCCCATTTTTGTTATTGGCTATTATATCGACTGCTGGTGTATATTGGATTTTTATTAAACAGAAAAAAAAATTAGCAATCAAAGAAACTTTTGATATAAAAAAATCTAATGATGTATTAATGCAGAAAGAATTATCATGGAATGATGTACAACCTGTTGATTCTATAGGTTTAGAAGTAGGTTACAGACTCATTCCATTAGTCGATCGTGAACAAAATGGTGAATTGTTAGATCGTATTAAAGGTGTACGCAAGAAACTTTCTCAAGATTTTGGGTTTCTTATCCCTGCAGTTCATATTAGAGATAATTTAGAGTTAACACCAAATCGTTACCGAATTACTTTAATGGGTGTTATAGTTGGAGAATCAGAAATAAAACCCAATCAAGAACTTGCGATTAATCCAGGGCAAGTACATGGTGATATTAAAGGTGAAAAAACTGTAGATCCTGCATTTGGTTTGGAATCTGCTTGGATTCAAAAAGAACAACGAGAACATGCTCAAGCATTAGGTTATACAGTGGTAGATGCATCAACGGTATTAGCTACGCATTTAAGTCAATTATTGACTAATAATGCATCTCAATTAATTGGATACGAAGAAGTACAGAATTTATTAGAAATCTTATCTCATACTGCACCAAAATTAGTTGAGAACTTTATTCCTGAACAATTACCTCTTAGAGTTGTAGTTAAAGTTTTACAAAATTTATTAAATGAAGCTGTTCCCATTCGAGATATAAAAACAATTGTCCAAACTTTATCAGAGTACTCTAGCAAAAGTCAGGAATCTGATATTTTAACAGCGGCTGTCCGAATTTCATTAAAACGTTTAATTATTCAAGAAATCAATGGGGTAAAGATAGAATTACCAGTTATTACTTTAATTCCGGATTTAGAGCAAGTATTAAATAAGAGTATGAAAGTTTCATCTGAAGAATCATTAGGTATTATAGAACCAGGATTAGCACAACGGTTGCAGACATCATTAAGTAAAGTTACTCAAGAACAAGAACTCAAAGGGGAGCCTGCTATACTGCTAACATCTGGTATATTGCGTACTACACTAGCTAAGTTTGTTAAGAATACTATTCCCTCGTTAAGGGTTCTTTCTTATCAAGAAATTCCAGATGAGAAAGAGATCCGAATTGTACAAACGATTGGCAATTAATCGATGCATAATTTTAATGATGGATATTTATTTTGAAAATTAAACGTTTTTTTGCAAAAGACATGCGTTCTGCTCTACTTCAAGTAAAAGAAGAATTAGGTTCTGAAGCTGTAATTATGTCAAATAAAAAAATTGATAATGGTGTAGAGATTATTGCAGCAGTTGATAGTGAACAAATTAATATTCATTCAACAAATATCTATGATCCTTTTAAACGTCAATTAAAGGAAGATCAAGTTACTTTACAATCTAATACTACTCAATCTATAAACTGTTTTTCTGACATGCTAAAGCAATATGCTGAAGCCAGTCAAACTAGTCAAAAAGTATACCATAAAAATAATTTTAAGAATGAAAAATCTTTATCTGATATTTTTAAAAAACAACAAAAAAATGATAAGTTTTTTTCAAATTCTCATAGAAAAGTGATTAATAATAATGCTCCATTAGCTCAAACGGTATCAGAAGGACTAGAAAATATGCGTCAAGAAATGACATCTATGCGTCATTTACTTGAACATCAAGTTTCTGGATTAATGTGGCAAGAGGTAGAACGTCGAGAACCTTTACGTGCAATGTTAATAAAACGGTTAGAAAGAATGGGAGTTGCTTCTGAACTTTCAGAACAGCTAGCTTGTTATATTCCAGAAAACACTCCACCAAAAAAAGCCTGGAAAACCTTGCTTAGTTTAATTGCTGATCAAATTCCAGTACCAAAAAATGATATTTTGAAACGTGGTGGAATAGTTGCTTTACTAGGTCCAACTGGTGTAGGCAAAACCACAACTATTGCAAAATTAGCTACAAGAGCAGCAATGGAATATGGTTCAAATAATGTTGCATTAATAACTACTGATACTTATCGTATTGGTGCACATGAGCAACTTTCAATTTATGGGAAAATTATGGGATGTCCTGTAAGAATTGCTAAAGATTCCAATGAATTAGCTAGTGTTATCGAACAATTAAAAAATCGTCGATTGATTTTAGTTGATACTGCTGGGATGGGGCAACGTGATGTACGTTTATCAGAGCAATTAGATACCTTAATGCAAGAAAGCAATGAGATAATTTATAGTTACCTTGTGTTATCTGCAACTGCTCAAAGAAAAGTATTACAAGAAACTATAGAACACTTTAGAAGAATTCCACTTTCTGGTTGTATAATGACTAAACTTGACGAATCATTAGGATTAGGAGAATTCGTAAGCGCAGTAGTTCAAAACGCATTGCCTGTTATTTATATAGCAAATGGTCAACGAGTACCAGAAGATATTGTTTTAGCAAAACCAAAATATATGGTAGCGAAAGCAAATGAATTACTAGAGAAATCAATAGACAATGAACCTTATTATTGGAATAGTAATTCAGATGATAAACGTTAGGCAGAAAAAATTATGACAAATAATACAATACGTGACCAGGCTAGCGGTTTACGTCATTTAGCGAGACCTTTATCAACTAAAGTGATTGCTGTGACTGGAGGTAAAGGAGGGGTAGGCAAATCTAACCTAACTTTAGGTCTAGCAATTTGTATGGCTCGTCAAGGGAAAAAGGTGATGGTATTTGATGCCGATTTAGGTTTAGCTAATATTGATGTAATGTTAGGAATTCGACCTAAACTTAATTTAGGCCATGTTTTAATAGGAAAATGTACATTAAAAGATGCTGTTATTGAAGGTCCTTATGGTATTAAAATTATTCCAGCAACTTCAGGAACGAGAAGTATGACAGAACTATCTCATACACAACATGTTGGATTGATCCGAGCATTTAGTACATTAGAGGAAGAAATAGAAATACTATTAATAGATACGGCTGCGGGTATTTCAGATATGGTCATTAGTTTTTCAAGAGCTGCACAGAATGTACTTGTGGTGGTATGTGACGAGCCTACCTCTATTACGGATGCTTATGCTTTAATCAAATTGTTAAGTAGAGAGCATCAAGTACAAAGATTTAAAGTAGTTGCAAATATGCTTAGAAGTTATCGTGAAGGCAGGGAATTGTTTTCTAAATTAACTTTAGTTACTCAAAGATTTTTGAATGTCAGTCTTGATTTTGTGGCATGTATCCCATTAGATGATAAAGTTCGTCAATCAGTTAAAAAACAAAAAATTGTAGTTGATGCTTTTCCTCGTTCTCCAGCAGCATTAGCAATTACTGCATTAGCAAACAAGATTCTTTCATGGCCTACACCAGATGTTCCAAATGGTCACTTAGAATTTTTTATAGAAAGATTACTAAACAAATCTGGTTTTTTTAGGAGAATTATTCGTTGAATAAAGCGATTACTATTACTTACAAGTAGTTCAATAGTGTGCTAACTATAATAGCTAAGACTTTTTTTGCCAGGTAGGTATGATTAGCATTATTGAATGATTTAAAAGCAATTATGATTAAAAAAATCACCCAAGTGATGATTATATTACTCGAAAGTAAATTTGACCACTATCCAAGTGAGTGATAAATATATAGCTTCAATAAAAGAATGTAAGGGTAATACTTTATTTAAAGGTGTTGTGAATGTGTTCTTTCATCAAATATTAATAAATTCAATACAAATGTTGCCAGAATATGAAAGTCGAGTTCTATCGTTTTATTATGATTAAAATTTAAACTTAAAAGAATTTGTAAAAATGATTGGGTGAAGTGAATTTCGTATCGGTTAAATACTTAATCTATTTATAGAATACGAATTATAATTGCTAGTGCCTAAATGTATTGGAGGAAATTTTGAATAAAAACATGAAAATTATTATTGTTGATGATTTTTCAACGATGCGTCGTATCGTTAAAAATTTACTTCGTGAACTAGGTTTTAATAATACCCAAGAAGCGGATGATGGTTTAACTGCCTTGCCTATGTTAAAGAAAGGTGGTTTTGAATTCGTAGTAACAGATTGGAATATGCCAGGTATGCAAGGAATTGATCTTTTAAGAAATATTCGTTCTGATCTTCAACTTAAACATCTTCCAGTTTTAATGATTACTGCTGAAGCTAAACGTGAACAAATTATTGAGGCAGCACAGGCTGGAGTAAATGGTTATATTATTAAACCTTTTACTGCAGCAACGCTTAAAGAAAAGGTAGAAAAAATTTTTGAGCGTCTATAAGAAAATATTATATCAACTCTTAGTTGAGGAAATTAAGAAGGCTAATTAAAATGATTTCATTAGAACAGGCAAAGCAACTTGTTGAATTGCTTGAACAAAATCAGAAAGAAAAAGCTGATATATTTTTAAAAAATATTTATGAAAACAGTGAGCATGTCATGCTTAAACATATAGGAACATTAACTAGGGATTTGCATGATTCTCTCAATCATTTTAGTTTTGATGAACGGATTAGAAAAATTACTGATGATAAAATTCCTGATGCAAGAGAACGACTTCTATACATTATTGAAAAAACAGAAATAGCTGCAAACAAAACTATGAATGCTGTTGATCTATGTATGCCTATAGCAGAAAAATTTTATAATGATTCCATTGAAATTCTTCCTAAATGGAATGAACTTATGCATGGAAGGATAAAATTATCTGAATTTAAAGCACTATGTCATAAGCTTGATAAACTTTTATTTTATGTTGAAAGTAATAGTTCTGAATTAAAAAAGCAACTTAATAGAATATTAATAGCTCAAGATTTTCAAGATTTAACAGGTCAAATTATTCGTCATGTAATTGCTTTAGTTAATGAAGTAGAAAAAAGATTAGTTGATATATTGACTATATTTGCTAGTAATAAAAATGCACAAACATTAAAACTGAATAAAAACAAAGCATTAAAAGATTCTAAAGACTCCATTATAAAATCTGATCAACAAGCTAATATACTTACCTCGCAAGATGAAGTAGATGATTTGCTTTCTAGCCTTGGTTTTTAGAGGTAATTATGGCTTACGATTTAGATGAAAATATCCTTCAAGATTTTTTAATAGAAGCCTCGGAAATACTTGAACAATTATCTCAAGAATTAATTGAACTTGAAAAAAAACCTGATGATGATGAATTGCTTAATTCAATCTTCCGTAATTTTCATACACTTAAAGGTGGTGCAAGCTTTTTATCTTTAACAGAATTTGTAGATCTTTGTCACAGAGCTGAAAATATTTTTGACTCATTAAGAAATAGGAAATATTTGGTAAGTTCCAGTGTAATCGATGCTATTTTAAAAACACTGGATGCTATAAATGAACAATTTGATTGTATTAAGAACAGAAAGCCATTAATTGCAGTCAACCAAAAATTATTAAATGAATTATCTCATGTTGGTAGTTCAGAACTAGAAGAAAAAAAACAGATTACAAATAGTGGAACACTTGATGATATATCTCAGGAAAAGTATGAAAAGCTCTTGAATGAATTGCACAGTGAAAATACTGATTCTTTAAATGCAATATCATCTAATGATAGTGAGCTAGAAAAAAAAAACGAAATTATAGATAATGAATTTGAACAATTATTAGATGAATTATATGGTTCTGGCAAAGGTCCATCTTCTAAAAAAGCATCTCCAGTTGTAAATCAAAAACTCTTAGTTCCTAGTAAAGAAGAGATATCTGAATCTACTAATAAAATATTAAAATTTCACACAAAGCAATCTAATGATAAAACTGTTCGTGTAGATACTTTAACACTTGATAGCATCATGAATATGGTAGGTGAGTTAGTTCTTGTACGTAATCGCTTATCAAGCTTAGCTTTACACGATAATAATGAAGACATATCTAAGGCTATTTCTAATCTAGGTATTGTTACAGCAGATTTACAAGGTGCTGTAATGAAAACCCGAATGCAACCTATTAAAAAAGTTTTTGCTCGATTCCCAAGAGTAGTTCGTGATTTATCTCGTAATTTAAAAAAAAATATTGCTCTAGAAATGATTGGTGAAAATACAGAATTAGATAAAAACTTAGTTGAAGCATTATCTGATCCGTTAATTCATTTAGTTCGGAATTCTATTGATCATGGTATTGAAGTTCCAAAGGATCGTATAACTTTAGGGAAAGTACCTACTGGTAAAATTATTCTTTCAGCTTCACAAGAAGGAGATCATATTGAACTTTCTATTACTGATGATGGTATTGGTATGGATCCTAATAAGTTACGTACTATTGCAATTGAACGTCATCTTTTAGATAAAGTTACTGCATCTCGCTTGACCGATAAAGAATGTTTTAATTTAATTTTCATGCCTGGCTTTTCAAGTAAAGACGAAGTATCAGATATTTCAGGTCGTGGCGTTGGTATGGATGTCGTGAAAACTGCAATAAATGCATTAAATGGTTCTATTAATATTGATTCTAAGATAGGGAGGGGGACAAAAATTATAATTAGTGTCCCATTAACGTTAGCTATCTTACCTACTTTAATTATTGGAGTTGCTGGTTATTCATTTGCATTACCACTTACAAATATAGATGAAATTTTTCATTTAGATTTAACTTGTACTAATGTTGTTAATGGTCAATTGACAATTGTTGTGCGTAATAAATCTATTCCATTATTTTATTTGCGTAGTTGGTTAGTTCCTAAAGTAATGCCAGTTACTTTGAATAAAAAATATGGACATATCGTTATTGTGAAAATTGGTACTCAACCTGTTGGATTAGTAGTAGATACTTTAATTGGACAAGAAGAAGTAGTTATTAAGCCATTAGATAGTTTACTTCAAGGAACTCCAGGTGTAGTAGGAGCAACTATTGCAAGTGATGGCAATATTGCATTGATTTTAGATATTCCTGATTTATTAAAGCAATATGCATCTGTTTTTCAAATTTAAATTTAAGAGGTACTATGTCAATCAAAGTATTAGTCGTTGATGATTCTAGTTTTTTTCGTCGTCGAGTAACTGAAATTATTAATTCAGGATCCCGATTAGAAGTTATTGGTCTTGCTGTTAATGGAAAAGATGCTATTGAAAAAGCAAAGCTTCTTAAACCAGATGTTATCACAATGGATATCGAAATGCCTGTAATGAATGGAATAGTTGCTGTAAAAGAAATTATGGCAGAATGTCCCACTCCTATTCTTATGTTTTCATCTTTGACTTATAAGGGAGCTACTGCAACTTTAGATGCGCTAGATGCTGGTGCATTGGATTTTTTACCTAAAAATTTTTGGGATATTACTCGAAATTATGATAAAACTGTCGATATAATTCAAAATCGAATTATCCAAATTTCTTATAGAAAAAACAAAATAAGCCATTCTAGCGTATTCTCGTCATCATTAGTATCAAAAACAAAGACTTTTTATCCTTTTATGAAATCACCTGGTAAAATATATCAATTAACTGTAATTGGCACATCAACTGGGGGGCCTATAGCTTTACAGAAAATTCTTACTAAATTACCAGCAAATTATCCTCATCCTATTGTTCTTGTTCAGCATATGCCAGCTTCATTTACTACAACATTTGCTAATCGTTTGAATTCATTATGTAAAATTCAAGTTAAAGAGGCAGAACATGGTGATTTGCTTTGTCCAGGAATAGCTTATTTAGCTCCTGGAGGAAAACAAATGTTACTTGATGGAAATCCTAGATGTGCTAAAGTCAAAGTTATTAGTGGCAAAGAAGAAATGAATTATAAACCGTGTGTTGATATTACTTTTAGTTCCATTGCCAAAGTTTATTCTGGTAAAGTATTATCAATGTTATTAACTGGTATGGGTGTAGATGGTTATGAAGGAGCACGCATATTGAAAACAACTGGTGCTACAATTTGGGCTCAGGATGAAGAAAGTTGTGTAGTATATGGTATGCCTCAAGCTGTAGCAAAAGCCGGAATTTCAACTGAAAATTTACCACTAGATTTTATAGCTACTCGAATGCTTATTGAATTAGGTATGATATAAATTTTTAATAATGATTATTTGGTGTATTGCAAACCAAAAAGGTGGAGTAGGGAAAACTACTACTGCTATAACTTTAGCAGGTTTATTAAGTATGAAAAATCGTAAGGTTTTGCTAATTGATACTGACCCTCACGCCTCTTTAACATCATATCTTGGTTATGATACTAATAGTATTAATTCAAGTTTATTTGAATTATTTCAACTAAAAAATTTTAACCCAAAAAAAATATCTTCTACAATTATTAAAACAAATATTATAGGAATTGACATAATTCCTGGTCATATATCGTTAGCAACATTAGACAGGGCAATGGGAAATAAGGGTGGAATAGGTTTAATTCTAAAAAAAACTTTATCAACTTTAAATGAGCATTATGATTATGTCATGATTGATTGTCCTCCTATATTCAGTATTATGATGGTTAATGCATTAGTAGCAAGTGATCGGATATTAGTGCCAGTTCAAACAGAGTTTTTAGCTATGAAAGGGTTAGAATATATGCTTCATACATTGGAAATTATAACAAAAACTTGTAGGAAGAGTTTTAAAATAACTATTGTACCAACTATGTATGATAAACGGACACTTGCTTCTTTTCAAACATTAAATGAACTCAAAAAAGTATACATTAGAAAAGTTTGGAATTTTGCTATTCCTATTGATACTAAATTTAGAGATGCTAGCGTAAGAAATTTACCAATATCTCACTGTTATCCATCTAGTCGGGGAGTACTTGCTTATAAAGAGCTATTATTATATCTTGAGAGACTAAATCTTAATGAGTAACAATCATCAAAAATTTTCTAGTAAAACAGTTCTTGATGCTTATATAAAAGAACTACTTAATGATGATGAAATACTATCTACAGAAGATTTTCAATCTTCCTCTGAACAGTTATTAAAGACAACTTCATTAAGCAAGAACTATTTTAACCTTAAGAGTACAAACTCTAAACATACTGACCACCTTAATAAGTTATTAAAGCAATTAGAATCAGATTATATTGCTCATAATAATTTTGACAGATCATCTCAACAGAGCAAATTTCAATCGAAAAAATTAAAAAGTACGTCTGTTTTTAATCATTTATCCTATCAAAAAGATGCTAAGCGAATTAATAATTTTCCAGTTCTTTATTTTAAGGTTAATGGTATAACTTTAGCTGTTCCTTTAGATGAATTAGGAGGAATTTATCCAATAGGTAAATTAAATCGTGTAATAGGCACTCCAAATTGGTACTTAGGAGTACAAGTTAGTAAAAATATTAAACTAGATGTTGTTGATACTGCTAAGTTGCTTAATTTATCATCCAGAAAGTTGACTTGTAGTAATAATAAAGAATTGAAATATCAATACAGGTATATCATGATGCTTGGTGACAGTGTTTGGTGTTTAGCAAGTAGTAGATTAGAAAGTAATGAAATTTTGGATACAAGTAAAGTTTCTTGGTATCAAAAATCAGGGAAGCTTCCTTGGATTGCAGGCATACTGAAAGAAAAGATGTGTGCTTTAATTTATGTAGATCCGTTAGTATCTATGCTTAATTTGAAAAAAGAGATAAAAGCTCGAGATAAATAGTTATATTTTATAGTTCGTCGCGATTTGGAAAAGGAAAATTCATGTCTCAATCTAATGATATTAAAGTTCAGAATAATAAAACTAATGATCAAGTATTTCAGTGGGTTACATTTAGATTAGAAAAAGAGACTTATGGTGTTAATGTAATGCAAGTACGCGAAGTATTACGTCATACTGAAATTGCTCCAGTACCAGGTGCACCTAGTTATGTATTGGGTATTATTAATCTTCGTGGTAATGTAGTGACTGTTATTGATACACGTTCTCGTTTTGGTTTAATGGAAGGTAAAATTACAGATAATACACGTATTATTGTGATTGAATCTAAACTTCAAGTGGTTGGAATTTTAGTTGATAGTGTTGCAGAAGTTGTATATTTGCGTTCTTCTGAGATTGATACTACACCAAGTGTTGGTACTAATGAAAGTTCTAAATTTATACAAGGGGTTAGTAATCGTCATGGAGAGTTACTTATTTTAGTTAATCTTGATAGACTGCTTTCAGATGAAGAATGGAATGAATTGGCTCATGTATAATGATAATTCAATCTTTATTTAGTCTGCTTGGTTTTTTTATTTTTTTGTTTTTTGTTTTTTTGTTTTTTCAAATTAGAATTTCATCTTTAATAAAGAAACAAAAGCAAGAAATAGGAGAATTAAAGAATTGTCTTAGAAAGAGTGGTAAGCAACTTGTAGAATTACGTTCAATAATCATAGGTATTGGGAAAAGGGTAAATGAGCAAGGAGATTCCATTAAGCATATTAATGAAAGATTATTTGAATTAGAAAAAACAGATACTAGTAGTCGTCTTTATACCAGGGCTTCTAAAATGCTGAAGCTTGGAGCAGGGTTACGTGAGTTAATTGAAGAATGTGAGTTACCAAAAGCGGAGGCTGAGTTGATGATGTCTTTACAAAAAAAATTGACGGGTAAAGAAAAAATTCCACCTTTAGAAACCACTCCAGATATGTAATATATATAATATAAAACTATTTTACTTTGATATTAATCATATGCTTGAAGCAAAATATTTAACTGCTATCCGTAATGAAAGGGTTTTATTTAGATCTATTTCTTTTCAAATAAACTTCGGCGAATTTGTGCAAATAGAAGGTAGAAACGGTGTAGGAAAAACAACTCTTTTACGTATTATTGTTGGCCTTTCTTCTTGTGAAGATGGGGAAGTATACTGGAATAGTAATAATATTAAAGATAATAGAAATCTTTTCTATAAAGACTTACTGTTTATCGGTCATAAAAGTGGCATAAAACAGGAGCTTACTGTGTTTGAAAACCTTAGTTTCTATCAAAACATCACCCAGTCTACTTCTAATACTAAAAAAGAAATCTACTATTCTTTAATGAAAGCTGGTTTATCTGGGAATGAAAATTCTCTTGTCGCTCAACTGTCTTTTGGTCAGCAGCGTCGCGTGGCACTTGCGAGGTTATTATTAAGTAAGCAAAAGCTTTGGATTTTAGATGAGCCTATGATATATCTAGATCAGCAAGGAATAAACATTTTTCAAGAATTATTTCTAAGACATATAGAAAATGGTGGTATTATTATCTTGACCACTCATCAAAATCTATTTAGGAATAATATAAAGTTAAGAAAAATCAAATTAGGTAATAATAAGTAATGTTCCTAGCGATGTGTGCACTTATTCGTCGTGAATTTTTCATAATTTTTCATCGTAAAATTGATATACTTAACCATTTATATTTTTTTATTATTATTATTGTTCTATTCCCTTTAAGTTTTAGTCCAGAATTATTGCTTCTTTCTCATACTATCGCAGGTGTTGTTTGGATATCGGTACTATTATCAATTTTTTTATCTCTCGAGCGTTTATTTAGAGATGATTTTTTAGATGGTTCATTAGAACAAATAATGCTCACGCCTATACCATTACCATTGATTATAATCATAAAAGTGATGGCTCATTGGATCTGGAGTTCTTTACCATTGGTATTAATTAGTCCTTTATTATTAGTTTTTTTTTCAATTGATTATAACGTTTGGCTTGCTATTGTTTTAACTTTATTAATCGGTACTCCTACTCTTAACTTTATTGGTGCTATTGGTGTTAGTTTAACAGTTACTTTGCAAAAAGGGACCGGTGTATTGCTTAGTTTATTAGTTCTTCCTTTAAGTATACCAGTATTGATTTTTACTACATCAGCGATTAATTCTGCATCTTTAGGAATATCTTATAATGCCCAGTTAGCAATATTGAGTGCAATGTTATTAGGTAGTATAACATTTACACCATTAGTCATTAGCCTATCTTTACGAATAGGTGGAGAAGGTTAGCTATATTTTTCAAAACATAAAGTGAGAAAATATATAATGTTAGTATGGATTCATTCCTGTAAAAAATCAAAGTATGTTTATGAATTATGTGGAAAATTAATTCCTTTATTTTCAATATTAACATTCTTATTTCTTTTTATTGGAACGGTTTGGGGACTTGCATATGCTCCTTCAGATTATCAACAAGGTAATGGATTTAGAATTATATATATTCATGTTCCTGCAGCAATTTTATCTATGGGTGTGTATATGTCAATGGCAATTCTTGCTTGTATTGGAATTATTTGGCAAATTAAATTACCAAATATGGCAGCTTGCGCAATGGCACCAATTGGTGCAGTATTCACTTTTATTGCATTATTTACAGGTTCAGTTTGGGGGAAAGCAATGTGGGGAACTTGGTGGATATGGGATGCACGTCTTACTTCTGAACTCGTTCTTTTCCTTTTCTATTTAGCTTTTATTGCTCTTTACCATGCATTTGATAACCATGAAATAGCATCTAAAGTTGCTAGTATTTTAGCAATCGTTGGAGTAGTAAACTTACCAATAATTCATTTTTCTGTTGAATGGTGGTATACATTACATCAGGGAGCTACTCTTACAAAATTTGAAAAACCTTCAATTTCAAATGATATGCTTTGGCCACTTATTTTAAATATTTTTGGTTTTGCTTTTTTTTATGGCTTACTTACTATGATCCGAATGCGCAATGAAATTCTTCGTAAAGCACTCCATCGTTTATGGATCATGGGTTATAAAGTATAAGGATTGAGAGTAATTAATTTAGTTAAGGAGATTAATTAATTATGTATTTTGATTCATTTGCTGATTTATTAGCTATGGGGGGATATGCTACATCTGTTTGGACTGCTTTTGGGATAACTTTTCTTTCTATGTTTATTTTGTTGTTTGTTAGTATTAGAAAGGGGTTTTTTTTATTAATTGAAATGCAAACAAAACTTCAACTTTATAATTGCAAAACAAATATTGAGAATATTTTATGAATTCTAAATATAAAAAACGATTAGGTTTAATATTTTTAATGTTTACTAGTATTGCTGGAATGATAAGTTTAGTTTTATATGCACTAAAGGAAAATATAGATTTTTTTTATACCCCAACAGAATTAATTTACGGAAAAGGTCATAGTCTTGCCAAACCAAAAATCGGACAACGATTGCGTGTTGGTGGTACAGTTCTTAATGGTTCTGTTAATCGTGATTCAAATTCTTTGCAGGTAAGTTTTAGATTGCATGATATGAATTCAAGTATAGTCGTTTTATATGATGGAATTTTGCCAGATTTGTTTCGTGAAGGTCAAGGAATTGTAGCACAGGGTTTTCTTTTAGATTCAAGCACATTTAAAGCCTCTCAAGTATTAGCTAAACATGATGAAGAATATATGCCATTTGGAGAAGCAGAATCGATGAAGAAGACCCATAAACCTATTCAGCATTCAGATAAACAGGTAAGTATGAAATGATTGTAGAAATTGGTCATTTTTCTATTATTTCTGCATTAAGCATAACCGTATTATTAAGTATTATTCCTTTGATTGGTGCATCAAGAAATAATGTTATTTTAATGTATTCTGCTAAGCCTTTGTCTTTTGCTGTGTTTTTCTTGTTATTAATTGCATTTTTAATTTTACTATGGGCCTTTTATACCAATGATTTTACTTTAATTTATGTAGCAATGAATTCAAATACGCAGTTACCTTGGTATTATCGATTAAGTGCATTGTGGGGTGCACATGAAGGTTCATTATTATTATGGGTATTGATTCAATCTGGTTGGACTGCAGCAGTCTCACTATATAATCGTTCTATACCACAAGAATTAATATCTCGTGTTCTAGCTGTCATGGGAATGATCAATTTTGGATTTTTATTGTTTATAGTAGTCACATCAAATCCTTTTATACGTACATTGCCTTTTTTCCCAATTGATGGGAATGACCTTAATCCATTACTTCAAGATTTTGGATTAATTGTGCATCCTCCTATGTTATACATGGGTTATGTTGGTTTTTCTGTTGCTTTTTCATTTGCTATAGCATCCTTAATGACGGGAAATTTAGATATGGTATGGATTCGTTTTTGCCGTCCTTGGACAATCACAGCATGGTTATGTTTGACGTTAGGTATTGCATTAGGTTCATGGTGGGCGTACTACGAACTTGGTTGGGGTGGTTGGTGGTTTTGGGACCCAGTAGAAAATTCTTCTCTGATGCCTTGGTTATCTGGTACAGCCTTGATGCATTCGCTTGCAGTTTCAGAAAAACGAGGGACTTTTAAAAAATGGACAATATTATTAGCAATATTTACATTTTCATTGAGTCTACTTGGTACATTTTTAGTACGATCAGGTATCTTAATGTCTGTACACGCATTTGCTGCTGATCCATCGCGTGGTATATTTATGCTTAGTTTCTTAATTTTTGTTATTGGTGGTTCTTTATTGTTATTTGCCATGAGAGTAAAAAGAATACGTTCAACAGGTACTTTTGCATTAGTTTCTCGGGAAAATGCGTTATTAGGAAACAATATTTTTCTTATTACAGCATTATTAGTTGTACTTGTAGGTACATTATTGCCGTTAGTGCATAAGCAGATTGGTTTAGGTTCACTTTCAGTTGGTACACCATTCTTTAACACTATATTTTTCTGGTTAATGCTTCCATTTTCATTTTTATTGGGGATAGGGCCATTAATTCGTTGGAAACGCGATCAATTTCAAAAATTTATAAAACCAATGGTAATATCAGGGCTATTATCCTTAGGTTTATCAGCAGTAGTAGTATTTGTTTTAGACAATAATTTCAACGGTATATTATTTATTGGACTGGTGATGGCATGTTGGATAATTATTTTGCATTGTATTGGATTATATGAGCGTTCTACATATCGAAATAATTTTTTAAAAGGTTTTTTAAAATTGAGAGCTAGTTATTGGGCTATGTTTTTTGCCCATACAGGCTTATCATTAAGTATCATTGGTATTGCAGTAGTTCAGAATTGCAGTATTGAACATGATATTCGGTTAGCACCAGGTGAGTATTTTCAAATTCAAGATTATCATCTTTATTTCAAAGGGTTAAGAAATACAAACGGACCTAACTATAGCAGTTATATCGCAGATTTTGAAATTATTAAAAATGGACAATATCTCACTCTTTTACAGGCAGAAAAACGAATTTATTTTAGTTCTAGTTTAATGATGACTGAAGTAGGAATTGATTGGGGATTAACACGCGATTTATATATAGCTATGGGTGAACCTTTAGAAGATAATAATTCATGGTCTATTCATGTAGCTTATAAACCATTTATCCGTTGGATTTGGATTGGATTATTGTTTATGGCATTCGGTGGACTAATAGCTATTAGTGATAATCGTTATAGTTTTCATAAATTTAATTTGGGGAGATAAATGAAAAAGTTAATTCTATTTATTCCATTGATAGGATTTTTAGGACTGGTTTTTATATTTTCTATTCAATTATTTTATGATTCAGAAAGAGAAAATTCTTTTCAACTAGAATCAATGCTAATTGGTAAAAAAATCCCATCATTTATTTTAGAAGATGTGATTGAACTTGGTAAATTTCATAATGAGACTATTTTTCAAGGTAAGCAACCTACACTATTAAACGTATGGGCTACTTGGTGTCCTACATGTTATTCTGAACATCAGTATTTGCATGAATTAGAAAATGAAGGTGTTAAAATAATTGGTCTTAATTATAGAGATAAACGTTCTGAAGCGATAAAGTGGTTAAATAAATTTGGTAATCCTTATGTTATAAATCTTTTTGATTGGGACAATGTATTAGGTTTTGATCTAGGTGTCTATGGAGCTCCTGAAACTTTCTTGATTGATAAAGAAGCTATTGTTCGTTATCGTTATGTGGGTAAAGTTGATCCGAATATTTGGAATAAAATGTTAAAGCCAATTTATATTAGCTTGCTTGATGAATTAAAATGATGAAAAGAACTTTTTTATTACTGCTGGCTATATTAATTTCTATGACTGTTGATGCTAATATAGACTATTATAAGTTTGATAATTTAAATCAAAAAATCCAGTTTAAAAAGCTGAATAACATACTGCGTTGTCCTCAATGTCCTAATAATAGTATTCATACTTCAAATTCAGAAATTGCAAAGGATTTACGAAAAAAGGTTTATAAAATGATAATAGAAGGTAAATCTAATCAAGAGATTCTTGATTACATGGTTGTTCGTTATGGTAATTTTATTACTTATGATCCTCCATTAACATGGGCAACTTTTTTATTGTGGGGAATTCCGATTTTATCTATTTTTTTGGGTTTAATAATTATTTTAAATAGGAAGGATGACCGTATTTTAATTGAATGGAATTTTCAAAAAGAAGCTGAACTTCAAGCACTGCTTGATGAAGGAGATTTTAGGAGTAAGCGTTAATGGGATTATTTTTGTTAGTTTCTGTGATACTTACTTCATTCATTTGTTTTATTTTGCTTTTTTCAGTTATTAGAAAAAAAAGCAACCATTCTGTATTATTACCTAGTGAAGTAAATAAATTTTTTTATAAAAAAAATCTTCATGAATTTGAAAAAGAAATAGAAGCAGGATTAGTTGGAGAAAAGAAAAAGCTTATTGTAGAGCTTAAACAATCCTTTCTTGATAATATCGTTAAAATAAAATCAGACGAACAAAAATCTTTGACTCCATCATTTTCTATTACTATGTTTTCATTATCCATTATTTTAATGGTTATATGTTCTTATGTGGTTTATATGAAATTTGGTGCATTTTATAAAGTATTACATTGGAAAGATGTAAGCAGTAAATTGCCTGAATTATCTAATAAGTTAATACTATCTGAGAAGATAGTATTAACTAAAGATGAAAGATTAGATTTAATACTAGCTCTGCGAACTCGGTTACATTATCAACCAGCAGATTCACTAGGGTGGTTATTACTAGGTCTTATTGGACTAGCTAATCAAGATATAAATATGGCCATTCTTGCGATGAAAAAAGCTTATTCTTTAGAACCAGAGAATCCAAATATACAACGAGGTTATGCACAAGCATTAATATTTTCAAAGAATATTGTAGAAAAAAATAAAGCTTATAGAATTCTTGATACTCTTGAAAAAAAACAATAATTTTTCAGGTTAGCTTTTATTAAGCCCATAAGATTATAGGTAGAGTAATTTTATAATTTTTTAAATATTAAACACTCTGTGGATAACTTATATGATACGTGCTTTAATTTTACTTTTTTTTGTAGCTTCGTCAGTAGGCTGTTCAATCTCAACTAGAATCAATGAAAATAACAATAAAGATCCTTTAGAGGACTTAAATCGTATTATATGGGAAATAAATTATGATTATTTAGATCCATATATTCTTTATCCTGTATCATTTTTCTATATTAGTAAAGTTCCTATTCCAATTAGAAGTTGTATCAAAAATTTTTTAGGTAATTTAAGTGAACCTTCCAGTATGATTAATACTCTTTTAATGCAGGACCCGAAAAAATCTTTACATCATTTTAATCGGTTTTTGTTAAATAGCACATTTGGTATGCTAGGTTGCATTGATGTAGCTTCATTATTAGGTATAAATAGCTATTCTCATAAGAAATTTAGTCATTTTCTCGGTTATTATGGATTGGAGAATGGTCCTTATTTAATGTTACCTTTTTATGGACCATTAATTCCAAGAGAAATTGCAAACTTAGTCGATTTTCTATATCCCCCCTTATTCTATATAAACAGTATTTTTTACTTAAAGATGTTTTTTGAATACATGGAATCTAGGTTTTCTTTATCATCTCAAGAAATTCAATTGAAAAACTCACTGGATCCATATATATTATTTAGAGAAATGTACCTGCAAAATCAAACATTTAAATCTGGAATAAAAATTAATGATTACTCTGATGATGAAGAAGACTATCTAGATATTTTTTTAGATAAGATGAAATGAAGTTCTGTTCTTTTTGATTAAAAAATTGTTTTGTCTTATTTAATAAGATGGTACTCTTCATCTAATATTTTTAGAATTTCTTGTTTTGGATTTCTACTTAGAGAAATAGCTTGTCCAGTAATAATTTCAGCAGCATTTAGATAAAGATCTGATATTTTTAATAAAATATTCCTTGGTAACTTGCTATTACATGCTATTTTTTGTCTTTCCACTATTCGTTCTTTATTTAATAATAAATCGCTATCCGGAATATACTCAAGTAAAAATTGGCGAAATTTTTCTTTTGATAGTTCAATAATATTTCCAATTTTGTACTCTTGAGTATTCCAAATACGAGAAGAATCTGGTGTACCCACTTCATCTATATAAATTAGTTTTTTCTTACCAGTAGTATTAGTTATGTAACCAAATTCAAATTTAGTATCAATGAAAGTTTGTCCAATGGTTTTTAGTTTATTACTAATGATAGAAAAACCTTTTTTTGAAAGTCTTTCATATTCTGTGATATCTTCTATTTTTAGAAAATTAAATAAATTAAAGTTGTCTTCAATATTTTTTCGAGAAATATTAGCGTCTGTAGTTTCAGAAACTCCAGGAATACCTCGGAGGATTCCTTTTGTTGATGGTGTAATGATAATTTCTGGTAATTCTGTATTTTTTTTCAGACCTTCTGGTAGAATAAGATTAGAAAATTTTCTTTTCCCTTGTTTGTAATCTCTCCAGATTGAGCCTGTTAGAAACTTACGACAGATTGCCTCAATCATGATAGGCTTGGTCTTTTGTATAATCCAAACTAAAGGATGTGGAATATCTACAATATGATTGTCAGCTAAGCCGTTTGTTTTAAATACTTTAAACCAATATTTAGAAATACTATTAATAGCAGCTCCTTTACCTAGAATTCCGTTCAATCTTCCCTTAGTATGCCAAATACAGTCAAATGCTGAAATCCTATCACTAACTATCATGACGGCTAACAATGAATCAGGAGAAATATTGTATTCTTTTTGTTTGATAAGGCGTTTGCTATCCTCTGAAGTTAAGAAATATATTGAACGAATTTTCCCATTATATATTGGTTTATCAGTACGGATCGGAAAATCATGAGTAATTGTTAACAATTGGTTTTTAAACACCTTTACTATCCTTAATCCTTAGTAAAGAAGATTTTTTTTGAATATTAAACAGATTTTATTCTGCTACTAATGAAATCTTATTCTTGTTTTTTATTAAGGAAACTTTATAGCTAAGCAGCTAGTTTTGATAAAAAAATGTCTTTTCGTTTATTGAAATGATTAATTAAATCATCAACTTCTTTTTTTACGTAAGGTCTAAGACCTCCTGCTATCATACGTTTAATACCTTTACCTACAATAATTTTATTTTCTTTAAAGATAAAATTTAGTGTTATAAAAGCTCTTTTTCCTACTACGTCAAAGGTGGCGTCTAAGAATTCAACTTTTGGTTGAATAAGATTTAAATGATTAAACTCAATTTCCATGCTTTCATAAATGACTAATGGTCGGTTACAGCTAATCATCATTTTTTGTTTTTCCATCAGTGGCACCATAATTTCTGGGAAGCTCATACCAGAAAATTGTACATAATCAACCACTAAACATTCAATTAATTTTTCGTCATAATTAATATTCCCATCATGGGTTATATGCAAATATTCTTTACCGTTTTTATCAACAACAGACTTTTTTTGTTCTGATTTATTCTCAATTTGTAATGCAATTCTATCATTAACCATTTCAGCAAAATCAAAACGCATTTTTTGACTGATCCCTTTTTTTTGTAAGAAAACTGCAAAGAGTAAATCTCCAGGAACACAGAAACGTTTATTATGTTCATCATGGATTGGATTATAATCACCAGCAACTTTTTTAGCGAAGTAACTTGCTTGTTTACGGGTAAACTTAAACTGTTGATTGTAATTTGAGAAGTAAGGAGTTAAGAACATAGTTTGTATTATTCTAGCTAAAATTAGGATAAATTATATATGGCATTTTAAAAAAACTGGTCTGTTTAGTATGTTAAATATTAATCTATAAATAGATTGTATAAAAATATTTAATCTTCTTGTTCTGTCAGATTTGCTTTAACTATATAATGTGTTATACATAAATGTGTATTTTGATTCGATTAAGTTTATTTTTAAGTTATATAACTAGAGATATGAGGTTTTATGATAAATAATAAGGAATCAGTTGTTCCATCAAACTTTATTCGACAGATTATTGATAATGATTTAAAAAATGGCATACATAAGAGCATACATACTCGTTTTCCGCCTGAACCTAATGGTTATCTTCATATTGGTCATGCTAAGTCTATTTGTTTAAATTTTGGTATTGCTAAAGATTACTTAGGTAAATGTAATCTTCGTTTTGATGATACTAATCCTGAAAAAGAAGATCTTGAATATATTAAATCAATTAAAAATGATTTGATTTGGCTAGGATTTAAATGGTCTGGGGATATTCATTATTCTTCTAATTACTTTGATGAATTTTATAAATATGCGATAGAATTAATCAACAAGGGTTTAGCTTATGTTGATGAGCTAAATCCTAAGCAGATTCGTGAATATCGAGGCACTTTAAGTTCTCCAGGTAAACCTAGTCCTTATCGTTCTAGAAGCATTCAGAAAAATTTAGATTTATTTAAAAAAATGCGTCTTGGAAAATTTAAAGAAGGTGAAGCATGTTTGCGTGCCAAGATTGATATGAATTCCTCTTTCATCATAATGCGAGATCCAGTTCTTTATCGTATTCGATTTATCAGACATCAACAAACTGGTAATAATTGGTGTATCTATCCTATGTATGATTTTAGTCATTGTATTTCTGATGCATTAGAAGGGATCACTCACTCAATTTGTACTTTAGAATTTCAAGATAATCGTCGTTTATATGATTGGATATTAGATAATATTACAATTACTTGTCGACCTAATCAGTATGAATTTAGTCGATTAAATTTACAATATACTATAATGTCAAAGCGCAAGTTAAACCAATTAGTTAAAAGCAATTTAGTGGAAGGATGGGATGATCCGCGGATGCCTACAATCTCTGGATTACGCCGTCGTGGTTTTACAGCAAAAGCCATACGAGATTTTTGTCAGCGTGTTGGTGTAACTAAACAAGAAAATATGATTGAATTTAGTTCTTTAGAATCTTGTATTAGGGCTGATTTGAATAAAACCACACCAAGGGTAATGGCTGTTCTTAATCCTGTTAAAGTAATTATTGAAAACTATAATGAAAAAAATACAGAAACATTGTTAATTAGAAATCATCCTAATAAGCCTGAAATGGGTTTTCGTGAAGTACCTTTTGGTCGTGTTATTTGGATCGAACGCAATGATTTTCGTGAAATAGAAACTGAAACATATAAGCGTTTAGTATTAGGTCAAGAAGTTCGATTACGTGGTTCTTATATTATTCGCGCTAAAGGTATAAAAAAAGATAAGCAAGGTAAAATTACTACTATTTACTGCAGTTATGATATGGATAGCTTAGGTAAAAATCCAAATAAACGTAAAGTAAAAAGGGTAATTCATTGGATATCAGCTGATAAAGCGTTAATTGCTGAAATTCGATTATATGATCATCTATTTACGATTCCTAATCCAGATTCTGTTGATGATTTTATTAATGCTATTAATTCTAAATCTCTATGTAAAGTACAAGGCTTTGTTGAACCTAGTTTAGCTACAGCGAAACCAGGGCAAAGATTTCAATTTGAACGCATTGGCTATTTTTGCTTAGATTCAAAACATTCAAAACCTCAATCATTAGTATTTAACCGAACTGTGAGTTTACGTGAAACTTGGAGCTTCGATTGAACATTATTTTTTTCACAAGTATTGAAATTAATGTTTGTTTACGTATTTTATGTATGCATTGGAATTATTTTTACATGAGGTATTTATATCTGAGTGTTTAGCATATAAATAAAGTTTATGGAAAGTTAGAATTAGATTATGTTGTGCAACAATTTTTTTGTCTCTGTTCGATAATTTTATCTAAAAACTCAGTCACTTTCTCACAATCTAAATATAATAGATGATCATGGTATTCTTTTCTGGATAGTTCAAATACTGATCTTACATTGTTAAATTGATTTAAAACTCGATATACTAATATTTTCTTTTATCTGGATTAATTTCTTGTATAAATCTTCAGCAGTAATATGTTGATATTTTGGTTGCTGAAAAAGTTCTAGACTCTTTAATCTTGAGGTAGTAACTTTAAGACCAGCATCCATCAAATCTTGATTATTTGACATATCGATTCCTATCAACTATCTATAATAAATAAAAATTCAATCTTTTATAATTTTATTGGATGAGGTTGCTAAATGTTATATGTATAATGTAGTTAGTTATATACTCTAAATATTATTAATCTATTTTTTTAGAAATAAATGGATATGTTTTATAAGTGCATTTGTTATGTATAGTGCTGCATAAAGTAGAAATAGAAAATGTTAAATGATTTTCCATAATAGTGCACGACAATGTATAGAATTACTTAAAAAAAACTAAATATAATAGGTATTTTATTTACTATTTCTATAGCAGTATACATGTATATGTAGCATATCCTGAAGGTCTTCATATTTACCGTATATAAGGCCAGTTTTGTTGTGCATAAAAGCAAAATTGTATATTTTTAGCCATTTGGGTATTTCTGCTTTACAAATTAAATTAAGCAAAAACTGTATCGGTTTATCATACTATGATAGATGATAATTGTTAATTTGCTATACTATAATTTATTTTATTTCTAATAGATTTATTGATTTTTCATAGTTTACTTCTTTAAGACCAAAACCAAATAATCCTAAAAATTCTTGTTTATATTCACTATAATCTGATAATTCTTTTAAATTTTCTGAAGTAATATTTGACCATATGTTATAACAGTTTTGTTGGATATCTTCACGAAGTTCCCAATCATCTAGTCGTAAACGATTTTCACTGTCTATATTTGAAGATAAAGTCTTCTTGGTATGCAAATGTTGACTAAAAAGTCGATAAATATTTTCAATACAACCTTCGTGGATCCCTTTTTTCCTCATTTCTTTAAATACTATCGAAATATATAGTGGCATTATTGGAATAGCAGAACTAGCTTGAGTTATAACTGATTTCAGAACAACGATATTAGCACTACCACTGATTATTGTTGACAATTTTTTATTTAGGAGTGATGCTGTATACTCTAAATGTTTTTTAGCTTTACCAATTGTTCCATTCCAGTAAATAGGCCATGTTATTTCTGTACCAATATAACTGTAGGCAATCGTTTTACAGCCTTTTGCTAATACATTTGCATCTAGAAGAGCATTTATCCAAAGTTCCCAATCTCCACCTCCCATTACAGTTACAGTATCTTTTATTTCAGCTTGTGTTGCAGGTTGAATATTTGCTTTAACAATTAGATCTTTGTTTGTATCTACCGCTATTGAAGTATATGTTTCACCTATAGGTTTTAAAACTGAACGAATAATTTTGCCTGTCTCAGGTAATTGTCTTATTGGAGAGGCTAGTGAGTAAACTAGCATATCAATCTGACCTAAATCTTCTTTTATTAGTTTTATTGTTTTTTTCTTGACTGAATCTGAAAAAGCGTCTCCATTTAGGCTTTTTGAGTATAAACCTGCTTGATTAGCTATTTTATCTAAAGCCATTGCATTATAGAAACCGGCAGTGCCTGTTTTCTTTTCAGTCTCTGGTTTTTCAAAGAAAATACCAATTGTAGATGCATTTCCACCAAATGCTAGAGCAATCCGAGAAGATAAACCATAACCACTAGAAGAACCAATAATTAATACACGTTTTGCTATATTCTGAATTATTCCTTGCTTTTTAGTGTAGGCTATTTGTTTTTTTACGTTAACTTCACAACCTATAGGGTGAGCAGTAGTACAAACAAAACCTCGGATTTTTGGTTTAATGATCATATTAAAATTCCTTCGATTATTATTTTGAAACAATAAGTTAATTAGAATGTTATAAGCAATTTAAAATTTTCTATTTACAATTTTTCATAGTTGTTTATCTAAAATTTTATTTATTTTTTGTTTATTAATAATTTTACAATCAGCTACAGTCTGTAGTATTAGTTTTTTAATTTTTTTAAAAAGATTTACTGTATAACACTAAAATTAGTGTGTTATTTTTTTCACATTATATAATTTTGCTTTGATTTTCCCCTTTCTTTAGTAAAAAGTATATTCTTAGTCAAGAATGCTCTTATATTTAAGTGAGAGACACATTTCTATATTTGAATATATGTAGATAGTTTGTCTTGCATTATACATTATAGGGCTTCATTTAGAAATAAAGCATAGGAAAAGAATAGCTGATTAATCAGATATATATTTAGATTCTAATTTAAGAGTTTGAGTTGGAAATGCGATGTCAGCATTGTATTTATAAATGATATTCATAATCTTAAGCAAAATATCCTGTTTAACTTCATGATAATGAACCCAGTTTATTGTTTTTGTAAATGTATATACTAGAAGGTCCAAAGATGATGGTCCAAAAGCGTTGAAACTCACGATTAAAGTTTGCTTAGCATCAATTTCTGGATGGTTCATTAACATACTTTTAATATCTGGAATGATAAGAACAATTTTTTTTCCATCTTCATAACGAATTCCGATATTTTCATTGATGCGTCTGTTGAACATTCGAGATGGATTTTCAACTACTATATTGCTAAATACTGAATTTGGTACATAAATCGGTCTTTTATCAAAGGTACGAATTATTGTAATACGCCAACCAATGCTTTCTACTGTACCTTCAATCTGACGATCTGGTGAGCGAATCCAATCATTGATTTTAAATGGACGATCAAAGTAGATCATTAGACCACCAAAAAAGTTAGATAATAAATCTTTTGCTGCTAAACCAACGATTAGCCCGCTAATACCACTTAAAGTCAATACGCCAGATAAACTGAGACCAAAAGATTGCATTATTATTAATATACCTATAGCTATAAAGAATAAACGAGCTACTTTTGCAGTAATTTGTAAAGTAGTAGCATCTTTATTTTTTTTCATTAAGGTATACTTTTCAGTATTATTAATAATACGAATAGCAATCCAGATAAAACTTATAGAAATTAGTAATAATTTTAATTTTTCGGACCAGTTAGTTTTAAAATTAAACTGAATCTTTAAGAAAAAGTCGAGTGAAATTATAGCGGGCCAAGACCAAATTAATACACTTATAGGGATTTTAAATGCATCAAGAACTAAATTATCCCAGTGAAATTTAGTTTTATTAACTAAAATGCTTAGACGCTTATAAGTAAGATGCCAAGCTATCCAAATAATAAAACTAATTCCTATAATAAAAAAGATATCTTTATGTAGATGCTGAACAAAATAATCTATAGTAAACATAGAGACAATTTATTAAGTTAAACAGATAGTACTAACGGATATAATGAAGTTTATTAATAAAGAGTAAACTGTAACAGTAAAGCATCATTATTTCTCTTTTATTATATTATTATAAGTGATTAGTTTAAATATTACATTACATGTTCTTAATTTTAGATTTAGATAGAATAGATAAAATTAAGCATGTAGCAACAAATACTATTGTTGCTACAGAAAAAGAAATAGCAATAGAAGAAGTTTTTGCTAGGGTTAAAAAACCAGCAGTTGCGGTTATAGCTATAGATAATGCATATGGAAGTTGGGTTACAACATGGTCAATATAATTACATTTCGCTCCTGTAGCAGATAAAATTGTCGTATCTGAAATAGGAGAGCAATGATCACCAAATACAGAACCAGATAAAACAGAACTTAGTATTGGTAAAAATAGTCCAATATTTATTGTTGTGGCTATATCGCCAGCAAGGGGTAACATAATACCAAAGGTTCCCCATGAAGTTCCAGTAGCAAAAGCCATTAAACCAGAAATAAAGAAAAATATTACAGGTAACAAATAAATAGGCATGTCAGTTTTTGAAATAAGCGATGAAAGATAAATTCCAGTTTTCATATCACTGATACTTGAACCAATGACCCAAGAAAATAGAAGAATTAAAATTGCACCAAACATTGATTGAGCACCAATCCAAACCGTTTTCATAATTCGTATTAATTGGATTCGTTTTTGAAATGTAATTAACAATGACAAGATCACACCGGCTAACCCTCCGCAAAATAGAGAAAGGCTGAAATCAGTATTTTCAAATATAGAAAAAAACGTAAATGGTTTCCCATTTTTAGTGATGGAGTGATATCCTGTATAAAGCATCATACTTATAGTCATAACAAGAAGAGCAAATATAGGAATAAGAAGATCTGAGACTTTTCCTTTTATTTTAGGAAAACTATTGCCTTCTTTTGAGTTGTTTTTAAATGCAGGATTAGTAAACTTTTTTTGTTCAATTTTAATTTCATGATAACGCATTGGACCTACATCTAACTTAAACACTATCACAGCAAAAACCATAAGAATAGCAAAAATTGAATAGAAATTCATTGGAATGAGATGTAGATATAAACTTAATGGTGAGTACTCTGTTGTTAAACTGTGTGATATTAATATGCTGCTAAGGATTGTCATGATATAAGCACCCCAACTAGAAATTGGCACAAGAACACACGTTGATGCAGCAGTAGAATCTAAAATATAAGCTAGTTTTACACGAGATACATAAAAGCGATCAGTTATAGGTCTTGCTATTGCACCAACAGCTAGGCTATTAAAATAATCATCTATAAAAACAATTATGCCAAGGAAGGCTGCAAGTAATTTTGAACCACGCTTGTTTTTTACTTTACCTTTAGCCCAATTAGCAAATGCAAAAGTACCACCAGATAAAGTTAATATTGCAGTCATAACTCCTAATAACAATAGGAAACTTAGAATGTATATATTCTCACTATTAATTTTTTCTTGTATAAAGAATACATTTGAGACAGTTTGAATAACATAATCTACAGAGCATATGAAGGAATAATTAGTAAGTAAAATAGCAGAAACCAAAATACCAATTCCTAGGGAAAGTAATACTCGACGCATAACTATAGCAAGGGTAATTGCAATTAAAGGAGGCAGCAATGATAATGAAGAGGATGAAAAATCAATTAAATTCATATTTATTAAATATTATCTACTATAAAATAAAATAGATAATGATATTAATATAAAGATAAGTCAATGTTATTCTAATACTAATTTTTTCTATGTGTTTCACAAAAAGTGATTTCTAATATATGTCTATATTATTCCATTTTATAAAAACTATTATAATTCTATCTGTTAAAATTTAATTAATATTATTGTATTTTATTTTATTCTAATTAGATTTAGATATTCTAACTTATTAAATAGTTTAGAATTTTATATATTCTAGAGTTATGTAAATATATTGAAATTTATTCGCGATAAGTTTAGTATCTTTGTACTTTAATATAAAGAACTGGTAAAAGAAGTAATGTCAAATTTAATAAAAATACTCTTAAATATTAGGAGTTTACGTGCATTTTCTCGAGAATTAACTTTGCAGCAATTAGAAGAAGGGTTAAATAAATTTAAAATTGTTGTTCAGGAACGTAAAAAAATTGAAGAGCAAAAACATAAATATAAGGCACAACAAAAGGCTAAGCTAGCAGCTATTACAGATCAAATTGAAAAAGATGGCATTGATATTAATGCCTTGATTTCAGCACTATCAAGAGAAATTAGGTATAATAAAATCAAAAGGAAAAGACCTCCACGTCCAGCAAGATATAAATATGTAAATGCTAACGGTGATGAAAAAACTTGGACTGGTCAAGGTAGAACGCCTTCAGCTATTCAAGAAGAATTAGATGCTGGAAAATCTCTGGAATATTTTGCAATATAAAGTTTTTATATTTTAAAATGTTCACCAATGTAGATTGGTCATATTGTTTCATATTGAACACGACCAATCTCAAACAGGTCTTTAAGATCATAAATACATTAGAAGGTGTATATTGTTTCTAGATTTCTAATATTCGTTTTATAAAATGTAAACTCCTGAAATGAGTCATATTTAAGTAAGTTAGCTGATTCTTTTTATTTTTTTATACAAATAAAAAAGCATACATAATATGCAAGGTATTTTTTAGGTTTTACTGTGTTAGCAAAGTTTAAAAGTTTATTTATAACACTATGTGTTTTAAAAAATGAAAGATTTCATTTTTTTATATGTAATTTATTATCGATTTAAGCAGATTTTACTCAATTTGAGCATTAAAATATTAATCTCAGGATTACTTGGAATTTACTTGAAAGAATTGTTATATTACTCTTCAATTAGTCTTTTATTGGAGTAATAGCTTTGCTTCGATATATCTTTAAAAGAACATCAGGAAAGCATCGTTTAAATTTTTCAGTTCCTACCTGCATAGATTTGCTAAGATTCTATCTAATAGATACTTTTACTTGAATTAAATTTTTTCTAAGCAAAATCATATTTGCAAGTTAAAGCACCTACTCAGTCATTGTATTGGTTATAGTCCTAAAAATCAATATATCTATGGAGGTTTATATGCAGTTTCTCTTCATAAGATAAAATTGTTATAAGTTATTTCAACCATTTAGAGTCTAATAAGGGAATCAACTTTGACTTAGTTAGTAATCTTCAATTAGATATAAGGAAGTTTTTAAGAATGTAAAACTTATCCATTGAAGTTTGGTTTAAATTTTTCATGTAAGGATGACTTTAGCAGAAAAAACCATCAAGTGTAAAATACTACACTAGTAGAAAACGCAATTAATAAGGGCTAAAGATATGCGTTTTAATATCCCTAATATTTTGTCTTTATTACGAATTTTTTTAATCCCAATATTTGTTGTTATCTTTTACCTTCCACATAGTTGGGCTCCTTTTGCAGCTTCGATTGTATTTTGGGGAGCAGGATTTACAGATTGGTTAGATGGAATGTTAGCTAGAAGACTTGATCAAATTTCTCGATTTGGTGCTTTTATTGATCCTGTAGCAGATAAAATATTAGTTATTACTGCACTTATATTAATTACTGAAAGTTATCATAATGTATGGATTACTATTCCATCAGTGGTTATGATTTCTCGTGAAATTATCATTTCTGCATTACGAGAATGGATGGCTGAAATTGGAAAACGAGTTATTGTTTCTGTATCTAACATTTCTAAAATTAAGACATTGAATCAAATGTCTGCTTTATGGTTACTGATTTGGAGCTATAATGAATGGATGATTTGGATTGGTTATATTGCTATGTATATTGCTATGATATTAACATGTTGGTCTATGATCAAATATTTAGTTGTAGCTATGGATAATTTATTTAGAGAAAAATAATAGATATAAGTCTTTTTATCATCTAGAATGATAAAATATTAATATGCTTTTTAAAATTGGAAAAAAAATAAAATGGAGAAAAAACTCCGTAAAATATTTTGTGATATGCAATTGCGTGCTAAGTTGAACCCCAATCCAGATTATATTACTCGAATTAATAAACTAAGAAAGTTAAAACGAGCTTTATTAAATAAAAAAACAAAATTAGTTCAATCTATAAGACAAGACTATGGTTTTCGTAGTCCATTTGATAGTCTTATTTGCGATATCTTACCTGCTGTTAATCATATTAACTATACTATTTCACGTTTACGTTCTTGGATGAAACCAAGTTCTCGTTCAGAAGGAATTTTATTATTCCCATCAAAAACACAAGTATATTATCAACCTCTTGGTATAATAGGTATTATGGTTCCCTGGAATTTCCCAATTGTACTCAGTTTGTCTCCTGTCGTTACTGCAATTGCTGCAGGGAATCTAGTGATGGTAAAATTGAGTGAATATACACATAATACCAACAATGTTTTAAGTATAATTTTTGCCAGTTTATGTGATGAGATTCAAGTAGTAGAGGGCGATTCTAAGATAGCTGAATTATTTAGTAATCTTCCATTTAATCACTTAATTTTTACAGGTTCAACTAAAATTGGTCGCCTAGTTGCTCAATCTGCAGCAAAAAATTTAACTCCAGTGACACTAGAATTAGGTGGAAAATCTCCTGTTATTATTTCTGATGATGCAAAACTAAATTCAGCTGTTAATATTGTTATGATGGGAAAAAGCATAAATTCTGGACAAATATGTGTTTCACCAGATTATATTTTTATTCCTGAGTCTAAGAAAAATTTGTTTGTAGATTTATACTTAAAACAATTTAAAGATATATTTATTACAAAAAAAAGCAAAATAGATTTAACTTATATCATTAATGACATTCACTATCAACGACTCAAAAGATATTTAGATAATGCGAAATTACTAGGAGCTGATATCCATACTTTTGATGAAATTCAGCCAAATAAAAGACAAATGCTTCCACATTTAGTCACTAATGTTAACGATAATATGATCCTAATGCAGGAAGAAATTTTTGGCCCTATTCTTCCGGTTATTGGATATAACCATATTGATGAGGCGTTTAGATATGTTAATAATAAACCTAGGCCATTGGTATTATACTTAATAAGTAATAGAAAGATTCTAAGAAAAAAAGTAATTGAACAAACATACAGTGGCGGAGTTTGTTTTAATGATACGTTACTACATTGTATGGTTGATGATGCTCCATTCGGAGGAATAGGAGATTCTGGGATAGGTCAATATCATGGTATTGAAGGATTCAAGGCATTTTCTCAAGCAAAAACAGTATTTTCTACTCCAAATTGGTTTCCCCGTAGTCACGTTTTATTGAATCATAAAGCAATTATTCAAAAAATATTAAATATGCTATTTCTTCGTTAGTTCGGTTAATACATTGTTTGGTTATTAATCATTTTCTAAATTTAGTCAATTTTTGTATTCGTATAAATTTCTATTATGTTAAATTTTAGATATAGGAAAAAACATTTACTTATTCCTACCATTATTGTTTAGATTTATCATATATAGTAATTAATTTATTAGAGATTTTCCTTGGTGAAATTTATAAAGTACTTATGTATCATCAGCATTGTAATTTTTATAATTCTTGGAACGAGTGTGATTGGATTTTTTTATTATTTTAAGAAAATTGAATTACCAAATGTTGCTATTTTGCGGAATGTTAAATTGCAAACACCGATGAAAATTTTTAGCCAAGATGGGAAATTAATTGCTCAATTTGGTGAAAAACGACGCATCCCTATAAGTTATGATGAGATCCCTGAACCATTGATTAATGCTTTGATCGCAACTGAAGATACTCGTTTTTATGAACATTTTGGTATTGATCCAATAGGCATCATTCGTGCTGCTATTGTTGTTGCACTTTCTGGTTCACCTAAACAAGGTGCTAGTACAATTACCCAACAATTGGCTAGAAATTTTTTCTTATCAAATGAAAAAAAGTTTAGTCGTAAAATTAAAGAAATTTTAATTGCATTGTGCATAGAGCAAGTTTTTTCTAAGGAAGAAATTATTGAGTTATATGTTAATAAAATTTTTTTGGGACAAAGAACATATGGATTTGCCGCTGCTGCACAAACATATTTTGGTAAAGATTTACAAAAATTATCGCTTAGTGAAATTGCAACACTAGCTGGTATTCCAAAAGCACCTTCAACTATGAATCCTATCTATTCTCTTAAACGGGCTATTGATCGTAGAAATTTAGTATTATCACGTATGCTAAAAGAAAAATATATTACTCAAAAAGAGTATTATAGTGCTAGTCATGAAATAATTAAATCATATTATCATTCTTCTAGCATTGAATTACATGCTCCCTATATAGCTGAGCTAGTACGATCTTGGGTTATTAAGAATCTTGACGAAGATGTGTATACCTCAGGTATAAGTATTTATACAACTATAGATTCAAATCTTCAAAAAGCAGCTAATCAAGCAACTATTGATAATCTTTTTTCCTATGATGAGCGTCATGGTTATCGGGGGCCCGAAAAAATTTTTTGGAAAGAAAACCATGATCCATTGACTCAAAAAGAAATGAAGGAAAAATTATCTAGAATACCAACATACGGTCAGCTTATCCCAGCTATTGTTACTAAAGTAGATTTTAAAAGTGCTACGGTTTTTGTTAAATGCAATGGAGAGCAAATTATAAATTGGAATGATATGAGTTGGGCCAGAAGGTTTTTAAGCGACGATGTTCAGGGAATCGAACCAACATCTGCAAGAGATATTCTCACAAAAGGGGAACAAGTATGGGTAAGAAAAATTCAAAAAAATGAAAGTGATAAAAATAAACCAAATACAGTTTGGGCACTGAGTCAAATACCAAATGCTAATACTGCTTTTGTGGCCATGAATCCTAAAAACGGTGCTGTATTATCTTTAGTAGGTGGATTTAATTTTCTTATCAATAAATTTAATCGAGTTACTCAATCTGTTCGTCAAGTTGGTTCAAGTATGAAACCATTTATTTATTCAGCAGCAATTGATCATGGTATGACTTTAGCTAGCTTAATTAATGATGCACCAATTAATCAGTGGGATAAAACCTTAGGAATAGCATGGAGGCCTAAAAATTCTCCAGCATCTTATTCTGGTCCTACTCGATTGCGTGTTGGTTTAGCAAAATCTAAAAATGTAATGGCAGTCCGACTTCTTCGTAAGGTTGGTCTTGATAAAACACGTCAATATCTAACGCGTTTTGGTTTTAATAAAAACGCATTAGCGAATTCAGAAACAATTGCTCTTGGTTCCAGTAGTTTAACACCATTGGAAATGGTGACAGGTTATTCTATATTTGCTAATGGTGGTTTTTATATTAAACCATTTTTTATTGATAAAGTAGAAGGGCAATATGGGGAGATAAAATTTAGAAGAAGAAATAGTAATGACAAGTATACTTTTCAAGTAATTTCAGAACAAACAGCATTTTTAGTTCGTGAAATGTTATATAGCAACATTTGGGGTGGTGGTGATTGGCTTAATAATACTGGTTGGAATGGTACAGGTTGGAGAGCTCAAAAACTTCAGCGTCATGATATTGGTGGTAAAACAGGGACTACCAACGAATCAAAAGATGCCTGGTACCATGGTTACGCTCCTGGAATAGTTGCTACAGCTTGGGTAGGCTTTGATAACCATAATCGAGATTTAGGTAGAACACAGTTAAATAAAAATCTAAAAAATAAAAACCAAATTTCCGGTTCAGAAACAGGAGCGAAAACTGCACAAACAGCATGGATAGATTTTATGCGTGTAGCTTTAAAGCACGAGCCAATTCGAAAAAAACACATTCCTCCAAATATAGTAAGAGTTCGTATTGATCGAAGTTCAGGACTATTAACTGATAAGTTTGATGAAAGCTCTATGTTTGAGTATTTTATACGAGGTAGCGAACCTAAAGAGTATGTACATAATTCTATCACTGATAGTATTTATAATTCTTTTTAAGGAGGATATAAAATATATTTTTTTATATTTAACTAGATTAAAATTATTTCTAATAGATTAGAAGTAATTTTAGTTCATCCTTTCCTTCATATAAATCCAATAATTATGAAAATAGTATTAATAAAATGAGAGATTTTTGGATTTAGTTACTTACATAAAACTTAGTTATCAAAATTCTTAATTGTATTGAAAGATTAAATAAAAAAAGGAATCTTTTTGAATAAAAATGTTGATTTTACTAAAGGATCAACCATAAAACACATATTAGTTATCTCTGCTATGAATTCAATAGGTTTAATGGTGTTATTTATGGTCGATTTTCTTGATATGTTATTTATTAGCATGTTAGGAGAGGTTGAGTTAACAGCAGCGGTTGGTTTTTCGAGTACTTTGATTTTTTTTCTAACTTCTTTATCTCTTGGTAGTTCAATAGCAATGGGGGCCTTAGTTTCTAAAGCTATTGGAAAAAAACACTGGAAACATGCAAAAGAACTTGGAATAAGCATAATGATAACAGCTTTTTTAATTAATTCTACTGTTAGTGTTATCACATATTTTTTTGTTCCTGAACTATTATCAATACTTGGAGCAACAGGGTATACTTTAGAAAAAGCTGAGTTATATTTATATATTTTATTACCTAGTGGTCCATTAATTGCTTTAGGAATGACATCTGGTTCTGCACTTAGAGCAACAGGAGATGCAAGGCGTGCTATGTTAGCAGTGCTTTTCGGAGGTGTTGTTAACATTGTTTTAGATTTGCTGTTTATTTTTTCTTTTGGTTGGGATATAAAAGGTGCAGCGTTAGCTTCAATTATCGCTAGATTTACCGTATTATACTTTTCCATTTATCCTTTAATTTTTATACATAAATTGCTAGCTAAACCTTCATTTATTTATTGGAAAAATAATATTAAGAGTATTTTAGGTATTGTTGTTCCATCAGTTATAACTAATATTTCTACTCCAATTGGCAATTTAATTGTAACTTATTTTATTGCTAGATTTGGAACAGGTTTTGTAGCAGGATACAGTGTAATAAGTCGTTTAGTACCTGTTTGTTTTTCAGCGATCTTTGCTCTTTCTGGTGCAATCGGTCCTATTATTGGGCAAAATTTTGGTGCAGATAAATTTGATCGGATAAAAGATATTTTAAAGAATTCATTGATTATTGTAGTTAGTTATACCGTGTTAATTTGCATAATCCTTTATCATGTTCAAGGGAGTATTATTCAAGCTTTTAATTTACAAGGTGATGCATCTATCATCTTATCTAAATTTTGTACTTGCGTAGCAATTACCTTTATGTTCAATGGCACCTTATTTATTGCTAACGCTTCTTTTAATAATTTAGGTAAACCTTTTTACTCTACAGCGTTGAATTTAGGTAAAGCAACACTAGGGACATTACCATTTGTTTATTTAGGAGCATATTGGTTTGGAGCATTAGGTGTCCTATATGGTCAAGCTGTAGGTACTATTCTATTTGGATTAATAGCAGTGATTGTATTAAAAGTGCACTGTAGTTCTTATATAAATGAATTTTATAGAAATAAATAACATATAATTAGTTAGTTACTAGTTATATGTCTGACATTTGAATTATTTTTTTTGCAGTTTGAGGTGTAATTCGGCTAAAAAGAGGTTTAAAGTGAGCAATTTTATGATTTACTAGTGGATTATTAATACTGTTCCAGGTTAATTTTGCATTGATGAATTTTTCTGTACGAATTGCTAGTTTAGGCATAACTGGTTTTAAGTAAATAATTAATATTCGAAATAAATTAATACCAAGAGAACAAACATCATGTAATTCTTTTTTTTTCTTTTCTTCTTTTGCCATAATCCAGGGTTTTTTTTCATTAATATACTGGTTAGCTTTACTTGCTAGTGTAGTGATTGTTTGCATAGCGTGAGTGAATTCTCGAGTTTCATATAGTCTAGAAATCTTCTCAGAAGAAGAAACAAATTCATTATATAATTCCAGCTGAATACAATGAGTTGATAGTGTACTTTGAAAATATTTAGAAATAAAACTAGCATTACGAGATGCTAAGTTAACAATTTTATTAACTATATCAGTATTAACACGTTGAATAAAATCTTCTAAATTAAAATCCAAATCTTCTACTCGAGAATTCAGTTTACTCGCATAATAATATCGTAAACATTCTGGATCTAGATATTTAAGGTAGGTACTTGCTTTGATAAATGTCCCTTTAGATTTAGACATTTTTTTTCCATTAACTGTTAAGTAACCGTGAACAAAGATTTGGTTTGGTTTGCGAAAATTTGATGCTTCTAGTATAGCAGGCCAAAATAAACTATGAAAATAAACAATGTCCTTTCCAATAAAGTGATAAAGTTCTGTTTGGCTGTCTTTATTCCAATATTCATCAAAATTAATGTTGGTTTTTTTATTGCATAAATTTTTAAAGCAGCTGATATACCCTATTGGAGCATCTAACCAAACATAGAAGAATTTATTTTTTTCGCCAGGAATATTAATGCCAAAGTAGGGAGCATCACGTGAAATATCCCATTTTTTCAGACCTGAACTAAACCATTCTTGTATTTTATTCATCACTGTGTCTTGCAATGAACCAGAGCTTATCCAATTTTTAAGCATAACTTCAAATTTTGGTAGTTCAAAAAAATAATGTTTAGATTTTTTGATTATTGGGGTTGCACCAGAAATTGTGGATTTAGGTTCAATTAATTCAATTGTATTATATGTTGCTCCACAACGATCACAGTTATCACCATATTGTTCTTTAGATTTACATTTAGGGCATGTACCTTTCAAAAATCGATCTGGTAAAAAAAATTGCTTTATAGGATCAAAAGCTTGAGAAATTACGTGGTTAGAAATATAACCATTTCTTTTAAGTTTTGGATAAATTTGAGAAGTTATAAGCTCATAATTTTCTTTGCTATGCGTACTATGATAATTATCATAACTGATATCAAAAGATTTAAAATCTTTTTCATGCTCTCTTTTAATTAACATAATCATCTTTTCTGGAGTGATATTCATTTTTTCCGCTTTCAACATAATCGCTGTTCCATGGGCATCATCAGAACAAATAAAATGTACTGTATTATCACGTAAACGTTGATAACGAACCCATATATCTGCCTGAATATGTTCTAGCATGTGTCCAAGATGGATAGAGCCGTTAGCATATGGTAAAGCACAAGTGACTAAAATTTTTCTTGAATGTTTTAGCATGTTCAACTATTCGATGTATAAGAAATATAAATTAGCAGATGATACTACCATTATATAGATTTAAACCCAAGAGATATTAAATTTAATTAGCTATGGTAGAAAACTAACAAAGTATTGATTAATTGAAAAAATTTGATAAATATCATACTTATTAGTTTTATTATTCTTAAATTTTATTTTGAATGCTTCAAATATAAATAATAACTTTTAAATTAGTTAACTTAGATGATTTATATAGGTCCTATTAATACTTGCTAAGTATTAAATATATTTACAATAGTATTATTATTAAAAAGTAGGTATTTAAAAGTTACTAACTTTTATGAGACATTGTTCAACTTTATGAGTAATTATGTTTAAATTATAACTATTAGAGATTATGTTAATGAATAAGGAACTTATTATTACTTTTAAAATATAAAAGACGCTATTTCAATATTAGTAATATTTGATTCAATTATTAATATTTTGTATTGTTCTTGCATATTTTTCAGTTATATAAACAATAGGATTTTTATATGAAAAAAATTGCTTTAGTAACTGGGTCAACAGGTGGGATCGGAACTGCTATTTCTTCTAAGTTTGTTAGCGATAACTATCGAGTAATAGCTACATATTCTAGTACTGAATATTATAAGGATTCTATTAAATGGTTTAACCAACAAAATTTCTCTGAAGAGCATGTACGTTTATTTAGGTTAGATGTAGCTAATACAACTGAGTGTTTAGAACGTTTAACCAGTTTATTAAAAGAAGAAGGTTGTATTGATATAATTGTTAATAATGCAGGTATTACAAGGGATAGTGTTTTTAAAAAAATGTCAGCAAAATCTTGGTACGAAGTAATAGAAACTAATTTAAATAGCTTATTTAATGTTATTCAGCCTTTGTTCGGTTCAATGTGTGATAAAGGTATGGGAAGAATAATTAATGTTTCTTCAGTTAACGCGTTAAAAGGACAATTTGGACAAGCTAATTATTGTGCGGCAAAAGCTGGTATGATAGGTTTTTCTAAAGCATTAGCAGAAGAAGGTGCTAAGTTTGGTGTAACCGTGAATGTTGTTGCTCCAGGATATACTAGTACACCTATGATAAAAAAAATAAAATCTGAGATATTAGAATCTATTAAATATAAGATTCCTATGAAGCGTTTTGCAAATCCTGAAGAAATTGCGAATACTGTAAGTTTTCTTGCCAGTGAGTCCGCAGCATATATTACTGGAGCAACCTTATCAGT
Source organism: Candidatus Photodesmus anomalopis (assembly GCF_000731785.2). NCBI lineage: Bacteria > Pseudomonadati > Pseudomonadota > Gammaproteobacteria > Vibrionales > Vibrionaceae > Candidatus Photodesmus > Candidatus Photodesmus anomalopis. The sequence goes on from NZ_JGVJ01000010.1 coordinate 320,203, forward strand.
AAATGGTGGTCTGTACATGCAGTAACAATAATCTAAATAAAAAGGAGCCAAACTACAATGAAGAAAGTTTATGCAATTTCAGGTAAGCGTACACCTATTGGTGCTTTTTGCGGCTCATTAAAAGGTATTTCTGCTGGAAAATTAGCATCAATTGCTATAGAAGGAGCCTTAGCATCTGCTAAAGTTTCACCTTCTATTTTGGATGAAGTTATTATTGGTAATGTTATAAGTGCAGGTCAGGGTATGGGAATTGCTCGTCAAGCTGCGATTTATGCAGGTATTCCGAAATCAGTTCCAGCTTATGGCATAAATATGGTATGCGGTAGCGGGATGAAAGCTGTTATGGATGGAGTTGCACACATAAAAAATAATGATGCAGATATTGTAATTGCTGGCGGTGTTGAAGTCATGTCTCAAATTCCATTTATATTACCTTCCAGCATTAGATCTGGCCATAAACAGCATAAAATGGGTAATTTAACTTTAATTGATCTTTTAATTTCTGATGGATTAACTGATGCATACACTAAGCATCATATGGGTATGACAGCTGAAACTATAGCTAAAGAATTTTCTATTACTCGAAAACAGCAAGATTCATATGCAATGACTAGTCAATTTAAAGCTGTTGATGCAATTAAAAAGGGAAAATTTCTAAATGAAATTGAGACTGTTAATGTAAGTCAACCTAGAAAGAGTAATGTGTTTTTTGATACTGATGAATATCCAAGGAAAGAAGTTAAACTAAGTGAACTAGAAAAATTAGCACCTGCTTTTCAAAAAGAAGGAACTGTGACTGCTGGTAATTCATCTGGATTAAATGATGGTGCAAGTGCCATGGTATTAGCATCTGAAGAATCAATTGAAAAATATAATTTGTCTCCAATTGCTGAAATTATAAGTTATGCTCAGTCAGCTCTTGAACCTGAAATGATGGGATTGGGGCCTGTTAACTCAATAAAAAAAGCCTTGAATAAAGCACAGTTAAGCATTAGTGATATTAACCTATATGAGTTAAATGAAGCCTTTGCTGTGCAAACTTTAGCAGTTATTCACAAATTAGCAGATGAATATAATGTATCAGTTTCATCCATTTTAGATAAGACTAATGTAAATGGTGGTGCAATTTCTTTAGGGCATCCGCTTGGTGCTTCTGGAAATCGTATTTTAGTAACTCTTATGCATGAATTAAATAGGAACAAGAAAAAAAGTCATTTTGGTATTGCTGCTTTATGTATAGGTGGAGGTATGGGTACAGCAGTTATTATTAAAACAGTTACATAAATAGTAATAAAATTTCAAAAATTATTAATTAGGAGAAAAATCATAATGTATACAGATTTTTTGAAAACTTTTTCAGAACAAACTGAAAAAAATATGGAACCATATCTTAAGTTTAATAAGCTGCTAACTAAAAATGTCGAAATGTTAACTGAGTTACAACTAGGTGCTATTCGTACTTACAGTGATATGGGATTAACACAAATGAAAGCTGCTAGCAAAATTAAAGATGTAACCTCTTTGACTGAGTTTAATTCACAACAATTATCTCTATTAACCAAGTTTTCTCAACAAGTTATGGATGATACTGCTAAGTTGCAATCTATTGCAAAAGAATTTAAAAATGATGTAGATTCTCTTGCTTCCGAGAATCTTAAAAGTGCTAGTTCTATTTAAATTAGGTTTATGTTGATTGTACAAACCGCCTTCATTTAAAAATTAAAGGGAGGCGATTTCTAGGTATTTAGGAGCGTTTTTTATGTTTCAAAGGTTCTATTTAGATTACTTTGCAAAAGTTCAAGAAGCTAATCAAGAATGGTGGAAGAATTTTGAGTTAAATAAAGAATCTATAGATTCGTCTCCTTTGTATAAAGCAATACAAAAAATAAGTTTTCAGGATAGTATTCAGTTGTTCGAAAAAGCTAAAGAACGACCTACTGGATTATTAAAGTTACAAATTCAATGGTGGGAACAACAATTACAGATTTGGCAACATGTTGTATTTGCTGATAATAATTGTAAACTATTTAAAGAAGAGAAGGGAGATTCTCGTTTTGGTGATGAATTGTGGGAAACAGATGTTTTTTATTCATTTGTTAAACAATCGTACTTGCTTTTTAGTAAAACTTACCTGGATACGATTGATAGCATTGAAGGGTTAGATAAATCGATAAAAGAACGTGTTATGTTTATTTCTCGTCAAATTATCAATGCATTATCTCCAACTAATTTTATTGCTACAAATCCAGAGCTTTTAAAGCTTACACTTAAAAAAAATGGTGCAAACTTACTTTCAGGATTAGAACAATTTAAAAGAGATGTAGATTCTAGTGCAGATATTTTAAGAATACGTATGACTGATAGTAATAATTTTCGTATTGGAAAGGATATAGCAAATACAGATGGGAATATTGTATTTAAAAATGATTTGTTTGAACTTATTCAATACACGCCATTAACTAATATGATAAATTCTACACCACTATTAATAGTACCACCTTTTATCAATAAGTATTATATATTAGATTTGCATAAAAAAAAATCTATGGTGAGATGGTTATTAGAACATAATCATAGTGTCTTTATGATTTCATGGAGAAATCCAGGTAAAGACCAAGCCGAAATAGGATTCGATAATTATATCATTGATGGTGTAGTGAAAGCTATATCAACTGTTATAGAAATTACTAATCAGGAAGAAATTAATACTGTTGGTTATTGCATTGGTGGCACGCTGTTAGCTTCAACAATTTCTTATTATTCGGCTAAGCGAATGAAAAAACGAATAAGGTCTGCTTCTTTTTTCACGACTCCACTTGATTTTTCTCAACCTGGTGAGCTTGGTGTTTACATTAATGAAACAATTATTACTGCTATTGAAATACAAAATAATGAAAAAGGTTATATGGATGGTCGTTCATTAAGTGTTATATTTAATTTATTACGTGAAAATAGCTTATACTGGAATTATTACATTGAAAATTATTTGAAAGGAAATACTCCTGCAGATTTTGATTTATTATATTGGAATAGTGATAGTACAAACGTTACAGCATTATGTCATAATTTTATATTACGTGAATTATATCTTCAAAATAAACTTATTCAGAAGAAAGGTATAAAAGTTGGAGGTGTATGGATTGATTTAAGTAAGATTAAGATTCCAACTTATTTTGTATCTACTAAACAAGATCATATAGTCCCATGGCAAGGAACGTATGATAGTTTATCAAGAATCGGTGGTGATAAAACCTTTGTTCTAGGTGAATCTGGACATGTCGCTGGTGTTATTAATCATCCAGGAAAAGGTAATAAGTATGGCTATTGGTTGAATGATAATCTTAATAATTCCTCTGATGAATGGTTAAAGAAAGCTGCTTATAACAAAGGATCTTGGTGGGTTCATTGGAATCAATGGTTAATGAATTTTAATCAAGATCAAGTGGAACCATTTAGTAAAGGTTCAGAGAAAAATCCTATAATTGGAATCGCCCCTGGAGAGTATGTAAAACAATCATTGCCAATTTGAAAAACTATATTATATAAGTTATTCAGAATTCAACTGGTTATTTTATTTATCATTATATTAGAAAAAACTAGTCTGAGCTGATTCTTCTTCTTGTTTTAGGTACCTATCTTATTATAGAATAGTCATTCTTCTTCAGAAGATTATTGGAATTGTTTTAGATTTATTGAAAAACTAACTATTCTCTTGTGGGTGTTGATTAAATGTCTAAAATTTGTTAATTACCATTTAAAATAAGTTAACTGAAAAATTCAGTCTTTTATTATTTTTATTAAAATTAAACTGTTAGAGAGATAAATGAAAAAAATATCAATGGAAACGATGGAAAATTTGTGTAAGGCACTTTTTAAACAGGCTAAAGAGTTAAACTTTGTTATTAGTGGGGTAATTGTTATTGATGAAGGTAATTTATATTGGTTTGATAATAGGCAAGATACACAAGCTGAATCTCAAAATATGAAGGCATTTATAACAGTTAAGGATACGAATAATATTTTTTCTGAACTAAATTCAAAAAATAGTGTTTCAATAAAGGTAGGAAATAAAGCTGTACACTTTACGCAAACAAATCCACAAGTTCTTTACACATATCACTAAAAAAAACTTTTTTATTTATATATAAGGAGTTATGTATTATATGATTAGCTAGGATAGTTAACTGAAACTGACTTTGATTTATTGATTTTTATCAAGATATAATTCTATTTTGTATCTAAATGTTCTTCTTAGTTTTAATAAGTCGATTTTACTAACTATATTTTATCTGTTTGAACATCAGTTTTAATTTGAAGTAGCAATCAGTTCTGATTTTTTTCTCAAAAGTTCTTTAAAATGCTTACTTAAAAGCATTTTATGCCGTAATGCAATAGGCAAGTGAGTTATTCAGTATTTTTTTATGACCTTACCTTGGATAAGTATCATGAGTAATGAGTTAATAAATGTGAGTAAAATAATTGCATTGATTCAGATAAGATAAAAAGCTTCCATATCAATTATCAACTAGATAATAGCATTATTTCTTTTTTATACGAAAGTCTAATGACTTATTACTGGTTAAATAAATTTCTTCATAAATTTGAGTTACCCAATTTTTTACACGTTTTTCTGTTAGTTCCGGTTGACGATCTTCATCAATGCACAGGCCAACAAATGTTTTTTCATCTTCACCAATAAGGGCTTTTGATGATTCAAATTCATAACCATCAGTAGAAGTATAACCGAGGACACTCCCTCCTTTTGATGTGATAATATCGTGCATTGTCCCCATGGCATCACAAAAATACTCCGAATAATCTTCCTGATCACCACAACCCCAAATAGCAATTAATTTGGTTGAAAAATCGATACTTTCTAATTCAGGGAAGAAATCCTCCCAATCACATTGAGCTTCTCCATAGTACCAAGTTGGAATACCAAAAAGTAAGATGCTAAAGCGTTCAATATCCTCTTTAGTACTTTTAGCAATATCTTGTATATGAACTAACTTTTTTTTAAATTGCTGTTTAATCATTTTTGCAACAGCTTCAGTATTACCTGTATCAGTACCAAAAAAAATACCTATACTTTTTTCCATAGAAATCTTAACCTTTTAAAAACATCTAAATCTTAATTAATTACATCATAGACCAGAGCTTTCTAAAACTAATTGAATTATACTTTTCAATATAAAACTAACACAACCGAGAAAGAGAACTAACCAAGCAATAAATTGACCAAATTTAGAAATATTGCTTTTCTTAACAAGATCTTTTATTGTTATACATATTAAAAGAAAAACAGATGCTAAAAGAAAATTTAATCCAATAAATTCTAGGATATTTATATAATCATAAAGCATATATCTACCTTATTACAAGGATATAAAATATAGCATTATTATTTAATAAAGTTAATGCTTAAAGATTAAATTTATTATTTAATCTAGAGATAGAGAATTAATTAACTATTTTTTTTAATAAATTTTTGAATAATTTTAATTATTTGAATAGGATTTTCAACATGAAGCCAATGTCCTGTATTAGAAATACTATGTATTTCTGAGTTACTCAATTGTTTTTGAATATTTTCTTTGTGCTTAGGCAGTATATAATCTGAATTGGCACCTTTTATAAAAATAGTAGGTATTGATATTAAGGAAATACTTTTCCAACCTAGTATAGATTCGTAGTTATTATTAATTGCATCAATGTTGAATCTCCAACATATTATTCCTTTATTATTAAGATAAAGAGATTTATTAAAAAATTGTCTAATGCTTTGTTCTTTAATATATTCAGCTAGTACTTTTAAAGCTTTACTTCGGTTATCTAGTTTTTGTTGCTTTATTAATAAAAGTCCTTTTAGCATGTTATCATCTTGTTTTCTAAAATACTGAACTGGTGATATATCTAATATAATTAGTGTGCTAATTTTCTTTTCTATTAATGTAGCAACTTTCATAGCTACTTTTCCCCCCATAGAATGACCAATGATATGAATATGATCAAAATCAAGATGCATAAGTAGAGTAACTACATCTTTAGCCATTATTTCATAATTATGAATGTTACTATGAAAAGATAATCCGTGATTACGAAGATCTACACTTAAAGTTTGGTAATGTTGTTTAAAATTACGGGATAAAATTCCTAGATTATCTAAATTTCCAAATAAACCGTGAAGTAATAGAATAACTGAAGAAGTTCTTTTACCTTCTAGTTTGTAGTTTAATAATTTTGACATTTTAGCTCACTTAGTAATAGATTAAAGATAGAGTATTAGAACAGATCTAGTTATACTTGCTTAGTTATTAAAATATAGAGATTGAAAAAAAACAAATGAAAAAATTGAAATTGATGAAGATTTATACCGCTATATCGCTAGTCAAACTCAGTATATTAGTGAATGCTGCTTCAGTTATTTTACATCGTTTGTTAAATATAGATAATAATCGTAGAAAATCTATAGAATTGTCACAGTTAGTTAAATAAAAAAACATCCCTATTAGCAAGAATTTTCAAATTAGAGGGATAGGGTAAATAGAATCCTTATTAATTTCTAGTAAATTTTCTAACCTGAAAAAGGCAATTGATCGTTTTATGTTAATACTTTCTACATTATATTATAGTGATCCAAAAGGTTTTTATAAATCTACTCAAGTTAAAGGACGTAAAAGACTGTATTTTGCTGATACTAAAAAAGTATTATTAGAAAATGGTAATGCAACAAACAAAACCAAGAACTATTCCAAATACTCATTTTGGGGTTATCACAAATAATAATACTAGTCGTAAACACCAGATGATCAAACAACTGATATCAGGATGCATTTTTCTGAAGAGTTAATTAAAATAGTGATAAATTCAACATAATATTATCTTAAGTATTGTTTTAATTACTAGTCCTTTTAAGTTTATTTTAAATAAGGATATTTAAATGACTATACATTCTAAAGCTGGTCAAGGAGCTAAACAAGAAGATTTATACAATATCCCTGCTTTGGTTGCTAATTATTTTCTTTTAAAACCTGATTTAAATAATCCTGAACATATGGTGCAATTTGGTACTTCTGGGCATCGTGGTAGCGCAGATAAGTATACTTTTAATGAAAATCATATATTAGGTATTGTTCAAGCAATAGTTGAACTACGTGATGAAAAAAATATAACAGGACCATTGTTTATTGGGAAAGATACCCATGCATTATCAGAACCTGCTTTTGCTACTGCAATCGAAGTACTTATTGCAAATAATATAAAGGTTATTGTTCAAGAAAATAATGGTTATACTCCCACTCCTGCTATATCTCATGCAATTTTAAGTTTTAATTCAGTTCATAAAGATAAGGCTGATGGTTTAGTTATTACTCCATCACATAATCCACCACAAGATGGTGGTATCAAATATAATTATGTTCATGGTGGTCCTGCTGGTTCAGAGCTAACTCAATTAATTGAAGAAAGAGCTAATCTCTTTATTTCTAAAAAATTAAAAGATGTGAAGCGTATAAGTTTATCAAAGGCTAAGTTATCTAGTTTATTTATTGAAAAAGATTTAGCAAAATCCTACATTAACGACTTAGTAAATGTAATTAATATACAGGCTATTCAAAATGCTAATTTGAAATTAGGAGTGGATCCACTTGGTGGTAGTGGTATTAATTATTGGAAAAAGATTGGAGAGGTATATAATTTAGATCTTACTTTGATTAGAGAAGATATTGATCCTTCATTTCGTTTTATGTCTTTAGATAAAGATGGAGTGATTCGTATGGATTGTTCTTCTCCTTATGCGATATCTAGCTTAATAGACTCAAGGGGCAGTTACGATCTTTCATTTGGCAATGATCCTGATCATGACCGTCATTGTATTGTTACACCTCAAGGTTTAGTGGAGTCAAATCATTTTTTAGCTGTATGTATTGATTATTTATATCGATATCGTAAAAATTGGAATCAAAATATCGCTGTTGGAAAAACCTTAGTATCAAGCTGTTTGATTGATTGTGTTGTAGAAAATTTAGGTAGAAAGCTATATGAAGTACCAGTTGGTTTTAAATGGTTTGTAGATGATTTATATAAATGCCAGTTAGGATTTGCAGCTGAAGAAAGTGGAGGAGCTTCTTTTTTACGTAAAGATGGGACTCCTTGGTCTACCGATAAAGATGGAATTATTTTGTGTTTATTAGCTGCTGAAATTACTGCTGTAACAGGTAAAAATCCTCAAAAGTACTATGAAGATTTAGTTGGTAAACATGGAAAATTTTGGTACGATCGTGCACAAGTTTTTGCAAATCGTTTTCAAAGAGATATTTTAGCTAAATTATCACCAGAGATGATTCCTATAAAAACTTTAGCTGGGAGTGATATAGTTTCTCGATTAACTCACGCATCAGGTAACAATGTTAATATTGGTGGATTAAAAATAACTACCAAAGATGGTTGGTTTGTAATTCGTCCATCTGGTACTGAAGATATGTATAAGATTTATTTCGAAAGTTTTAAAAGTGAAGAGCATCTTAGACTTATTAAAGTTGAAGTAGAGGAAATAGTAAATCAAATATTTTCTAATACTAAATTAGGTAAAAATTTCAATGAATAATATGATTCTTGAAAAAATTCTTAATGAAAAGTTATCTTCCAATGTAATTCAGGATTATTCTCCCAATGGAATGCAAATAGAAGGTAAAACTGAAATTCAGCGCATTGTAACAGGTGTCACAGCATCACAAGAATTAATTGATCGGTCAATTAATTACAATGCAGATGCATTATTGGTTCATCATGGTTATTTTTGGAAGGGTGAATTAGAACCTATTAAAGGTATAAAAGGCAAACGTATTCGTACATTGATTAAACATGATATAAATTTATATAGCTACCATTTACCGTTAGATATTCATCCTACATTAGGGAATAACGTTGAATTAGCCCGATTACTAGATATAGAAATCCAAAGTGCTTTAGAAGGAAATACATCTTCTCTTTTTATGTTTGGTAAATTCAAGCAGTCTATAATGCCTTCTATTTTATTTGATAAAATCGCTCGTGTACTAAATCGTATTCCCTTGCATATACATCCTAATAATATGAATAATAAATTAATTCAAACAGTAGGTTGGTCTACTGGAGCTGGTCAAGATTACATAGAAAAAGCATCTCAATATAATTTAGATGCCTTTATTTCTGGAGAAATATCAGAAAGAACTAGTCATTTAGCAAGAGAGTTAAATATTCACTACTTTTGCGCTGGTCATCATGCAACTGAACGTTATGGAATTAAAGCATTAGGAAATTGGTTAGCATCTAGATACAATTTAGATGTTCAATTTATAGATGTTGATAATCCAGCATAGTTCATATTTAAAATTATTTAGAAAACTTCAAATACATTTCATGAATGAATTAGTAGTCAATCAAATTTCCTTATTTTTTCACCAGAATATAATTGACGAGGTCTTCCAATTCGATTTTTAGAGTCGCTATGCATTTCGTTCCAATGCGCGATCCAACCAATTGTACGTGATACAGCGAAAATAACTGTAAACATATATCTTGGGATACCAATAGCTTTTAGAATAATTCCAGAATAAAAATCAACATTAGGATAAAGTTTCTTTTGAATAAAGTATTCATCAGTAAGTGCGATACGTTCTAATTCTATAGCGATGTCGAGTAGTGGATCTTGAATATTAAGTTCTCTTAAGACATCATGGCATGCTTTACGCATTACAGATGCTCTTGGATCATAATTTTTGTAAATTCGATGACCAAATCCAATTAACCGGAATGAGTCATTCTTATTTTTAGCTTTTTCTAAAAATTTTTCAATGTTATGTATTGTGCCAATTTGCTCAAGCATATTTAAACAAGCTTCATTAGCACCACCATGAGCAGGTCCCCAAAGAGATGCAATACCTGCTGAGATACATGCAAATGGATTTGCACCTGATGAGCCCGCTAAACGTACTGTTGATGTTGAGGCATTTTGCTCATGATCTGCATGCAGGATAAAAATTTTATTGATCACATTAGCGAAAACAGGATTAACTTTGTAGTCTTCGCATCTAGTAGCAAACATCATATATAGAAAATTTTCTGCATAGTTTAAATCATTACGTGGATAAATAAATGGTTGTCCTATTGAGTACTTATAACACATTGCAGCAAGGGTAGGCATTTTTGATAATAAACGATATGCTGCTATTTCTCGGTGAATATCATTATTAACATCTAAAGAATCATGGTAAAAGGCGGCTAATGCTCCTACTACACCACACATAACAGCCATTGGATGAGCATCACGACGAAATCCCTGAAAGAAATTTGCAATTTGCTCATGTACCATGGTATGATGCGTTACTGTCGATTTAAATTTTTCATATTCTTTTTTACTAGGTTTTTGACCATAAAGGAGTATGTAGCATACTTCTAGATAGTCAGCAAATGTTGCTAATTGTTCTATTGGATATCCTCGATGTAGAAGAATACCTTTATTTCCATCTATGTAAGTGATTTTAGATTCACAAGAAGCAGTTGAAAGGAAACCTGGATCAAAGGTGAAGTATCCGCTTTCTCGGAGTTTTCGGATATCAATAACACCTGGGCCTACAGTGCTGTTGATAATTGGCAGTTCTATTTTCTCCTTCCCTTTAATATGAAGTACAGCTTTCTCATTTGACATAATATTTCTCCTATCTCCTTATTATTGCAGTTTAATTCATTATTTTTATAACAGCTTTTTTTTTTACGTTTGTTTATTGGTAAAGTCAATTATTCATATTCTGATGTTTGTTACAGTTACTACTTTTAATAATCGTAAAGATTAAAAATATGTTCTATGTATCAAAAATTGTTCTAATAATTATGTTAGAGTTTTTATTCTGTATTTTTAATCGTTAAGATCTAGTCAGGTTTTCTATAAAAATTTAGTTCTTGATTTTTTTATTTAAGTGGTGGTCCCTTAAATTTTAGAAAAATAGATTTTTAGGATTAGGCGTTTTATAAAATGAATCAAAAAAGAAAATTAAGACCGATAAATTTGGATTTAAAAACTATAAAATTTCCAATTACAGCAATTGTATCTATATTGCATCGTGTGTCTGGAATAGTGATGTTTTTTTTTCTTGGTGTTTGTTTATGGTTATTATTAAATTTACTTAAGTCTCCTTCAGATTTTTTAGAAACTAGGTTTCTTTTTGAAAATTATTTAGTAAAATTCGTTTTTTGGGTTGTTTTTACTACACTAACTTATCATGTTATAGCTGGTATACGTCATTTTTTAATGGATCTTGGATATTTTGATGAACTAAAGTCTAGTATATTAAGTGCTAAGATAACTATTTTTATAACAACAATATTGTCCAGTCTTTTGGTGGTCATATTATGGTGAATAACCTTTTTTCATTTAGTCGTCATGGAATACAGGATTTTTTATTGATCCGTATTACAGCAATTATAATGCTTCTTTATATTATTTATTTTTGTAGTTTTTTGTTTTATTTATCTGAATTTTCTTATGTTTCTTTAACTTATTTTTTTAGTTTTCTTTTCACAAAACTTTTTTCTATGTTAGCTTTAACTTCTGCATTGATTCATGTTTGGATTGGTTTATGGCAAGTACTAACAGATTACATTCATTCAAAAAAAGTGCGTGTTTTTTTGCAACTACTTATCATGATTACAATCATTGGGTATTTTTTTTCTGGTCTATTTATTTTTTGGAGAACATAAAAATGAGTATTCCGATTCGAGAGTTTGATGCTATTGTGATTGGTGCAGGTGGTGCTGGGATGCGTGCTGCATTGAAAATTTCAGAGCAAAATCTTTCATGCGCATTACTTTCTAAAGTATTTCCGACTCGTTCTCATACCGTATCTGCTCAAGGCGGTATTACGGTTGCTTTAGGTAATGCTCACGAAGATTCTTGGCAAGAACATATGTATGATACTGTTAAAGGTTCTGATTATATTGGGGATCAAAATGCTATCGAGTATATGTGTAAAAATGGTCCAGAATCAATTATTGAGTTAGAGAGAATGGGATTGCCTTTTTCTCGTTTTAATAATGGAAGCATTTATCAACGTCCATTTGGTGGTCAGTCTAAAAATTTTGGAGGGGAACAAGCTTCACGGACTGCAGCTGCTGCAGATCGAACTGGTCATGCTTTATTACATACACTCTACCAACAGAATATTAAGCATAAAACCATTATATTTTCCGAGTGGTATTCAATTGATCTTGTTTTAAATGAAGATGGTATAATTTTAGGATGTGTAGCTATTTGTATAGAAACAGGAGAAATTTGTTACTTTAAGTCTAAAGCTACTATTTTAGCAACTGGGGGGGCAGGTCGTATTTTTGCATCAACAACTAATGCACATATTAATACTGGTGATGGTGTGGGTATGGCAGTTCGTTGCGGTGTTCCTATGCAAGATATTGAAATGTGGCAATTTCACCCAACTGGAATTGCAGGTGTTGGTATATTAGTTACTGAAGGTTGTCGTGGAGAAGGGGGTTATTTACTAAATAAGGAAGGTGAACGTTTTATGGAACGTTATGCTCCAAATTCGAAAGATTTGGCTAGCCGTGATGTAGTTTCAAGATCAATAATGATTGAAATTCGAGAAGGTCGAGGTTTTGAAGGACCTTATGGTTCTCATGTCCAGTTAAAACTGGATCATCTTGGCAAAGATATATTAGAATCACGGTTGCCAGGTATTTGTGAACTTTCTAAAACTTTCGCGCATGTAGATCCCACTAAAGAAGCGATTCCAGTAATTCCTACTTGTCATTATATGATGGGTGGTATTCCAACTAAAATTTCTGGACAAGCTATAAAACAAGATAAATATGGGAAAGATATAGAAATTCAAGGTTTATTTGCTTGTGGTGAAATTGCTTCAGTTTCAGTACATGGAGCAAATCGATTGGGTGGTAATTCATTATTAGATTTAGTTGTATTTGGCCGTGCAATAGGTATTCATTTAGGTGAAACATTAAAAAAACAAGCAGATGCTAAACCGGCTAGAAAAATGGATATTGAACATTCTCTCGAACGTTATTATCGCTGGGAAAACAGCACAGTGACTGGTGAAAATCCTAAAGAAATTCGAAAAATGTTGCAAAAATGTATGCAGGAGAATTTTTCTGTATTTCGTGAAGGGTCTTCTATGGCTAAAGGGTTAAAGGAACTAAAAAGTATTCGAGAATGTTTGAAAACTGCATATTTATCAGATAAATCCTTTACCTTTAATACAAAGCGTATCGAATGTTTGGAGCTAGATAACTTGATGGAAACAGCATATGCTACTGCAATCGCAGCAAACTATCGAAAAGAAAGTCGCGGTGCTCATGCTCGTTTTGATTTTTCTGTTCGTGATGATAAGCAATGGTTATGTCATTCTATCTATGATCCTAAAACAGAATTAATGTCTAAACGTGCTATAAATATGGAACCTATTTATTGCGAAGTATTTCAACCAAAATTACGTGTTTACTAATTAATAAAGGATTTTAAAATATGGATTTAAATCTTTCCTTGTATCGTTATAATCCTGATTATGATAATCAACCTTACATGAAAGATTATACAGTTACACTGGAAAAAGATACAAATATGATGTTACTGGATTTATTATCTTTATTACAGGAACAAGATTCGACAATTGTATTTCGTCGTTCTTGCCGTGAAGGGGTTTGTGGTTCTGACGGCTTAAATGTTAATGGTAAAAATTGTTTGGCGTGTATTACTCCTTTATCTTCTATTTTAAAAGAACAAATTATTATTCGTCCATTGCCCGGTTTGCCAGTTATACGTGATTTAGTTGTAGATATGACTCAGTTTTATAATAATTATAAAAAAATCAAGCCTTTTTTAATTGGTGAAACTAATACATATTCTATCAATGAATACCTTCAAACTCCAAAGGAGCGTGAAAAATTAGATGGCCTATACGAGTGCATTATGTGTGCCTGTTGTACTGCATCCTGTCCTTCATTTTGGTGGAATCCTGATAAGTTTATTGGTCCTGCTGGATTATTAGCAGCTTATCGTTGGTTAATAGATAGTCGAGATACAGCTACAAATGAACGTTTGTCTTATCTCGATGATGCATTTAGTGTTTTTCGTTGCCATACTATAATGAATTGCGTAAGTGTCTGTCCAAAAGGATTAAATCCAACCAGAGCTATTAGGAATATAAAGTCAATGTTATTTACTCATTCTATTTAGTTATTTAGTTAGTTATTTAGAATATGTTTTTTGCTTAAAAGCAAAATTTACACATATATGTATAAATTTTAAATAGATATCAACAAAATAGTAGTTAGGGGAAAATATGCATAATGGTGTGATGGAAACTTGGCTTAAGTCTTCACACTTGTCTGCTAGCAATGCGACTTATTTAGAAGAACTTTATGAACTATATTTAGATGGATCAAAATTTGTAACTGAAGAATGGAGGTTCATTTTTGATGATTTATTATTAAAATGTTCTGGGGAAATTGAAGAATCTCACTCTTATATTCGTAATTACTTTCGAGAACTTGCTAAGGGGAAAAAAACATATTCTGATAATATTATTAATAATCAGAAACTGAAAGTATCAAGATTTATCAATGCATATAGATTAGAAGGACACCAATTTGCTAATTTAGATCCACTAGGGCTTTGGAAAAGAGATATGATTTCTGAGCTTGATCCTTCTTTTTACCAATTTTCGAAAAGTGATTTACAAAAAAAAATTAATAATGTAGGTTTTTTTTCTATTAATCAAGACAAGAGGACCTTAAGAAATATTCATAAAGCACTCAAGCAAACATATTGTGGTTCAATTGGTACTGAATATATGCATATAACTAGTACAACTCAAAAACAATGGATTCAGCATCGTTTAGAGTCTGTTTCTGGAAAACCTGCATTTAAAAAGGAAGAAAAAATATCCTTGTTAGAAGAATTAACTGCAGCAGAAGGACTTGAGCGCTATTTAGGTACTAAATTCCCTGGATCAAAACGTTTCTCCTTAGAAGGTGCTGATTCTTTGATTCCTATGATAAAGCGAATTATTCATCATGCAGGTAGTCAAGGAATGCGTGAAATTGTTATTGGTATGGCTCATCGTGGTAGACTAAATATGTTAGTCAATGTTTTAGGTAAACAACCGAAAGATTTATTTAATGAATTTTCTATTCAACATAGCGAAGGTTGTGGAACTGGTGATGTCAAATACCATCAAGGTTTTTCTGCTGATTTTCATACAGCGAGTGGAAATATTCACTTAACCTTAGTATTTAATCCTTCCCATCTTGAGATCGTAAACCCCGTTGTTATCGGTTCAGTTCGTGCTCGTCAGGATCGTTTAAATGATAAAGATAGAAGTTTTGTATTACCTATTACTATACATGGAGATTCAGCAATTACAGGACAGGGGGTTGTACAAGAAACATTCAATATGTCACAGGCAAATGGATTTTGCGTAGGAGGAACAATACGTATTGTTATTAATAATCAAATTGGTTTTACCACTTCAAATCCAACTGATAGCAGATCTACTATGTATTGTACTGATATTGCTAAAGTAGTTCAAGCTCCAATCTTTCATGTAAATAGTGATGATCCAGAAGCAGTTGCTTTTGTAGCACATTTAGCCTTGGATTATCGTAATACTTTTAAGCGTGATGTAGTGATTGATTTAGTATGTTATCGTCGTCGTGGTCATAATGAAGCTGATGAACCAAGTGCTACTCAGCCATTAATGTATAAAACTATTAAGAAACATCCTACAACAAGAAAACTTTATGCTGAACTTTTAATTAAACGCAATGAATTAAGTATAAAAACAGTCAATCAATTAGTTAATCAATATCGTAATGCACTTGATCACGGGGATGTTGTTGTAAAAGAATGGCGTCCAATATCGTCGCATCCAGTAGATTGGTCACTTTACTTCGGACATGACTGGAATATTAATTGGAAAGCTAAAATTGATATTAACCATTTAATAAATCTCGGTAGAAAAATTTGTCAATATCCAGCTACTTATGTATTGCAAAGCAGAGTAAATAAGATTTATAAAGATCGATTAGCTATGATTAATGGTCAAAAGCAAATTGATTGGGGAATGGCTGAAAGTTTGGCTTATGCTACTTTAGTTGATAGTGGTAAAAGAGTTCGTATTTCTGGGCAAGATTCTGGACGTGGTACTTTTTTTCATCGTCATTCTATTTTGCATAATCAATTAGATACTAGCATTTATGTGCCACTAGCAAATATTCACAATAAACAAGGAAAATTTCAAATTTTTAATTCTGTTTTATCAGAAGAAGCGGTATTAGCATTTGAGTATGGATATGCAAGTTCAGAACCTAGTGGTTTAACATTATGGGAAGCTCAATTTGGTGATTTTGCTAATGGAGCTCAAGTTGTTATTGATCAATTTATTTCCTCTGGTGAGCAAAAATGGGCACGTTTATGTGGTTTAACCATGTTTTTGCCTCATGGTTATGAAGGCCAAGGTCCAGAGCATTCTTCTGCACGTTTAGAACGTTATTTACAATTATGTGCGGAACAAAATATGCAAGTTGTCATTCCTTCCACCCCTGCTCAAGTTTATCACATGATACGTCGTCAAGTACTTCGTCCAATGCGTCGTCCATTAATTGTTATGTCTCCAAAATCTTTACTTAGACATTCATTATGTACCTCTTCTCTTAAAGAACTTTCTGAAGGAACATTTCAAGCTATAATAGGAGAAACTGATTCTTTAAAGTCAGATGAGGTAGAACGAGTTATATTTTGTTCCGGTAAAGTTTATTTTGATTTGCTTGAACAACGTCGCAAAAATAAACAGTTTAATGTAGCAATTATTCGTATTGAACAGCTTTATCCATTCCCATTAGAAGAATTAGAATTTACTATTGCAAAATATAAACATGTTATAGATTATGTTTGGTGTCAAGAAGAACCTAAGAATCAGGGTGCTTGGTATAGTAGTAAACATAATTTTCGTGCAGTTATTCCCGTTGGTTCAGGTCTTAAATATGCAGGTCGCCCTGCTTCTGCTTCTCCAGCAGTGGCTTATATGTCATTACATTTAAAACAACAAAAAGAATTGATTGAAAATGCACTTAAATTATAGAAAAGCATATATTAAAGATGTTTAGATAAACTTTAGAAGGATAAAATATAAATGATAATTGAAATCCTGGTTCCAGATTTACCAGAATCAGTTTCATCTGCGACTATAGCTAAATGGCATAAAAAAACAAATGAAACTATCAATCGCGATGAAGTTATTGTTGATATTGAAACGGATAAGGTGGTTCTAGAAGTAGCAGCTCCTGAATCCGGTGTATTAGAGTCTATTCTTAAAAAAGAAGGTTCCGTTGTCTTTTCTAAGCAGTTAATTGCTAAATTAAAGCCAGTCAATATTATAAACGAAACAGATATTAATCAAGCTGAAGAAATTTCTGATATCTTCCAAAAAAAAACTTTGATAGAAAATGATACTGAGGTACTTAATCCTTCATTACGTCGCCTTCTTTCTAAGCACAATTTGAAACCAAATGTGATTGAAGATAAAGATATTACTGGTAAAACTACTAGAAAAAAAATTGATTCCTATTTATTAGATAGCAATAAGTTACACTCTGATAAAAACAGTAAAAATAAACAAGATTCTGATTTTAATATGGATAATCGTTATAGGCGTGTTCCAATGACGCAACTCCGTAAAACGATTGCAAATCGTTTATTAGAAGCAAAAAATAATACAGCAATGTTAACTACCTTTAATGAAGTTAATATGAAATGTATTATAAACTTACGCAAAATGTACAAAGAAAAGTTTATAGAGTCTCATGGTGTACATTTAGGTTTTATGTCTTTTTACGTTAAATCAGTTGTGGAAGCTCTGAAATGTTATCCAGAAATTAATGCTTCAATTAATGGTGAGGATATTATTTACCATAATTATTTTGATGTTAGTATAGCAGTATCAACTTCTCGTGGCTTGGTAACTCCAGTATTAAAAGATTGCGATATGTTAAGTTTTTCAGATATCGAAAAAAAAATTAAAAAGTTGGCATCTAAAGCTTCCGATGCTAAATTAAAGATTGAAGATTTAGTTGGTGGTAATTTTACTATTACAAATGGTGGTGTATTTGGTTCTTTAATGTCCACACCAATTATTAATCCTCCTCAATCGGCAATTTTAGGCATACATAAAATTCAAGATCGTCCAATGGCTGTTGATGGAAAAGTAGAAGTTTTACCTATGATGTATGTAGCACTTTCATATGATCATCGCTTGATTGATGGTCGTGAATCTGTTGGATTTTTATTAAAAATAAAAGAACTACTTGAAGAACCAGTTCGGTTACTTTTAAACATTTGAACTGTAATTCTATATTATAAATAGAACGAAATAAAAATATGAATTTACATGAATATCAAGCTAAACAACTGTTTTCAGAATTCGGTTTATCTATCCCTGAAGGTTATGTATGTGATACACCTCAAAAGGCTTTAGAATCTGCAGGTCGTATTGTTACTAAAAAGAAAGTTGTTAAATGTCAAGTCCATTCTGGTGGTCGGGGTAAGGCTGGCGCCGTAAAAATATGCGATAGTAAAGATGCCGTTAAAAAATTTTCTGAAAATTGGTTAGGGAAAAGGCTTTTAACTTACCAAACGGATTCTAAAGGGCAACCTGTAGAAAAAATTTTAGTTGAAGAATCCATTAATATTATTAGTGAGTTTTATTTAGGTGCTATTATCGATCGTGTTAGTTGTAGTATTGTTTTTATGGTATCGACTGAAGGTGGTGTTCAAATCGAAGAGATTGCAAAAAACACTCCACACCTAATTCATAAAGTATCTATTAATCCTTTTTTAGGACCTCAAGAATATCAAGGACGTGAATTAGCTTTTAAACTTTCTTTTAGAAAAAAAGAAGCAAGCCAATTTGTTAAGATATTTATCAGTCTTGTAGATATGTTTATTCAATATGATCTTTCTTTACTAGAAATTAATCCATTAGTTATTACTAATAATAAAAAATTGCTATGTTTAGATGGAAAAATTAGTTTTGATTCAAACGCTATATATCGTCAGCCTAAATTAAGTAAAATGTATGATGTTTCTCAAGAAAATGAACGTGAAGTATACGCTGCGAAGTTAGGACTTAACTACATACCTCTTAATGGAAATATTGGTTGTTTAGTTAATGGTGCAGGATTAGCTATGGGTACAATGGATATGATTCATTTTCATGGTGCTCAACCTGCTAATTTTCTTGATATAGGTGGTAGTGCAACTAAAGAACGTGTTACAGAAGCCTTTAAAATAATTTTATCTGATATTAATGTTAAAGCAATATTAGTCAATATTTTTGGTGGTATAGTTTGTTGCGATCTAGTTGCTGATGGGATTGTTAATGCAGTTAAAGAAATAGGTATAGATTTACCAGTGGTTGTACGTCTTGAAGGAAACAATTCAAGTTTAGGAGCTAAAAAACTTAGAAATAGTACTTTAAAACTCATTGTAGCAAACTCTTTAAGTGAAGCTGCAAAGAAAGTAATTTCAGTATCAGGGATAAATGATGTCTATCTTAATAAATAAAGATACCAAGGTAATTTGCCAGGGTTTTACTGGAAATCAAGGTACTTTCCATTCAAAACGCGCTATTCTTTATGGGACTAAGATGGTTGCTGGTGTTTCACCTGGAAAAGGTGGTCAGATTCACTTATCTCTTCCTGTATTTAATACGGTACGCGAAGCAGTAGATGTAACTGGTGCAACTGTCTCTGTTATTTATGTACCGGCTCCTTTTTGTAAAGATGCAATTTTTGAAGCTATTAATGCGAATATTAAGTTAATTGTCACAATAACTGAAGGTATTCCAACTATTGATTTAGTAAAAGTAAAATTGTGCTTAAAGCAAGCTGGAGTATTGATGATCGGCCCAAATTGTCCAGGTATTATTACACCAGGTGAATGCATGATTGGTATTATGCCAGGAGATATTCATAAATCAGGGAAAGTAGGTATTGTATCTCGCTCAGGTACATTAACTTACGAAGCAGTTAAGCAAATCACTGATGAAGGTTTTGGACAATCAACCTGTGTAGGTATAGGTGGAGATCCAGTTCCAGGTTCAGATTTTGTCGATGTTTTAAAACTTTTTAATGAAGATATTAAGACTGAAGCAATTGTTATGGTTGGTGAAATTGGAGGTACTGCTGAGGAAGAAGCTGCTATTTTCATAAAAAGGTATATCAAAAAGCCTGTGATTGCGTATATAGCAGGGATAACAGCTCCTTCTGGGAAACGTATGGGTCATGCTGGTGCTATTATATCTGGAAATAAAGGGACAGCTAAAGTAAAGATTGAAGCACTTAGAAATGCCGGTGTAACGACGGTTGATATTTTATCTAATATAGGAAAAGTTTTACGTAATGTTACTGGTTGGTAAGTAGATTTTCATTCATTTGAATAATTTTAATATATTTTTCATTTTAATTAGCAGCCATTTATTATTTAGGTAGAATTGGCCAGCCTCCAAGGTTCTTCCATTTATTAACGATTTTGCAAAAAAGTTCAGCAGTTTTTTGACTATCGTATAATGCTGAATGTGCTTTCTTATTATCAAATTCGATACCAGAAGCTTTACATGCTTGGGCAAGTATAGTTTGACCATAGGCTAATCCACTTAACGTAGCAGTATCAAAAGTTGTAAATGGATGAAAGGGAATTCTTTTTAGGTTGCAACGTTTACTAGCTTCTATAATAAAACTCAGATCAAATGCTGCATTATGAGCTACTATAATTGTTCTTTTACAATCAGCTAATTTTTGTTCTTTTCGAATGATTTTATATATTTTTCTTAATGCTTCCATTTCAGTTATAGCACCTCGCAATGGACTAAATGGATCATGAATCCCATTAAATTCTAATGCAAGTGGTTCAATATTAGCAGATTTAAATGGTTGAATATGATAATGTGTAGTGGAGGAGAATCGTAAATTACCATGATTATCCATTCTCAATGTAACTGCACATATCTCTAATAAAGCATCAGTTTTAGCATTAAAACCAGCAGTTTCAATATCTATTACAACTGGGAAATACCCACGAAACCTGTTTTTTAAAGCTAAATCATTATTTTCTTTAATCATATTAATTTTTAAGTTTTTAAGTTATATATGAAAAATAAACGCTATTATTACAGATAATAAGATTAATCAAAAGCTTATCACATTAAGAAATAAAAATAATACATGTCAGCATTATTTTTATTAGACCAAATATTGTTATATAACTTACATTCAATAAGAATTCCTATATGCATAAGAAAATAATCAATACTTTTATGGTAAATATATTAGTTTCATTCATTGCTAATTCTTCAGATAGGATCTATGTAGCTACACCTGAAGAATCAACTTGGGAAGTGATTGTTAATACCCCTTTAGAGTGTCGTCTAAAACATTCTATACCTAATTATGCTCATGCTGAGTTTTCATCTAAAGCAGATAAAAAAAGCAACATCCATCTTGAATTAAAAATGTTTAAACCAATACAAAAAATCAGTAATGTTCATTTAGTCTCTATTCCTCCTTCTTGGTACCCTAGCAATAATAGTGGAAAACATATCGCAAATATAAAATTTTTTAAGCACTTTGATGCTTATCTTTCTGGAAGAATTGTATCAATAATTTTGTCAGAGTTAGAGAAAGGATACTATCCTACTTTTAGTTATTATCAAGATTGGCAGAAAAATTATAATGAACGTACAGAGTTTGCTTTATCTTCAGTCTCATTCCAAAAAACATATAGTGTATTCATGAATTGTATCACTAATTTACTTCCATATAATTTTGAAGATATTTCATTTGTTATTTTACACTACATTCAAGATACTTTAGAACTAAACGAAGAATCACAAAAACATTTAGATAAAATAGCAAAATATATTCGTTATTATCAGGATATTAAATTAATATCTATATCCTCATATACTGATGCTGGAGATAGTAAAAAAGAAAGCCAGCATCTAACTGAACAAAGAGCGACTGCGCTCAAAAATTATTTTCAAGAATTAGGTTTATCAGATAGTAAGATTTATGTGCAAGCCTATGGGAAGCGACGTCCTATTGCAAATAATTCTTCTTTAATAGGTAGAAACAAAAATGAAAGAATAGTTCTTTCTTTAAGAAGATAAGGTAGGATAGTGTTAGTTAATTCAAATTTATCAGTTCATTATGTTGTTATATCTTATTCCACTTTTTTATTTTGAATTAATTCGATTGCATAACCATCAGGATCTTGAATAAAAGCGATTTGGATTGTCCCACCTTTGACTGGTCCTGGTTCTCGGGTAACTTTTATACCTAAATTTTTTATGTTTTCACAAAAATTATAAATATTATCAACACCAATTGCAATATGACCAAATCCAGAACCTATTTCGTATTGAGTAGTGTTTTCCCAATTATATGTAAGTTCAATCATTGTTTCTGTTAGTTCCTTGTTAAAACCAAGAAATGCTAATGTATATTTATATTCTTTATTTTCATTAACACTCAATAAATTCATACCTATAATCTTTGTATAAAAATCGATTGATTTATCTAAATCATGCACTCGTAACATAGTATGTAAAATTCGACTATTTGACATAAATTTAATTCCTAATAATTGTTTTTTCCTTAAATTCACATAAATCCTCGATGATACACTGATTACATAATGGATTGCGAGCTTTGCATATATACCTCCCGTGCAAAACCAACCAATGGTGAACATTAATCTGAAAAATTTTAGGTACAACTTTTAGTAATTTTTCTTCAACAATTCGAGCTGTCTTTCCTATAGCAAATTTACTCCGATTACAAACTCGATAAATATGTGTATCAACAGCAATTGTTGTCCAACCAAATATGATATTCAGTATAACATTAGCTGTTTTTCTTCCGACTCCAGGAAGGGATTCTAATATTTCTCGACTTTCAGGAACTTGACTATTATATTTTCTAAATAAAATATCACATGTTTTAATAATATGTTTAGCTTTTGAGTTAAATAATCCTATAGTTCGTATATGCTGTTTGAGACGGTCTAATCCTAAATTCAATAAGGATTCTGGAGTATTAGCTATAGAGTAAAGTCTACTAGTAACTTTATTCACGCTTTTATCTGTTGTCTGAGCAGATAACAGAACAGCAATAAGCAATTCAAAAGGACTATTCCAGTTTAATTCCGTTTTTGGATCGGGGTTGTTTTTTTGAAATCTATTTAATATTTTAGTTCGTTTTATGTTGTTCATATTACTTAATTTTATTTGAAATTCTAGTATTTATTTCCTAAATTTAGTTTCGGTTCTTCTGTATATTCTTATCTAGTATGTTTTTACAGGCAATTAAAAATCCTAAACTGATAAATGCTCCTGGAGGTAGCAATACTAATAAAAAATTAGTATCAAAATCAAACAATCTAATGCAAATAATACTTGCCCATTTACCTAGCAATAAATTTGCATCACTAAATATAGTCCCTTTGCCTAGAATTTCTCTGATAGCACCTAGTAGTGAAAGGGAAATAGTCATACCTATTCCTATACCAAAAGCATCTTTAAGAGATAATATAATTCTATTTTTTGATGCAAATGCTTCAGCTCGACCAATAATAATACAATTAGTAACAATTAAAGGAATAAATATTCCTAGAGATGTATAAAGTTCATGAGCATAAGCATTTATTAATAATTGAACACAACTAACTAATGATGAAATCACCATAACAAAAATAGGAATACGTATTTCTTTTAGAATATATTTACGCATTGAAGATATAATCATGCTGGAAAAGATCAAAACGAACAATGTAGCAATTCCTAACCCGAGTGAATTGGTTACTGTTGTAGAAATAGCGAGTAATGGGCATAATCCAAGTAGTTGTACTAACGCTGGATTATTATTCCAAATACCGTTTTTAATTGGATTAGTTTCATGATATACCATATGAACCTCCGCAATTAAATGGTTGATTAAACAAATTTTCTTTATTTTGATCAAGATATAGTGCTGCGTTTTTAACTGCCTTAATTACTGCTCTAGATGTTATTGTAGCACCAACAACTTCATCAAAATGAATTTTATTACCTTTCCCTATTTTCCAACTCCATAAATTTGCCTTATTTACTTTCTTTCCTGTAAAGTTTAATATCCAATTTGTAACATGCAAATCAATTTTATCACCAAGTCCTGGTGTTTCTTGATGAGATAAAACACGAATACCTGTAATAGTGCCATCTACTTTTACAGCTACAATAATATTTATTTTACCGTTATAACCATCTGGTGCTACGGCCTCTATCGTTAAAGCGGTTGGTTGACCTTTTAATGTTGCTAAATAGGCAGGAACCATGTCATTTGTACCTAGTAAAGGGTCCATAACGAAAGTGCAGGAATCATATAAATTATTATCATATAATTCAGAAGGAATAATTTGATTTAGTGTGGATAATAATTCTTCTTTAACTCGTTGTTCAATAGGATGTTTAGTTAGATATTGAGTTATAACAACTAAACCTGTAGATAAAAAAGCAAAAAAAGCTAAAGTTAAACTACTTTTACGAATTATTGTTAACATAGTTTTATTGACCATATGTACGAGGTTGTGTATAGTGATCAAGTAATGGAACACACATGTTAGCTAACAAAACTGAAAATGCTATACTATCAGGAAATCCACCAAAACTTCGAATAATAAATGTCATTATCCCTATAAATGCCCCGAATATAATTCGACCTTTAACTGTTGTTGAAGCTGATACAGGATCGGTTGCAATAAAAAATGCACCTAGCATAGTTGCTCCAGATAATAAGTGAAACATTGAAGATGCAGTTTTATCTGGAGTAATTATCATAAATAATTCACTAATTATTATTAAACTTATCAAAAAACTAATTGGAATATGCCAGCTAATTACACGTAATTTAAGTAATAGTAATCCGGAAAGTAAATACGTAAGGTTAATTAATTTCCAGGAACTAGTAAATAAAGGATCTAATTTCAATTGTTCAAGAATTTCATTAATAGTATTCCCAATATGCAAAGAAGTCCTAAATGCATCTAATGGTGTTGCCATTGTCAGACCATCGACTCCTACTCGGAGTTGTTGTAATGATAATCCATCAGTATTAAAACCAGAAAAAATTAAGAAAAATGAATCTATAAATGAAATAGGATCAATCTTTAATTTGCCTGCTTCAATCCAACTAGTCATTTGAATAGGAAAAGAAACCAATAAAATTACATAAGCTATCATAGCAGGATTGAATAAATTTTCTCCAATACCACCATATAAATGTTTTGCAATAACTACAGCAAATATAAGACCAATAAATACTATCCACCAAGGTGATAAAGGAGGGATAGAAATAGCAAGAATCCAAGCTGTAACAAGTACACTATTGTCTCTAAGAGCTGTTTTTGGATGACGTTTTCTTAGCAATATTACAAAAATCTCTAATAATATAGAGATAATAATTGAGAAACACAGTTGTATTATTGTCCCCCATCCAAAAAAGTAAGTTTGTGCAACTAAACCTGGAAACAAACAAATAATTACTAACTGCATTAATTTTGTTGTGCTTCTTTTGTTATGATCATATGGAGAACTAGACATTAAAAGTGGCACGATTTGTATCCTTAGAATTAGATTTTCATTTTTGATTGCGTATTGATTCCCTTATTAGGGATATTATCTATTTGATTTAGTTTATTCTTTTTATTGACACGCTCGATAGCAGCTAAAATAGCATGTTTATTACTAACAAGTTGTTTCTTATGTTTTTCTCTTAGTTTTTTGAGATGTTTTTCTTTCTCTTGCTTTTCTAGTTTCATTCGAGTATTTTTCGATTCAAAACGTTTTTTAGCACGTTGAGCAGATTTCATTTCAATTTCACAAGTATAAATTTCTGATTTAGCTTGACGATAATATTGAACTAATGGAATTTTACTTGGACAAACATAAGCACATGCACCACATTCAATACAGTCTGTTAAGTTAAATTCCTTGCATTTTTCAAACTGTTTTGCCTTAGCATACCATTGAAGTTGTTGTGGCAATAAGGAAGCAGGGCATACATTTGAACAATAACCACAACGAATACAAGGCATTTCATGTAAAGGAGAAACTACTTCATTACTTTTTGGTATAAAAATACAATTTGTTGTTTTTGTTATTGGAATGCTTGTATTTGGTATACTAAATCCCATCATTGATCCACCTAATATTAAATGTTCAAATTGTTTATTAGTTCTAGAAGAAAATTCATTTAAAAGTGCCTCAATTGGAGTTCCAATTAATGTCCATATATTTAAAGTTTCTTTAAATATTTTCCCCGCTAGTGTTACAACACGAGCAATTAATGGTTCACCATCACAAATAGCCCTTTTAATAGCATAAATAGAGCTAATATTTTGTACTAGGATCCCAATATCGATTGGTATTTTACCACTTGGAACTTCCATATTAGTGAGAATTTTAATTAATTGTTTTTCTCCACCAGAAGGGTATTTAGTAGGAATAACTCGAATAATTATTTCTTTGTTTTTAGTAGCTTGAATTAGAGAATTAATCGCCTCTGGTTTATCATCTTCGATAGCAATCACTATCAGTTTTGGTTTAAGAATATAGTCAATAACTTCAATGCCTTGAATTATCTCATTAATATGATTTTGTATTAATGAATCATCTGCAGTAATGTAAGGTTCACATTCTGCTGCATTAATAATTAAAATATTGATTTTTTTAAGTGAAGAATAAACTTTCGTTGAAGTTGGAAATCCTGCACCTCCCATTCCAATAATTCCAGCTTGCTTAATACGTTCGATCAATTTAATTGGTGATTTTAGAGAAAAATCCTCTAAAGGTTGGAGAGGATACCATTCATCGTTTCCATCAGGTTCAATAATAATACATTGTTCAGTTAATCCAGAAGGATGAGCAATAATACGTGGCTCAATAGCTACAATCATACCAGATGTTGTTGAATGAATAGGAATGTAAGAAGCACGATTATTATAACATTTTATTAAGGGTTCTCCTTTAAGAACATGTTCTCCTATTTTTGGAATTATGGTATTAGGCAGACTAGTATATGACCTTATAGGTAACACTATCTCTTTGGGTATTTTAGCATACATTAAAGTTTTTTTTCTAGGATGAGCTTTATTTTTGGGGAAAGAAATTCCACCAGGAAAATCCCATAATTTACCAGATTTTATCTTCTGTATTAATGATGACATGACAATTTCTAATTCTCTATATTATTTTAGATTTTGAAGAAATAGAACTGCTAACATTCACAATTGGAATACTATCAAATTTCCATTTCCAAGTTGCTGTAGTTATTTCTATTGGAAGCATTTCTATGCAATCAGTTGGACATGGAGAAACACAAAGATTGCATCCAGTACATTCATTTTTTATCACTGTATGTACTGTTTTAATGCCACCAACAATTGCATCTACTGGACAAGCTTTTAAACATTTGGTACAGCCAATACACATATCTTCATGTATAAATGCTACCGTTTTAGGCACTTCTCCAAAATTTTTTACTCCTTCTTTTATTTCGATGCCCATGAGTTCTGAAAGCCTACTAATAGCAATATCCCCTCCTGGAACGCATTTATCAATTTCTTCTCCATTAATAATTGCTTCTGCATATGGTTTACATCCAGGATAACCACATTGAGCACATTGAGTTTGCGGTAAAATATTTTCAATTTGTTCAATAATAGGAATAGGTTCTCCTTGAAAATATTTGGAAGCAAAACCTAGAATAGCACCAAATATAGCAGAGAGAACCACAATAGAAATTATAGCTAGTAAAGTTAAATTCATTATTAATCAATCACACTAATCCAGTAAACCCCATAAAAATTGCTGACATTAATCCAGCTGTAATCATTGCAATAGAAGCACCTTTAAATGGTAAAGGAACATCTGAATAGGAAATTCTTTCACGCATTGAAGAGAATAGTATTAATGCTAAAGAGAATCCAATAGAAGCAGAAAATCCATAAATAATAGATTCGGTAAAATTATGATTTGAATTGACATTTAGTAACGCAACTCCCAATACAGCACAATTAGTAGTAATTAGTGGAAGAAATATTCCTAGTAATCGATAAAGAGTTGGACTTATTTTTTGAAGTAGAATTTCAGTAAATTGAACAAGTACTGCGATAACCAGAATAAAGCTCATAGTGCGTAAGTATCTAATATCAAGCGGTACTAAAAGATATCTTTCAACTAGATATGCACACATTGATGATAATGTTAGAACAAATGTAGTGGCAAGTCCCATACCAACAGCAGTCTCTAATTTTCTAGAGATTCCCATAAAAGGACACAATCCTAAAAACTTTGATAATACAAAGTTATTTACCAGAACAGTACTTAAGAACAATAAAAAATATCCGGTCATAATCATACAATCAGAAATTACAGGTACTGTATTATCCTTCCTTGCTTAAATAATACAACCTAAAATATAGGACTTTCATTGATTTAACTCTAAATAAAATGTTTAAATATTTTACTTTTCTACATTAACCCAGTTTTTATATATTGTAATATAAAATACTATTTGTAAGCTTAATTATCCACAAAAATTGTGCATAACTGTGTTAATGAACTTTAAGAAATTTTTAAAAAAGCACTTTTTAATTCTGTAAGTATTTATGAAATATATGAATATGAGAATAAAAAATAGTAAGTTTAAATTATGAAAAAATATGTACACTTAGATTTTATTGGAAAATAAAACTTGTCAATTTGAAGTAAAAAAATAAATATGTCTTTCTTATATTAAAAAAAGTTGACCCTACAAAGATCTATAGTACCATTAACTTTATAAAATTGAAAAAATTGACAAAAATTCTGAACAATAGTTTTTTAATCTATTTAATCTATTCTCGAAAGTTATGGAGTAAAAATTAAATATTGATAAAACTAAAATAATTAGAGAAATTGGATTGATATACTTTATTTTATTATTAATATTAATAAGTAGGATAATCAAATTCTTAACCAGAATATTTTTTCTTTGACTAAATTAATTTTGAAAGATAGCATTTGTTTCCTTATTTTTAAGATATTAGATGTAAATAGTCTAGTAGTCTCTTCAGATTTAGGTGCTTCTTTCTAGTTAACATATAAAAGTTACTTTAAAAAGACATCTTTTCTTTTTATAAGCTTAATAAATATAATAAAGGGTGATCAGATTATGGCAGTACAAAAAAACCGCAAAACGCGATCTAAACGTGGAATGCGTCGTTCTCATGACGCTCTTGTTGAGCCTACATTTTCTTTAGATGCAACATCAGAGGAGCTTCACTTACGTCATAATGTCACATCTGAAGGTTATTATCGTGGTAAAAAGGTTATTAATAAGTAATTATATTTTTTGCAAAATATAATTGTTGCACTCGATGCAATGGGTGGAGATTTTGGTCCTCAGGTTACGGTACCAGCTGCCCTACGGTCATTGCTACTTTTTCCTGAACTCAAGGTGATATTAACAGGTGATCAGACTGCTATCACCTCTAAATTGTCTCTTCTTGTTGGTTGTGGAACGTATCCGAGATTGAGTATTAAACATAGCGACAAGGTTATTTCTGACTCAGAAAAACCTTCTTTAGCATTGCGTCATGGTTCTGAAAGCTCTATGGCTATGGCTGTCGATTTAGTTGCTAATGATTTTGCTAATGCTTGCATTAGTGCCGGTAATACCGGTGCTTTGGTGGCTATTTCTCGTTTTAAATTAAAATTGTTACCTGGACTTGAACAACCAGCTTTAATTTCTACATTGCCAACTGCACTGGGAAATAAAACCTGGATGCTTGATTTAGGTGCTAATGTATCTAGTAGCCCAGATTCTATTTTTCAATTTGCCTTAATGGGTAGTATTTTGGCTGAACAACATTTAGGTCGATTACCAAGAGTAGCACTTTTAAATATTGGATCAGAGAAGATAAAAGGGAACCATCTTGTCAAACATGCTGCTAAGATGTTATATCAAAATAAATTAGTAAATTTTATTGGTTATATAGAAGGTAACCAGTTATTGTATGATGCTGCAGACGTAATAGTGTGTGATGGATTTTTGGGTAATATTTGTCTTAAAGTATGTGAAGGGACTGCTCAACTATTTATGGATAAGTTAAAGTTAACTCTAGTTGGATCATCATTGAGGACTTGGATTGCAAAAAAAATATTTTCTGGTTTATTTGCTGAATTACAAACTTTAAATCCCGATCAGTATAATGGTGCCAGCTTACTAGGATTGAATGGTGTAGTCATAAAAAGTCATGGAGGTGCTAATGTATTAGCAATAGTTAATGCCATTACTGAAGCAGTATATGAGGTTAGACAAAAAGTGTCTACTCATATTACTGATCGTTTAAAATCAGTTTTATGTGAGAGGCATTATTAGTCTTCATGTATAGTAAAATTTTAGGTACTGGTTGCTATCTTCCATCCAAAGTTCGAACAAATGCTGATTTAGAAAAAATGGTAGATACAAGCGATGAATGGATTTTCTCTAGGACGGGTATTAAGGAACGTCGTATTTCAGCAGAGAATGAAACTGTATCTGATATGGCCTTCCTAGCTGCAGAAAAGGCCATATCTATGTCAGGTATTGATAAAAGTGATATTGATTTAATTATTGTTGCAACTACTACTGGTAGCCATAGATTTCCATCATCAGCTTGCCAAGTTCAAAATAAATTAGGTATTCAAGTTTGTCCAGCTTTTGATTTATCAGCTGCTTGTTCTGGGTTTATATATGGTTTATCTGTTGCTGATCAACATATTAAATCTGGAATGTATAAAACTATCCTAGTTATTGGTGCAGACGCATTATCTAAGAGTTGTAATCCTGCTGATCGTTCAACTGTTATTTTATTCGGTGATGCTGCCGGTGCAGTTATTATTTCTGCAAGCGAAGAGCCAGGTATTTTATCGACACATTTATATTCAGATGGAAAATTTGAAAACTTATTAAGTCTGAAGGTTCCTGCACACACTACCACTTCAAGTGAGTGGTTGCATATGGAAGGTAGTGAAGTGTTTAGAGTAGCAGTGACTTATTTATCGAAGTTAGTTCAAGATACCTTAGCTGCTAATTCTATACATAAATCTGAATTAGATTGGTTAATTCCACATCAGGCCAATTATCGAATTATTTTAGCAACAGCTAAAAAACTTTCAATGTCATTAGAGCAAGTAGTCCTTACTTTAGATAGACATGGAAATACATCTGCAGCAACAATACCCACTGCACTTGATGAAGCTGTTAGAGATGGACGTATAAAGCGTGGTCAGATACTGTTGCTTGAAGCATTTGGTGCTGGATTCACTTGGGGTTCAGCTTTAGTCAAGTTTTAAAAATTGTAGGTAATATTAATAATGAGCAAGTATTCTGTTCTATTTTCTGGGCAAGGTTCACAAAAAATCGGGATGCTTTCGAACCTAGCTAAAGAGTATGATCTCGTAAGAGAGACTTTTGATGAGGCAGCTGATGCACTTAATTATAATCTTTGGAATTTAATTCAAAACGGTCCAAAGGAAACTCTTAACCAAACATCTTTCACTCAACCTGCGTTATTGACCGCTTCTGTTTCTATTTGGCGTGTATGGAGAAAAAATTTCTATCATAAACAACCTTCAAGTCTAGCTGGTCACAGCCTAGGTGAATATTCTGCTCTAGTATGTGCTAATGTTATTAATTTTAATGAGGCTGTTAAGCTTGTTAAATTACGTGGCTATTTAATGCAAGAA
Source organism: Candidatus Photodesmus anomalopis (assembly GCF_000731785.2). Taxonomy (NCBI): domain Bacteria; kingdom Pseudomonadati; phylum Pseudomonadota; class Gammaproteobacteria; order Vibrionales; family Vibrionaceae; genus Candidatus Photodesmus; species Candidatus Photodesmus anomalopis. The sequence continues at coordinate 352,068 of NZ_JGVJ01000010.1, forward strand.
GCTATGTCAGGAAAAAATATTGGTGCAATGTGTGCAATTATAGGTCTTAATGAGAACTTTATTCAAAAAATTTGCAAAGAAGCACAAAAAAACGATGAAATAGTTTCTCCTGCAAACTTTAATTCTCCTGATCAAATTGTCATTTCTGGTCATAAGAATTCTGTAGAACGTGCAGAAATTCTATGCAAAAAAGCTGGAGCTAAACGTACTGTAATGCTCTCTGTATCTGTACCTTCTCATTGTATGTTGATGAAATCTGCAGCTGACAAACTTGCTTTAAATCTTGAAAAGATTAATTTTCAATCTCCTACTATTCCAGTTATAAACAATGTCGATGTGCTCACTGAATTTGATTCTAGCAAAATTAAATCAGCACTAATCCGTCAATTGTATAGTCCAGTTCGTTGGTCTGAGATTATTCAATTAATAATTCGAGAAGGAGTCCATACATTTCTAGAAATTGCTCCAGGAAATAAGGTATTGAGTGGTTTCACAAAAAAGATTGTTAAGATACCTAAACCGAAAATAGCAATTATTAACGATATTGCTTCTTTAAAATTTGCTAAATCTCTAATTGATTAATAAAGGATATAGGTACATTCAATGAAGAATCTAGAAGGTAAGGTTGTTTTAGTTACAGGTGCTACTCGTGGTATAGGACATGCCATTGCTGAAAGTTTTATTAATTCTGGTGCAACTGTTATTGGTACAGCTACAACTGAAATTGGTGCTATTAATATTAGCAATCATTTTTCAAATAAAGGAAAAGGTTTTATTTTAGATGTAACTGATATGAATTCAATTAAAAAATTGATTCATTCGATTAATAGTGAATTTGGTTTAGTTGATATCTTAGTTAATAATGCAGGTATTACTAGAGATAATCTTTTAATACGTATGAAAAGTCATGAATGGGCGCATGTGATAGAAACTAATTTAACTTCTGTATTTAATCTTTCAAAAGCGGTATTACCTAATATGATTAAAAAACGCAATGGGAGAATTATTAATGTTGGTTCTATTGTTGGTACTATAGGTAATGTAGGTCAATCAAATTATTCTGCAGCAAAGTCTGGTATAATTGGTTTTACTAAATCTTTAGCAAAAGAAGTTGCCTCTCGAGGAATTACTGTCAATGCAGTAGCTCCTGGTTTCATTGACACAGATATGACAAAATCAATGAACTCTGCACATCGTGATAAAATATTATCTAGTATTCCTGTTAGACGCTTTGGGAAACCTATTGAAATTGCATCTGTAGTTGTCTTTTTAGCTTCTTCAGAAAGTTCTTATATTACTGGTGAAACTTTGAATGTTAATGGTGGGATGTGCATGGTTTGACATACATATCTTATAAAATCATCTAAATGCTTTGTTTAGTCAGGGACTCAAAAGAAACAGTTCTTAGACTATTAGATTATTATATTATGCGAAATCTATACTCTAATAAGGAAAAAAAAAAATGAGCAATATCGAAGAACGAGTGAAGAAAATTATTATTGAACAGCTGGGTGTGGATGAAGCTGAAGTTAAAAATGAAGCTTCTTTTGTCGATGATTTAGGTGCTGATTCATTAGATACTGTTGAATTAGTAATGGCCTTAGAAGAAGAATTTGATATTGAGATTCCAGATGAAGAAGCTGAGAAGATTACTACTATTCAAACAGCAGTTGATTATGTAACTAATACTCAGTAATATCTCTCCCAGGTGGCCTTCTGCTGGCCGCCTGAGTTTTCGACATATCTATAAGCCCCTAGCTTTAAAATCATTTCAGTTTCGGAGAGTAAGATCGTGTTTAAGCGTCGTGTAGTTGTTACTGGAATGGGTATGCTATCACCAGTAGGGAATAATGTAGAATCTTCTTGGAAAGCGCTAAAAATTGGACAAAGTGGTATTGTAAATATAGAACATTTTGATACAAAAAATTTTTCGACTCGTTTTGCAGGTTTAGTTAAAAACTTTAACTGTGAAGATTATCTTTCTAAAAAAGAATTGAGAAAGATGGATTTGTTTATTCAGTACGGTATCGTTGCTAGTATTCAAGCCTTAAATGATTCTGGTCTTATTATTACTAAAAAAAATTCTTCTCGTATAGGTGTCGCTATCGGATCTGGTATTGGTGGTCTTGGTTTGATTGAAGCTGGCTATGAATCTCTTAAAGAAAAAGGACCTCGTAGAATTAGTCCGTTTTTTGTTCCTTCAACAATTATCAATATGATTTCAGGCTATATCTCTATCATGTATGGTTTGCGTGGTCCTAATATTTCTATCTCAACGGCATGTGCTACCGGCCTTCATAATATTGGTCATGCTGCTCGAATTATTGCTTATGGTGATGCGGATATTATGTTATCTGGTGGAGCGGAAAAAGCTTCAACTCCATTAGGAATAGGAGCTTTTTCCGCTGCAAAGGCGTTATCTACCCGTAATGATGAGCCTCAAAAAGCTTCTCGTCCTTGGGATAAAAGTCGTGATGGTTTTGTTCTTGGAGATGGTGCTGGTTTGATAGTGCTGGAAGATTATGAACATGCTATGGAACGTGGTGCTCACATATATTGTGAACTTGTTGGTTTTGGTATGTCTGGTGATGCTTATCACATGACTGCTCCTAGCAAGGATGGTTCTGGAGGGGCTTTAGCCATAGAAGCAGCTATGCATGATGCTGGAATTATTGGAGAACAAATCGGTTATATAAATGCACATGCCACATCTACACTGGCTGGTGATATTGCAGAAATTAAAGGGATTAAACGAGCTCTTGGTAAAGTTGGATATCAACAAGTTCTTGTTTCTTCTACAAAATCGATGACAGGTCACTTACTAGGTGCTGCGGGTTCAGTTGAATCAATTATTACTGTTATGTCATTAGTTGACCAGATTGTCCCACCTACAATTAATTTAGATAATCCTGAAAAAAATTTATCTATCGACCTCATCCCAAATACTTGTCGAAAAGTAAATATTGAGTATGCTGCTTGCAACTCATTTGGTTTTGGAGGCACCAATGGTTGCCTAATCTTTAAGAAAATTTAATTTCGAGTTTCGTTAGTTTGGATGCACAAATGCATTGGGTAAATGGAAAACTAAGTAGTAGCATTTCAGTAATGGATCGTTCATTTCAGTACGGTGATGGATGTTTTACAACTATGCTTGTTTTTGAAGGAAAGATTCAGCATTGGGATATGCATGTAAAAAGAATGGAAGAGTGTTTACACTTTCTAAATATTGCCCTTCCAAATTGGGAAAAAGTTTATAAATGGTTAATGGAAGCTCGTCTAAAAAATAGAAAATCAGGATTAAAACTTCATATTACTCGTGGAAAAGGACATTTCGGTTATAATAGCCAAGGGATTGAATCACCAAATATCACTATTAGTCATTTCTTAGTTCCTAACCATTATAAAAGATTAATTCGTTATGGTTTAGAATTAGGCGTTTGCAATCAGAATTTAGGGATTAATCCTTTACTTGCTGGTTATAAGCATAATAATCGTCTTGAACAAGTATTACTAAAATTAGAAATTAATCGCCTTGGATTATTTGATGCCATAGTCTTAGATATTAAGAAAAATCTCATTGAAACTACAATTGCAAATTTATTTTGGGTAAAAAATAACATAATCTATACTCCTAGTCTTGAAAATGCAGGAGTGAATGGTATAACTAGACAGTTAGTAATTCAATTTTCTTCTTCAAAAAATTTAAAATTAATAATAGATAATTTTCAGTTTCAATGTCTTGATGATGCAGAAGAGATCTTTATAACTAATTCAATTTTAGGAGTTGTTCCTGTTATTAAAATTATTTCTAAGCATTATAATATTGGAAAGGTAACAAGATATTTTCAAGAGAGATTAAATCCTTGTTAAAAAAAATAATAGTATTGTTAGTTTTTTTTATAGTTTCCATTGCTGGTATTTTTTTTTATATTGGCAATCAGATTAATGTTTATTTACAACAACCTTTGCAAATTAAAGTTCCAGAAATTATTACAATAAAATCTGGAACTAATTTAAATAATACTTTAATCTTATTAACTGAAAATAATTGGATTTCTTTTAATTTTATTTCAAGATTATTACCTAGATTTCATCCGGAATTTTCAGATATAAAAGCAGGCACATTCCAGCTAAAACCAAGCATGACATTAAAAAAGGTTTTACAACATTTGGTTGATGGTAATGAATATCAGTTTTCAATTACCTTTATTGAAGGCACTCGCTTTGATGATTGGAGGGTAACATTGTTTTCTTCTCCATATCTGAAAGATACTATCTCTAATTTAGATGAGATAGAAATAGCGAATATATTAGGGATACAACGAAAAAAATTAGAAGGACTTTTTCTTGCTGAAACTTATTATTATACAGCAGGTACTTCAGATATTGAAATCTTAAAAAGGGCACATAGTCAATTAAATCAATTTATTAATTCTAAATGGTTAGATAGAAGTCCTAATTTAATCTTGAACACACCTTATGAAGCCCTAATCTTAGCATCTATTATTGAAAAAGAGACAGCGTTATATTCTGAGAAGAGACGCATTGCATCAGTTTTTTTTAATCGATTGAATAAAGGAATGCGGTTGCAAACAGATCCAAGTGTTATTTATGGTATTGCTAATAAATATAATGGTAATCTTAGCAAGGAGGACCTATATATTTTAACACCCTATAATACTTATCTAATTCATGGATTACCACCTACTCCAATAGCAATGACTGGAAAGTCTTCTATAGAAGCAGCTTTAAATCCTGAACAAACTGAATACTTATATTTTGTATCTAATGGTGAGGGGGAGCATATTTTTTCAAAAAATTTATTGAATCATAATAGAGCAGTAAAACAATATTTAAAAAATTAGATATATTTAAAATAATGAAAAAAGCAAAATTTATTGTTGTAGAAGGACTTGAAGGTTCTGGAAAAAGCACAGCCGTGAAGATTATTTCCACAACTCTTACTAATGCTGGCATTTTAAAAGTAAAAAGTACCAGAGAACCTGGAGGAACAAATTTAGCAGAAAAGATTCGTTTGCTTATTAAAGAAGAGCCGAAAAATGAATCTCTGCAAAATATGACTGAATTATTATTACTGTATGCTGCTAGAGTGCAATCAGTAGAACATATTATCAAGCCGGCTCTTTCAAAAGGAATTTGGGTTGTAAGTGATCGTCATGATATGTCATCACAAACTTATCAAGGTGCTGGTCGAAACATTTCATCAAACATTCTTTCTATGTTAAAGGAAACTATATTAGTTGATTTAATACCTGATTTAACATTTTACTTAGATCTTGATCCAAAAATTGGTCTTGAGCGAGTGTACTCTCGTGACTTTGGAAAAGTTGATAGAATTGAGAAAATGGATATTGATTTTTTTAATCGAACTCGTGAATGCTATTTAAAGTTAGCAAATGAAGATTGCAATACTGTTATAATTGATGCTGAGCAAAATATGGTTCAAGTAGCTAATGATATTAGAAATATTTTAAATACATGGTTGAACATAAGGTAATAAATGGAAAATCTTTATCCATGGTTAAAAGATATTTGGCATTATTGGAAGTTAAGTTTAGAAACAGCTCAATTCCCTAATGTTGTTCTCCTTAATAGTGTTCATGGTTTAGGCAGTGAACAGTTAATTAAGCATTTAACTCAAGTCTTAATGTGTTCTAACTATCTCGGTGATTATTGTGGTTTTTGCCATAGTTGTAAATTAGTGGAATCTGGTAATCATCCTGATTTTCATTTGATTTCTCCAGAAATAAATGGAGGAGGAATTAGCATCAATCAAATTCGATTTTGTAATAAAATTGCTTGTGAAACTTCTCAGTTTTCTGGTTTTCGTTTAATTGTAGTTATGCCTGCTGAAGCTATGAATGAATCAGCTTCGAATGCTTTGCTTAAAACTTTAGAAACATCACCATCAAATTGTATTTTTCTTCTAGTTTCTTTTAAACCTAATTTATTACTACCAACTATTAAAAGTCGTTGTCAATGTTGGAACGTTAGCATCCCTGAACATATGGTGCTTCTAAACTGGCTAAAATCTAAAACAAAAGAAGACATTCCTGGTTATACTTTGCACTTAAATAATTATGCTCCAATAGATATTTTAACTTTTATTCAAACTAATGAGTTAGAAACCTATTTAATGATTGAACAGAAACTAATTTCAGCAATGAAAAATGATCTAGAAGAATTAATAAATTTAACTAAGTGTTTATTAAAAGACCCTAATAAATATTTAGCATGGTTATGGTACTTATTTACCGATGCACAAAAATCCCACTTTGGATTAATTGATGAATATACTATTCCAGGTGCTATCCAGTTAAGCAGATTACTTAATTATAATGACCTTTATACACAAACAGCTAAGCTTAATTTATTAAGAAAAGAAATACGGTTACATCCAGTTTTAAATAAGGAATTATTAATAACAAATTGGTTAATAAATTTAACTAATGAAATATCTACTTAATGCTTTTCTGTCTAACTGATTCTTTTCTTAGTAACTGTGATCTATATAGTTACTTTGCAATTTAGTTTGATTAGCAACTAGCAAATTTGATAAATATCAATATATATTGATAGCTTTAAAAGATTAGAATCCGTTTCTAATATGTATTTCTTCGTTGATTACATGAATTGTTTTATATTCTTATCAACGACAATGGTGTTATCAGGAGCATAAAAGCATGTTTAAGAATTCTTTTGCTAATTTACAAAAAGTTGGCAAATCATTGATGTTGCCAGTGTCAGTTTTACCTGTTGCAGGTATTCTTTTAGGAATAGGAACTGCTAACCTTTCTTTTGTTCCAGATATGGTTTCTATTATTATGGAAAAGGCTGGTGCTTCTGTATTCCATCAACTTCCATTATTGTTTTCCATTGGAATAGCTCTCGGTTTCACGAACAATGATGGTGTATCAGGTCTTGCTGCTGCTGTTGGTTATGGAATTATGAAAGCAACATTAGACGTTGTTACAGTTTCCTTGATGCATATGGAAAAAATGGATACTGGGATATTAGGTGGTATTTTAGTTGGTGCTATTGCAGCTTGGGTTTTTAATCGTTTTTTTAAAGTTAGACTTCCAGAATATCTTGGTTTTTTTTCCGGGAAACGAGCTGTACCTATTATTACTGGTTTTTTAGCAATTGCATTAGGAATTTTATTATCCATAATATGGCCTCCAATTCGTGAAGCAATTGGTTATTTTTCTAATTGGGCGGCTTATCAGAATCCTGCGCTAGCCTTCGGCCTTTATGGTATCATAGAACGTGCTTTAATTCCATTTGGCTTGCACCATGTTTGGAATGCTCCATTTTTTTTCGAAGTCGGAAGATGCACTAATGCTATTGGTGAAATTCAAAAAGGTGTCCTTACTTGTTACTTAGTCGCTGACGAAACATCTCGTATTACAGGAGATGGTTTTGGTCAATTAGCTGGTGGATATCTTTTTAAGATGTTCGGTTTACCAGCGGCAGCACTAGCGATTGCTCATTCTGCTAACCCTCAGAATTATTTAAAAGTTTTTGGTGTTATGATTTCATTAGCTTTAACATCTTTTTTAACAGGAATTACCGAACCAATTGAATTTTTATTCTTGTTTGTTTCGCCTATGCTTTATGCTATTCACTCTTTACTAGCTGGTTCTGCATACGTTGTTACTAATGTTCTAGGAATAGTACATGGAATTTCATTCTCGCATGGTTTAATAGATTTTCTATTATTATCTGGTAACTCAAGAAATATCCTGCTAATAATTGGTATTGGTTTAGTTTATGCAGTAGTCTATTACTGCATCTTTCGTATATTAATTAAAAAGTTAGATATTAAAACTATGGGTCGTGAAAATAGTGAGGAATTTAATAATGTAAATTTACCATCGACTTCAGATATTGGAGGTAAATTAGTATCGGTATTTGGTGGAAAAGCTAATATTATTTCACTAGATGCCTGTATCACTCGGTTGCGTGTCTCTGTAGTAGATACAGACATCGTTGATAAAGAAAAATTGAAAAAACTAGGTGCTAAAGGTGTAGTTGTAGTTTCTGGTGGTGTTCAAGCTGTGTTTGGTACTAAATCTGATAATTTGAAAACAGATATGGATGAATGGATTAATAATAATTAATAACTTTCTTATTTAGAATTTATTAAATCTAAACTGCATTAAATATTACAGTCAATCCCTATTAAAAGCATATCCTATCTAAAAATTGACATAAATCTTTAGATAGGATATTTTTATCCCGTTGATTTTAGATAAGAACACTTCATTAATAAATGAATAAAGTATAATTTGGTGTTTTAGTTATAAAATATTGGTACAGTTGTGGAAATTGGAGTTTATCATTAGTTATTGGAGAAATAGTAAATGACAATTAAAGTAGGTATTAATGGATTTGGTCGTATTGGTCGTTTTGTGTTTCGTGCAGCACAAAATCGTAATGATATCGAAATTGTTGGTATTAATGATTTGATTGATTTAGAGTACATAGCATACATATTAAAGTATGATTCTACTCATGGTCGTTTTAATGGGACTGTAGAGATTAAAGATGATGAGCTTATTATTAATGGTAAGTCCATTCGTGTCACTTCCGAATCCAATCCCAAAAAAATAAAATGGAATGCTATTAATGTTGATGTTGTAGTCGAAGCAACAGGTCTTTTTTTAAGCGATGACACAGCACGGGATCATATTATTTCTGGCGCAAAAAAAGTTGTGCTTACAGGCCCCTCTAAAGATTCGACTCCAATGTTTGTCATGGGCGTTAATGAGTTTAGCTATTCTAATCAGGATATTGTTTCTAATGCTTCTTGTACTACAAATTGTTTAGCACCTATTGCTAAAGTTTTAAATGATAATTTTGGTATAGAATCTGGTCTAATGACTACTGTCCACGCGACTACTGCAACTCAAAAAACTGTTGATGGTTGTTTAATTAAAGATTGGCGTGGTGGACGTGGTGCCTATCAAAATATTATTCCATCTTCAACTGGTGCAGCTCGAGCTGTTGGCCTCGTTCTTCCAGAATTATATGGAAAATTAACTGGTATGTCTTTCCGTGTACCTACAGCTAATGTATCTGTAGTTGATCTAACAGTTAATTTAGAAAAATCTACATCTTATGAATCTATCTGTGAAGTAATGAAACAAGCATCTGAAACTACACTAAAAGGTATTTTAGGTTATACAGAGGATTCAGTTGTATCTCAAGATTTTCTTGGTGAGATGCGAACTTCAGTTTTTGATGCTAAAGCTGGAATATCTTTGACTGATAACTTTTTTAAGATTATATCTTGGTATGATAACGAAATTGGGTATTCAAATAAGGTGTTAGATTTAGTTGCTTATATATCAAAATAATGCAAAATACATATTTAATATTAATTATACTTATGATAAAAAATAACCCTATAGAATAATTGATTGTGAAGCATGAAGTATTTTAGTCTATCTAAAAGATAGATTATAGATTTTTTTATCTTCGAATTTTAATAAGGTCTAATTGATATTAAAGGTACTAAATTAGTTTAGTACTATTAGTAATTAGCATGATTTTCCTTAAATTTGATTTACTTATTAATAGGAAATTTATTAGTTTTTATTAGTGAAATAAAACACCTGAAAATTTTAGTTATAACTAGCTTATTTATTATTTAAATTTATTCCATTCTAGCATATTATAGATATGAATGAACTAAGCTAATTAAAGATTCTATCCTCTTAAATAGGTAAGAATTTATAATGTATGTAGATATATAAATTCTATTATCTCAGTGAACTAGATTTTTAGAGTATTATGTTGTTCTAAATTAATTTAAGGTTTTTTAATGAAAAAAATATATACATATATAACAGTAATCATGTTTTTATTCTTGTCTAAACCTACTTTCTCTAAATATCAGCTTGATAATTCTATATCTACTATTAGCTATGCCTCAATAAAAAAGCAATATATTGTTGAACCAGCTACTATTACTACACTAACAGGTTCGATTAATGAAGAAGGTGTATTTCAGGTGAATATTTCTCCATTAGGAATCGATAGCTTAAATCCAATTCGAGATAAAAGGTTAAATGAATTATTTTTTCAATCGAATAAATATCCTAATATTGAAGTATCAGGAAAAGTTAATTTATCAGAAATTGATTTTATGCCTATTAAAATGACCATTCCTGCTAATATTACATTACTAGGCAATACTAAAAAAATGCAGATACCTTTATTAATTATTAAATCAAAAGATTATCTCAGTGTTTCCTCTACAAATCATATAATTATTAATTCTGATGATTTTTCTATCCCTATTGATAATCTAAATAAATTAGCTGAGACTGTTGGAGGAATTCCTATTTCAAACACGGTTCCAGTAATTGTAAATCTTATTTTTAAGGCTTTATAAAAAAGCTTTTAAAGCTTGCTTAAAATACTCACCAAGAAGTAAAACAATTTTGATCTTGTTTAATTAATTATGCGTTAATTTAAGATCATCATTAAAAAGAAAAGTTCTACTTGGAACGTTTAATATATTATCAAATAATTCAAATTTAATTGTATTACTTTTTAAGTAGAATACGTAGGATTACGCATAACATGTTAAAATAGATAATATAATTGAATTACTGAACTATTTTTGAGGTTCTAAAATAATGCAAGTTACCACAGAAATTCTAGGAGCTTTAAAGCGTCGTCTAAATATTACTGTTCCAAGTTCTGATATTGAAAATGCAGTCATAGCTAAATTACACGATATTACCAAAAAACGCCATTTTAATGGATTTCGTCAAGGAAAGGTTCCAATTAAGTTAGTTGATAGAATATATGGAAAAGCAATACGTCAAGATGTAATTGATAAAGCTATGCAACATTATTTTCTAGAAGCTGTAATAAAAGAAAAAATGAATCCTGTTAGTTCACCTATATTTTTTCCTATAACAGATAAAAAAGGTGTACCATTAGTATTTATGGCTACCTTTGAGATTTGCCCAAAAATTGATCTTAAAAAATTAAATAGTATTCTTATTGAGAAACCTATAGTTAAAATTCAAGATTCAGATATTGAAGAAATGATTTATACTTTGCGCAGGCAGCAGGCTGATTGGGTTGAAATTAACACTGTTGCTGAAAAAGGTAATCGAGCAATCATTGATTGTATAAGATTTATTGACAATCAAGAGATTGAAGATAATAAAATTAAGAATTTTTCAGTTGAAATAGGTATAGATCATAGAATTCCTAATTTAGGAGAAAATATAATTGGTAAAAAAGCAGGAATGACATTTAATATTGAAACTAGTCTTCCTGCAGAGCATTTTTTAGAAGACTCAAATCTTAAATGTGAAAAAGCTAAATTTCAGATTAAAATAAAAAAAGTAGAAGCATGTAAACTTCCAGAAATGAACAGTGCATTTTTTTCTAAGTTTGGTATCCTAAATGGAGGTTTAGAAGCTTTAAAAATTGAAGTGTATAAAAATATGAAACGCGAACTGAAACAAGCAATTAAAGAGTCTATTAAAGAACAAATTGTTGATGGTTTGATGGCTACTAATGAACTCAATATGCTACCTAAAGTTCTTGTTGATAAGGAAGTGTCTTTTCTTCGTCATCATCTCATATCTGGCAATTCCAATGAAAATAATACAGTATCAGTAGATAAATTACCAATTAAATTTTTGGAAAATAAAGCAAAACGTCGAGTAATTAGTGCTCTTATTCTTTCTGAAGTAATAAAATCTGAAGAGCTTAAAGTTGATAAACAAAAAGTGCAGACCTTGATGGAAGAACTATCAATAGCCTATGAAAATCCATTAAAAATTATTAATCACTACAAAAATAATGAACAGATCATGGCTAATATACATAATCTTGCTCTTGAAGAGCAAGTTATTGAATTTATCCTAACTAAAGCAACTGTATTGAATAAAAATATATCTTTTAATCAGATAATGAATAGGTAAAAAGGATATTACTCTTTAACAGAAAAGGATTGTTCTTTAGTTAATAAATCTTATTGTTAATAGTATATCGTTTTTATAAATATAAATGATTTGTATTTAAAAATAGATTTTGAGTTATTTTACTTATAGGCTTTTTCAAGTTACATTCTTCTTTTTTATATTGCTTGTTGACACTTATATTTTTCAATATTAATACACTATAAAACAAAACCAGGAGAGTTTAGCGAATGACAGATAATAACAAAAATGGCAATAGCAAGAAGCTGCTATATTGTTCTTTCTGTAAAAAAAACCAGAATGAAGTTCGTAAGTTAATAGCAGGGCCTTCAGTTTACATCTGTGATGAGTGTGTTGAACTTTGTAATGAAATTATTTCTGAAGAAATTAAAGAAGTTTTAACTAATAAAAAACAACCTAAAGCTTTACCTACTCCTGAAGAGATTTGCGGATATCTCAATGATTATGTTATTGGTCAAAGTTATGCTAAAAAAGTGCTCTCCGTTGCAGTTTATAACCATTATAAGCGTTTACAAAATTCTGAAATCATCCCAGATGGAATAGAATTAGGGAAAAGTAATATCCTACTTATTGGTCCTACAGGAAGTGGGAAAACCTTGCTTGCGGAAACATTAGCTCGTTTTTTAGATGTTCCTTTTGCTATAGCAGATGCAACAACATTAACAGAGGCCGGTTATGTTGGAGAGGATGTTGAAAATATTATTCAAAAACTATTGCAAAAATGTGATTATGATGTATCAAAAGCAGAGCTTGGTATTGTATATATTGATGAAATTGATAAAATCTCTCGTAAGGCTGAAAATCTTTCAATTACTCGTGATGTATCAGGAGAAGGTGTTCAACAAGCACTTTTAAAGCTTATTGAAGGAACAGTAGCTTCAGTACCACCACAGGGAGGTCGAAAACATCCTCAGCAAGAGTTTCTTCGAGTTAACACGTCTAAAATATTATTTATTTGCGCAGGTGCATTTGCTGGATTGCATAAAATTATTGAAAAACGTGTTATAACTGGTTCAAATATTGGATTTGGACCTGAATCTCGCTCAAAAGATGAAATGGTAAAAACAGTTGATGAATTATTTGCACAAGTGCAGCCTGAAGATTTAGTTAAATACGGTCTTATTCCAGAATTTGTTGGAAGACTTCCAGTAACAACAACATTGACGGAATTAAATGAAAATGCTCTAATTCAAATTTTATGCGAGCCGAAGAATGCACTTATCAAGCAATATTCTGCACTTCTTAAATTTGAAGATGTAGTGCTTGAATTTCGTAAAAATGCATTGCGAGCTATTGCTAGAAAAGCAATGTCTCGTAAAATAGGAGCCCGTGGTTTGCGCTCAATTCTAGAAAATATTTTACTAGAAACAATGTATCAATTGCCATCGGTAACAGATGTTAGTAAAGTTATCATTGATGATACAGTTGTAAATGGTGAGGCTGAACCTATATTGATTTATAGCCATTCAGCTCACCAAACAGCAACTGCCGAATAAGTCTCAAAAAAAGGAGGTTTTAAATTCCTCCTTTTTTATTAAATATCAATTAAAGAGAAGAAAAATATATGAACTTGGAATGTTCCGAGCGTATCGAGATCCCTGTACTGCCTTTGCGTGATTTGGTGGTTTATCCTCATATGGTTATCCCATTATTTGTTGCTCGTGAGACTTCTATTAGTTGCTTAGAAGCAGCGATGGATAAGAACAAACAAGCTCTCCTTGTAGCTCAAAAAACAGCTGAAACCGATAAACCGACTCAAGATGATTTATTTGATGTAGGAACGGTAGCCACAATTTTACAACTATTAAAATTGCCGGATGGTACAGTAAAAGTTTTAGTTGAGGGTCAACAAAGAGCTAAGATTAAACAGTTTAAAGAAAATGATTTTTTCTTAGCCTCAATAGAGCTACTTCAAACTACTGAACTTGAGGATGATAAAGAACAAGAAGTAGTTATTCGTAGTGCGATTAATCAATTTGAAGTTTTTATTAAGCTAAATAAAAAAATTCCTCCAGAAGTTTTAACATCTTTAAATGGAATTGATGAAGGTGCACGCTTAGCTGATACTATCGCAGCATATATGCCACTTAAGCTTGTAGATAAACAACAAGTTCTTGAAATTCTTGATGTAACAAAACGTTTAGAATTTTTAATGCAACAAATGGAATCAGAGATAGATATGCTTCAGATGGAAAACCGGATCCGTGGACGCGTTAAGAAGCAAATGGAGAAATCACAACGAGAATATTATTTAAATGAACAAATGAAAGCAATTCAGAGAGAGCTTGGTGAAATGGATGATGCACCAGATGAATTTGAAACTCTGAAGCAAAGAATAGAAAAAGCAAAAATGTCTAAAGAAGCCCATGAAAAGACACACCAAGAATTACAAAAACTTAAAATGATGTCTCCTATGTCAGCTGAAGCAACAGTTGTTCGTAGCTATATTGATTGGATGGTTACTGTTCCTTGGAAAAAACGTTCAAAAGTTAAAAAAAATCTAGCTAAAGCTGAGGAAATTCTTAATGAAGATCATTACGGTCTTGAACGAGTAAAAGAACGTATTCTTGAATATCTTGCAGTACAAAATCGTATTAATAAATTAAAAGGACCAATTCTTTGTCTTGTCGGCCCTCCAGGTGTCGGTAAAACCTCTTTAGGTCGATCAATTGCTACTGCAACCGGTCGTAAATACACACGTATGGCCTTAGGTGGTATGCGTGATGAGGCAGAAATCAGAGGTCATAGACGTACGTATATTGGTTCTCTTCCCGGTAAATTAATTCAAAAAATGTCTAAAGTTGGAGTTAAAAATCCATTATTTCTTTTAGATGAAATTGATAAAATCTCTTCTGATATGAGAGGTGATCCCTCATCAGCTCTTTTAGAAGTATTAGATCCAGAACAAAACAATGCATTTAATGATCATTATTTAGAAGTTGATTATGATCTATCAGACGTGATGTTTGTAGCTACATCTAACTCAATGGATTTACCAAGTCCATTATTAGATCGTATGGAAGTAATTCGTTTATCTGGTTATACTGAAGACGAAAAATTAAATATTGCTAAGCGACATTTAATTGATAAACAAATTCAACGTAATGCTTTAAAATCTCATGAAATTAAAATTGAAGATTCTGCAATTATTGGTATTATTCGCTACTATACCCGTGAAGCTGGTGTGCGTGCTTTAGAGAGAGAAATTTCTAAAATTTGCCGCAAAGTAGTTAAAAGCATTTTAATTAATGGAAAATCAAACTCTGTTGTATTAGTTAATATAGATAACCTAAAAAATTACTTAGGCGTTTGGCGTTATGATTTTGGTAAGATTGATAATAGCAGCCGTGTTGGTCAAGTTACAGGATTAGCTTGGACACAAATTGGTGGTGATTTGTTGACTATCGAAACAGAGGTTATGTCTGGAAAAGGAAAATTAACTCAGACAGGTTCCCTTGGTGATGTAATGCAGGAATCCATTCAAGCAGCTATAACTGTAGTTCGTGCCCGAGCAAATAAATTAGGCATTAAAAATAACTTCTATGAGAAACATGATATTCATGTTCATGTTCCAGAAGGAGCGACACCAAAAGATGGACCTAGTGCAGGAATTGCAGTATGTACTGCTCTCGTCTCTAGTCTAACAAATAACCCAGTGAAAGCGAAAGTAGCTATGACAGGTGAAATTACTTTGCGTGGAAAAATTTTACCTATTGGTGGTTTAAAAGAAAAGCTTTTAGCAGCTCGGCGTGGTGGTATTACTAATGTTTTAATTCCAAAAGATAATGAACGTGATTTGGAAGAAATCCCAGATAATATAACTTCTGAGCTTACAATTCTTCCAATGAAATCAATCGATGAGGTATTAAAAGTTGCACTCGAACAAGATCCATTTTCTTTTTGAGTTGAAATTTAGAGAGAACGAAACTTATTCCAGATTTTAAACTGATTATTTTAATTTTAAAAATAATATATTTCAATTAAATGAAAAAATAGTTATGGTAAATAAAGCTCAATCAGTAGAGCAGGTTGCTATTTATACTAGACATTATAAAAATTTGTTTTTTATTCTAGAGGTATTTATCAAAAAAGTAAAAGTAACTGTATTATTAGGCAACTATTTAAAGGTAGGAATTATAACTGCTGGAATTAAAGTATGCTAAATTGGTCAGACTTACCTTTTAGTAGGATTATTATTAAGATAGTTATCGGTTTAGTGATTACTTCCTTTTTATTTGCTAGTATTGGAAATTATCTAATTAGTATTAATAGAAACGTTGTGGCAAAAGTGGATGATGTAAAAATTACTTTCTCAGATCTAGAGAAAAGATATCAGAATGAACTTGATACTATGCGTTCTGAACTTGGTCAACGTTTTTATAAGACTTTGTCCGACCTGGACTACCTTAAATCTTTTCGTAAATCAATTTTGGAACGTATGGTTAATAGAGTTTTACTTGAAAAATATTCAAAATCTTTGGGTTTACAGGTAACTGATTCTCAGCTTCGCGAACTCATTCTTTCTATGCCACAATTTCAATATGATGGTAAATTTGATATTGAATTCTATAAGAGTTCTCTTTTTCGCTCTGGTTTTTCAGTAGAAAATTTTGAACAGTCTTTACGAATTGATTATCTGATTCAGAATCAATTAATTCCAGCCATACAAGAGAGTAATTTTTTACTACCTGGTGAAATAAATGCACAAAATAAACTTATTAACCAAATTCGTAATGTACGTATAATTGAAATAGGAATGGAAAAATTTCTAAATAATATTTCATTAAGTGAAGAAGAAATTTTTCAATACTACAGTGAAAATGCTGAATTTTATAGTCAACCTGAAAAATTAAAATTATCCTATATCGAATTATCTCTAGAATCATTAAAAAAGAATGTTGTAGTTACAGATTATGAAGCAAAACAATATTATTTTGATAATATAAATCTTTTTTTTGCTGAAGAAAGTCGTAAAATAAGTCATATTTTTATTCCTGATAATAATCAAGAAATAGCATATTCAATTTTAGAAGAGTTAAATTTAGGTGCTAATTTTTCCAATATAGCAAAAAAAACACCCAAAGAGTCTTCTACATTTAATGTAGAATGGATTCAACGTAACACAATAGATCCTGAGATTGAAAGAGCAGTTTTTTCTTTAAAATCAATAGGAGACATTTCTAGTTTAATACAATCTAAAACTGGCTATCATATTATAAGACTTGATGATGTAAAAGCTAGTTTTACTAAACCTTATTCAAAAGTTTCTGATCAAGTTAAAGAAGAATTAAAATCTCAAAAGGCAATTAATACTTTTTATGAACTTAAACATCAACTAGAAAATTTAGCTTTTGAATTTCCTTATTCTTTGAATGAAGTAGCTCAATCAATCAATCAGCCAGTGTATACTACAGATTTTATTTCTGAGAATAAATACCCTGAAATTTTAAAAAAACCTATAGTTCTAGAGGTTATTTCAAAACCAGAAATTAAACAGGAGGGTTTAAATTCTGAAGTTATTGAAATAAATCCAGAACATATATTAGTTATTCGAGTTGAAGATTTTAAAAATAAGGTTCCATTACTCTTAGATCAAGTTAGTGATCAAATTATAATGAAACTTTCTGAAATTCAAGCCAAACAAAAAGCATCTATATTTGCAAAAAAACTTGTTGATTCTTTAAAAAATACGGATGAAGATGTTATTTTAGAAAAGGAAAGTTTAAAATTTAGTGAAGTTAAAAAAGTCAATCGTACTTCAGAATTTGCAAATACAATTTTTTCCATGAAAAAACCTGTTCATCAAAATTCGGTGTATACTTATGCTCAAGATGCTACAGGAAATGTAGTCATTATTGCTTTAGATAGTGTAGAAAACACTTTTAATACTAAATCTAATCAAACTATTGTAAACCAGCTTATTGAATTCAATTCAGTTCAAGAATTATATACTTTGCTACATATTTTAAGAAGTAATACCAATATTAAATATTTTGATGAGCATTATAGTTAAATTTATATCCCTATGTACACTTTTATTTGAAAATATTTTTCCAAATTTTATTTCCCCATTTTTAAAAAATTGGAGTTATAGATGTCTTTTAAAACACCAGTCATTACGGTTGATGGACCTAGCGGAGTAGGGAAAGGTACTTTATGTCTTTCATTGTCTAAACAGCTAGGTTTTGATTTACTAGATTCTGGTGCAATTTATCGTGCGCTGGCTATTGCGGCTATTCGTCATGGATTAAAAACTGAAAAAGCACTTATTCCTTTAGCAAGCTGTCTAGATGTTCAGTTTGTTTTGAAAAATAATTTTCTTAAAACAATCTTAGAAGGTGAAGATATATCTAAGGAACTAAGAAAAGAAGAAATAGGATTAGCAGCCTCAAAAATATCAATATTACCAAAAATTCGTGAAGCATTATTAAAAAGGCAGCGTTTATTTGTAAAAGGGAAGGGGCTTGTAGCTGATGGTCGCGATATGGGTACAGTAGTTTTTCCATCAGCAAAAGTTAAAATTTTTCTAGATGCAACCCTTGAAGAACGAGCAAAAAGGCGATTTAGGCAGTTGCAAAGTCATGGATTGAATGTTAAATTTAGCGGTCTTTTAAATGAACTTCGTGACCGGGATCATCGAGATCGTAATCGTCTTATAGCACCTTTATATCCTGCTGAAGGAGCTTTTTGTTTGGATTCCACTGCTATGAGTATGCAAGAAGTATTGAAGAAATCATTACAATATATCCAATTAAATTTTATTTAATTGGCATTCTATATATGTTATACGTTGGTCTCATGGATGTTATAGACTGGCAAGATTAATAACCCCATGTGCTGGATGCACTTGGATGTTCAATTTATTAAAGATATAAATAAATGAATGAATCTTTTTCTCAATTATTTGAAGAGTTTCTAAGTGAAACTGAATTTCAACAGGGTAGTATTGTAAAAGGTACTGTAGTAGCTATTGAAAATGGTTTTGTTCTTGTTGATGCTGGTCTTAAATCTGAATCTGCTATTTCTGAAGAGGAATTTAAAAATTCCTCAGGTGAACTAGAAATTAAAGTAGGCAGCGTAATCGATGTAGCTTTAGATGCCGTTGAAGATGGTTTTGGAGAAACCCAACTTTCTAGAGAGAAGGCTAAGCGTCATGAAGCTTGGATTCTTTTAGAGAAAGCTTATGAGAAATCCGAAACTATTTTGGGTATTATAAATGGTAAAGTTAAAGGGGGGTTTACCGTTGAGCTAGGAAGTATTCGAGCGTTTCTTCCAGGTTCTCTTGTTGATGTGCGTCCAATTCGAGATACTTCACATCTTGAAAATAAAGAATTAGAATTTAAAGTTATTAAATTAGATCAAAAACGAAATAATATAGTTGTTTCTCGACGTGCCGTTATTGAATCTGAACATAGTGTGGAGCGAGATGAATTTTTGGCAAGTTTACAAGAAGGGATTCAAGTTAAAGGGATAGTTAAAAATTTAACGGATTATGGTGTATTTGTTGATCTTGGAGGTGTTGACGGACTGTTGCATATTACTGATATGGCATGGAAACGTGTTAAACATCCATCTGAAGTGGTTAATATAGGAGATGAAATACTAGTAAAAGTTCTGAAATTTGATCGTGAACGCACTAGAGTTTCTTTAGGGCTAAAACAACTTGGAGAAGACCCTTGGTTAGCTATTTCAAAACGTTATCCAGAAAATCATAAGCTTATTGGTCGTGTTACAAATTTAACGGATTATGGATGTTTTGTTGAAATAGAAGAAGGTGTTGAAGGATTAGTTCATGTTTCAGAGATGGACTGGACTAATAAGAACATTCATCCATCTAAAGTAGTTAACGTAGGTGATGAAGTAGAAGTAATGGTTTTGGAAATTGATGAAGATCGTCGTCGTATTTCATTAGGATTAAAACAATGCAAACTTAATCCATGGCAATTATTTTCTGAACAACAAGCTAAAGGTGATAAAGTTACTGGAAAAATTAAATCGATTACCGATTTTGGTATTTTTATAGGTCTTAATGGTGGGATTGATGGTTTAGTTCATTTATCAGATATCTCATGGATTATGTCAGGTGAAGAATCCGTACGTAATTATAAAAAAGGTGAAGAGATATCTGCAGTAGTTTTGGCAGTAGATGCTGAACGTGAACGGATTTCTCTAGGGATTAAACAAATGGAAAGTGATCCATTTAATACTTATGTTTCTGAGAATAAAAAAGGGACTTTAGTTAGTGGTACTGTCACTTCAGTCAATAGTAAAGGTGCTACAGTTGAGTTAATACTCGGTGTTGAAGGATATATGCGTTCTTCTGAGGTTTCTCGTGACCGTATTGAAGATATCTCCTTAATATTAAACGTTGGTGATAAAATTGAAGCTAAATGTATAGGTATTGATCGTAAAAATCGATTGGTTAATCTTTCTATTAAAGCTAAGGATGAAGAAGAAGAACAAGAAGCAATGGCTACATTAAATAAAACTGAAAAATATGAATTTCCTAGAAATGTGATGGCAGACGCGTTCAAAGCTGCTAAACAAGAAGAGTAGAAGAGTAATTATCAATTTTAAATAAGAAGAACGCTATTTAGAGTGATTACTTAATAAGGATTAGTTATGACAAAATCCGAGCTAATTGAAAGACTATGTATCAAGCAATCTCATTTATCTTTAAAAGAAATTGAAGATTCTGTAAAAGATATTTTAGAATATATGGCATCGACGTTAGAGCACGGAGGAAGAATTGAGATTCGTGGTTTTGGAAGTTTCTCGTTACATTATAGAGAACCTCGTATTGGTCGTAATCCAAAAACTGGCGATAAAGTGAAATTAAAAGGGAAATATGTACCTTATTTCAAAGCAGGAAAGGAGTTACGCGATCGAGTAAATTGGAGTTACGCGATCGAGTAAATTTAGGTTAAATAATCGGAAGTAAAAAAAAGCAAAAAAAAGCGGCATACAATATGCCGCTTTTTCGTCAGTGGTTTCATCTAGTATTTGTATTTTTTCTCTGAACTTGTTTTTTACTACTGCTTAGTAAACATTTTATTATATAGGCTAGTAATTATGAAATTTATAAAAATTCTATTAATGTTTTTTTTGTTTTTTCTAGCACTTGCATTAGGTTCTCAAAATCAAACTATAGTTACTTTTAATTATTTTTTTGCTAAAAGAGATTTTTATTTATCTATTCTTATGAGTATTGTCTTTGTATTAGGTTTTTTATTTTCTTGGTTAATTTGGGGATGTTTACATTTGCAAACTCAATTAAAACTTAGAAAGCTAATGAAAAAGCTAAAAAAAAACAAATGAGAAAAGTTATTCATGAATCATTATAATATAATTATAAGGATAAAAATTTGATGATTGAAATACTTTTTTTATTACTCCCTATTGCAGCTTTTTATGGATGGTATATTGGAAATAGAAATACTCAACAAGATCGTCAAAATTATTCAAATCAAATTTCTCGTCAATACGTTACCGGTTTAAATTTACTATTGTCTGATAAATCAGATAAAGCAGTAGATCATTTTATTAATTTACTTCATGTTAATGATGAAACAATTGATACGCATTTAGCACTAGGAAACTTATTTCGCTCTCGCGGTGAAGTCGACAGAGCAATTCGAATACACCAAAACTTAATTTCACATTCAAAATTAACTATTTATCAAAAAAATGTAGCACTGCAACAATTAGCTAAGGATTACATGACATCAGGTTTTTTAGATAGAGCTGAAAAAATATTTGAACAATTATTAGAAACAAAATCATATGAATATGAAGAAACCAGTTTACAACAACTGGTTTTAATATATCAACAAACTCATGAGTGGAGTAAAGCAATCTGCTATGCTAGATTACTTGTAAAGCTTGGAAAATCAAAATTTTGTGTTAGAATAGCTCATTTTTTGTGTGAATTAGCTATGCAAGAAAAATCTAAAGGAGAAATAGCTAAAGCAATTCGTTATTTTAAATTAGCCCTTTCTGAAGATCCTAATTGCGTAAGAGCTAGTATCTCATTAGGAAATTTATTTTTAGAGATAGAAGATTATTATAAAACAGTACACTATATGGAGATGGTTTTAAAACAAGATATAGATTTTATTGTACATGTACTTCCCGTATTAGCTGATTGTTATTTTCATTTAGGAAAAGAAAAAAAATTAGTTGAATTTTTACGTCAATGTATTATAAAAAAAGCAGGTGTTTCTTGTACATTAATGTTAGCTCAATTAGTTGCTCAGCATGAAGGTATTGATGCGGCTCGAGAATTATTAACTTATCAATTAAAAAAAAATCCTACTATGAAAGGTTTTTATCGATTAATGGATTATCATTTATTGAATTTATCAGAAGGTCGAACAAAATCTAGTTTGAGCACTTTACAAAAATTAGTATCTGAACAATTAAAACTTAAACCAAGTTATTGTTGTAGAAAATGTGGTTTTTCTACTCACTCAATATATTGGCATTGTCCTTCTTGTAAGGAGTGGGGAAGCATTAAGCATATTCGTGGATTAGATGGAGAATAGATTTGAGTACAATAAATATTAGGAAAAAGAAAATATCTGATCCAAAAGTTATTGTTGCACTAGATTATGATAATGAAACAGATGCATTAACCTTTGTTGATAAAATAGATCCTTTTTTATGCCGATTAAAAGTTGGAAAAAAAATGTTCACACTATTTGGACCTGATTTTGTTCGTAAGTTACATAAACGTAATTTTTCAGTTTTTTTAGATCTAAAGTTTCATGATATCCCAAGCACATGCGCTGAATCTGTTAAAGCAGCAGCTGAACTTGGAGTTTGGATGGTAAATGTACATTCTTCTGGTGGTGAACGTATGATGACGAAATCTCGTGAAATATTAAAACCATATGGTAAAAATCGTCCGTTGCTTATAGGTGTAACTGTTCTAACTAGTATGGAACAAAATGATTTAGCTAGTATTGGTCTTGATATTACTCCAAAATTTCAAGTAATGCGATTATCTAAATTAGCTAAAAATTCAGGGCTAGATGGTGTGGTATGTTCAGCTCAAGAAGCTTTTATAGTAAAATCTAATTTAGGTAAACAATTTAAATTAATAACACCTGCTATACGACTTAAAAATACCAATTTAGATGATCAAAAACGGATAAAAACACCTATAGAAGCGGTTAAATCAGGTTCAGATTATTTAGTAATAGGACGGCCTATTACTAAATCGAAACAACCAGAAAAAATATTGGCTAAAATAAATTATGAAATTACTTCTTAAAAAGGCGTGCATAAATAAAAAATCTTTTTTTTGAAAACTACCATTTTTTCTTTTTTCCAAATAAAATATTCAGTTCATTTTCTCGTTCTTTTCTGTTGAGGTGTTTCACTGTTTCCTTACTATTTTTTTCTTGACGTTTACTATCTAATTTAGAAAAAATATCTTGTAATCTTATACGAACCTGATTTGAATATACATCATTTTTAGAATTTAGAGAAGAGATGCCTGTGTTGATTAGGTGTATGGCCGTTTCTATTTGTTTTCGGTTAATACTACTATTTATTCGTTTAATAAGACTTTCAATACTAATACGAGTCTGAAGTAATTCAAGTTTTGCATTTTCAGAAATATAAATTTTAGTCTGCAAATAACCTTTATTATTTTCGCTTCGGATAATATCGCGAAGTCGTTTTACTAATTTTAGTATAGTAATAACCTGTTTTTCATCATCAGGAATCTTGAAAGAAGTGATTTTAGAACTTTTATAGTTATGCTCTATATGATTAATTTCTTTTTGTAGATTTATAATATATTGATTTAAATTTTTATTTTTAGGAGTTAATTCAAGCATGTTTTTTAATGAATAAAAAATTCGCTTATTCAAACAAATAACTAATTCTTTACTAAATGGTAGACTATACGTATTTTGTAGTAATTCTTTAGTCGCTTCAATAATTGCTACGTAACGATTAGACTTCTTCTGTCTTTCTTTATCTATTTGTAATTTATATTGAACAATTATGTTATAACTAAAAACTAGAATTAATAAAACAGCTATAAGAGTAATGACTAAACCGATATTCATAATCCGTATATTATTTGCAAGAAATTGATTTTTAATATTATATAGATTGAATTTGTTTTATTCATTGATAAATTCTTTGCTTGTTTATTGATTGTTATGTTGATAAAAATAAATTATTATCCACAATAACTAAGGTTAATATTCGTTTGTTTTTTTTATTTTTAACTTATTTAAATTTTATTAACTATCATATAGTATATATAATAGCTTTTGAAGTATTTCATACTTAAGTGATTCTTTAATGAAAAGCATATATATTCTTCTATTATTCATAAATTTTCCTATTTTTGCTAATAGTGTAAATGAGTTGAATAAGCGTTTAGCTATTATCGATGGATTTTCTGGTGATTTTTTTCAAAAAGTTATTAGTTCAGATGGTGACCTTATAATAGAAGCAGAAGGAAGTATAGAAATCGCTCGCCCAAACTTATTTCGTTGGGAAACTAAATTTCCTAATGAAAACCTCCTAGTATCTGATGGTACTATTGTATGGTATTATGATCCTTCTATTACGCAAATAACTCTTTTATGGCAAAAGCAAGTAATAGAACAAACTCCTTTTCTTGTTTTAATAGATACTCAATTAGTTAACTGGAATAATTATAATATAACTCAAAAAGGTGATTGTTTTACTTTAACAAAAATTTCAATGAACTCTAGCCAGGAAAAGTTTCAAATTGAACTTAATAATAAAGGGATACTAAAAACCTTTAGTATTCTTGAAGAAGACGGACAGTTTAGTTCCTTTAATTTTAAAAATATTATTTTTAAAAATCCAAGCATTGAACGATTTAGATTTAAAATACCTAAAGGAGTAGAGGTTGATGATCAAAGAAATTAAAGATGAAGCAGTGTAATTATTTTTTTAAAGAAGAAAAATTTAATTATTCTTTATTCATAATATAAAATTGGATTTTTTAGCTATGCTAGACATTAATCTTTTTCGAAATAAATTAGAAAAAACATCAAAAAAATTGGCACGTCGTGGTTTTAAATTAGATATAGAAAAGATACGTCTTCTTGAAGAACGTCGTAAAATTAGCCAAATTGCTGTTGAAAATTTACAGTGTGCTCATAATTCGCTTTCTAAGCAAATTGCTCAAAAAATGTTAGCTGGTAATGATTGTAAAAAAGATATAATCGATATTAAAAAAAAAATCACTAAATTAGCTAAAGATTTAACCCTTAAAAAGTTTGAATTAGAACAAATACAAAATTTAATCAATGAGTTCCTATTCTCTATTCCAAATTTACCAGATGATTCTGTACCAAGTGGTAAAAATGAAACAGAAAATATTGAAATTTATCGTTGGGGGAAACCTAAGTTTTATGATTTTGAAATAAAAGATCACGTTGATCTAGGTGAAATAGGAGGAGGATTTGATTTTTCTAGTGCCAACAAAATTTCTGGTACAAGATTTATCGTTATGAAAGGCCAATTTGCACGGTTGCATCGTGCAATTGGCCAATTTATGCTAGATCTGCATACTATGAAACATGGATATACGGAAATGTATTTGCCTTATTTAGTAAATTCTAAGGCTTTATTTGGTACTGGTCAGTTGCCAAAATTTAATGAAGAACTTTTTCATATTCAATCTACGATTAAAAAACCCAATATTGAAGATCAAAAAAAGCTGTTTTTAATTCCAACGGCAGAGGTACCAATAACAAATATTGTTCGTGATAGCATTCTTAATATGTCAGAATTACCAATTAAAATAACAGCTCTTACTCCATGTTTTCGTTCTGAAGCAGGTTCTTATGGTCGCGATACTCGTGGTCTTATTCGTGTACATCAATTTGATAAAGTAGAACTAGTTCAAATAACAAAACCTGAAGATTCCATGAATGCTCTTGAAAAATTAACTAACCATGCAGAAAAAGTTTTGCAACTTCTTGAATTACCTTACCGAAAAGTTTTGTTATGTTCTGGTGATATAGGTTTCGGTGTTTGCAAAACTTATGACTTAGAGGTATGGGTTCCAGCTCAAAAAACCTATCGTGAGGTTTCTTCTTGTTCAAATATGGGAGATTTTCAAGCTCGACGTATGCAGGCTCGTTTTCGCAGAAAACAAAACCAAAAAACAGAATTAGTGCACACAATAAATGGCTCTGCATTAGCAGTTGGTAGAACTATGGTGGCTATTTTAGAAAATAATCAATCAAAAAACGGTTCTATTTCAATTCCTTCAGTTCTTCAAAAGTATATGGGAGGTTTAACTCATATCCCTTAGTATATAAATACTATAAAATCAATTTTGTTATAAAAAATAAAGTTTGATTTAGTTTTCCTTCTCAGTTACTATCTTGTCCTATTATAAGTTTCGTTTTGTCTATTAACAATATCCTTCTGTATGTCCGAGTGGTGAAATGGGTAAACACACAGCACTTAAAATGCTGCGACTGTTGTCTTGGCGGTTCGAGTCCGCCCTCGGGCACCATTTCAAATATAATTATTCAACTGATCAATCTTATTTTCTATTTCTTAATGATATTCAGATAAGAAATAGACCAAGTAAGCATATTTTTTAGAAAAGTTTAAAATTAAAAGTATATCTATTGATGAATGGAGGCGTGTCCCGGAATTGAACCGGGGTCAACGGATTTGCAGTCCGTTGCATAACCACTCTGCCAACACGCCATAAATAAAGGTAATAGATATATCTAATGATGTATCTAACTGATTGGGCATTCTACGGATTTGTTGAAATGAGTCAACTTTATCTTTACAAAATTTTTATAAATTATGCTATCAATAGTAATTTAGCTAAGTTTAAATAAATTAAATTTGGCTTTAGAGTTCAATTTAGTTACCATATCTAACAATTTTATTTAACTGTATTTTTTATTTATAACTATTAAATAGATGGATAAAAATTGATGCAATATCTAAAAGATATTATTACTAATGCAACCATCGCTATTAAGAGTGTTAATTCATTAGTAGAACTTGATAAAGTACGTATTCAGTATCTAGGTAGAAAAGGGGAACTCACTTGTTGTTTCCAAAATCTTTCCCTTCTACCTCCTGAAAAGCGAGCTGATATTGCTAAAACGATTAATAAAACAAAAGAAAAAATGATTCAAATTTTTAACCTTCGTAAGGCTGAACTAAAACAAATTGAACTTTTAAGTACATTAAATTCTGAAAAAATTGATATTACTTTACCAGGGAAACGGATTAATACTGGTAGCATACATCCAGTTACTCATACTATTGAACGAGTAGAATGTTTTTTTACTAAACTGGGATTTGATATTGAAAGCGGTCCAGAAATTGAGGATGCTTTTCATAATTTTGATGCATTAAATATAAAACCTATGCATCCAGCACGTACAGATCAAGATACTTTTTTTTTCAATCAAAATTTAATGTTACGTACTCATACTTCTGGAGCACAAATTAGAATCATGGAAAATTCTCAACCACCATTTCGTTATATTGTTCCTGGTCGAGTATATAGAAATGATTATGATAAGACTCACACTCCAATGTTTCATCAACTTGAAGGAATATTAGTTAATGAAAATATTAATTTTTTACAATTAAAAGGTATTTTGAATGATTTCGTTTACGACTTTTTTAAAGGAGAAGAAAAAATAGAATTGCGTTTTAGGCCTTCTTATTTTCCATTTACAGAACCTTCAGCTGAAATTGATATAAAGAATAAAAATGGTGAATGGCTAGAAATTTTAGGCTGTGGAATGGTTCATCCTAATGTATTTCATAGTGTAGGTATTAATTCTGAAAAATATTCTGGTTTTGCCTTTGGTATAGGTATTGAACGTCTAGCAATGCTTGCTTATGGTATACATGATTTACGCTCTTTTTTTGAAAACGATTTGCGTTTTTTAAAACAATTTAAATGAATCTATAGGATAAAAATGTACAATGAAATTCAGTAAATCCTGGCTATGTGAATGGGTAAACTTTTCAAATTCTGCTAGTGAACTAGCCAAAAGAATTACTATGGCTGGTTTAGAGGTAGATAACATCTATTCTATATCTAGAAGGTTTACTGGAGTTAAAATTGGTTATATTTTGCAATGTTATACTCATCCTAATAGTGAAAAATTAAAAATAACTCAGGTCAATGTTGGTACAGGAGAACTTTTAAATATTGTTTGTAGTGCTTCCAATTGTCGTGCAGGTATAAAAATTCCTGTAGCAATAGTTGGTAGTGTGCTACCTTGCAATGTTAAGATCAGACAAATAAAGGTATGTGGTCAAATATCTAATGGTATGCTTTGTTCATTTTCTGATCTTGGTATTAATATTAATAATGAAAATGAAAATTCCATTATAGAGTTGGAAGAAGAAGCTCAAGTTGGTACGGACTTTTATACCTTTCTTAATTTTCATGATGTAATCTTTGATTTAAATTTAACACCTAATCGCGGTGATTGTTTTAGTATTCGTGGCATTGCCCGTGAAATTGCTGCGCTGACTCAGACTAAAATCATGGAACCTGATTTTAAAATTGTCAAGCCTAATATAAAGGATACTATACCTATTGAATTACAAGTGCCTGAAGTATGTCCCCGATACTTTTCTAGAATAATAAAGAATATAAATATCAAAGCCAAAACACCATTCTGGATACGAGAAAAATTACGCCGTTGTGGTATGCAATCTACTAATCTAGTATTAGATATCAATAATTATGTCCTTTTAGAACAAGGACAACCAATTCAAGCATTTGATTTATCTAAAATTGTGGGAAGAATTATTATTCGTAATGCAAATAAAAATGATAGGTTTAAAAGTGCAGATGGTAATGATATCATGTTGAATATTGATACTGTTGTAGTTGCAGATGAAGATAAAATTCTCTCTATTGCTGGAATTTTAGGTAGTCAAAGTTCATCTGTAAATACTCATACTAAAAGTATACTTCTTGAATCTGCTTTTTTTTCCCCTGATTATATTTCTGGTCATGCTCGTCATTATGGTATACTAACTGATGCTTCTAGTCGATTTGAACGCGGTGTTGACTATAATTTGCAATTAAAAGCTATAGAACGCGCAACTCAACTTTTAATTGATATTTCTGGTGGTGATGTTTCAACAGTTGTTTCTATAGAATCTAAATGTAATTATCCCAAACAAAAAAGAATTAAGTTTCACCGATTTAAACTTGATAGAATCTTAGGATATCATATTCCTGATTTAGATGTTTTAATGATTCTTAAACATCTTGGGTTCCTAGTTAAAAAAGAAGAAAGTGATTGGTTGGTTACTGTTCCAACTTGGAGATTTGATATAACAATAGAACAAGATCTTGTGGAGGAAATTGCTCGTATTTATGGTTATGATAATATGCCTAACCAATTCCCATTACTAAATATTGAAGTAAATAATACTAAAAAAAGAGATCAATCTGTTATAAAAAAGATTCGTTCTTTTTTAGTAAGCCGCGGTTATCATGAAGCTATTACATATAGTTTTGTGAAACCGGAACAACAAGAGTTGTTTTTCCCAGATATCAGACCTTTTATATTACCTTATCCTATTTCTTCAGATATGTCGGCAATGCGTCTTGGTTTAATTCAAGGTTTATTAAATGCTGTTTCATATAATCAAAAACGTCAACAACCATATGTTCGTTTATTTGAATATGGTCGAACTTTTATTCCTTGTAAATCTTCAGAGAATAATATTCAACAAGAATTAATGCTTGCTTGTGTAATATCTGGTACTAGAAATCTAAAACATTGGAGTATACCAGTTCAAGAGGTTGATTTTTTTGACCTAAAAGGAGACTTAGAATCTATTTTAGAGTTATCTAACAATAATAAAGCATATAAATTTAAAGCTGAAAAACATCCAGCATTTCATCCTGGTCAATCTGCTGCTATTTTTTTAGAAGAAGAGAAGGTTGGAATTATTGGTACAATTCATCCAAAACTTGAGTCTGAATTAGATTTATATGGTCGAACTTTTGCTTTTGAGATACGTAGTTCTACTATTGATACTAGTATTATTCCAACTTTCTTAGAAATATCTAAGTATCCATCCAATCGTCGTGATATCTCGATAATTGTTGATGAAAACATAACTTTTGATAGCATAATACGTTCATGTTTTGAATTAGGTGGAACCTTTTTAAAAGATGCTAAATTATTTGATTTATATGTTGGCAATGGTATTAAAAAAGGGAAAAAAAGCCTAGCAATTGCATTAATGTTCCAGTCCACAGTCTGTACTTTAACAGAACAAGATATCTCTAAACTAGTTAAAAAAATCCTTATTCATATATCCAAAAAATTTGGTGCTTCACTTCGTGATTAGTTTTTTTAAGACAGTCTTTATTTACTAGATAGGTTCTAATATCAAGTTAAATTACCTTTAATCTATACATAGATTCATTATAATTTTTATTCAGCCACTTTGAGCTTTTAAAAATTATTGACTACTTATTAAATACTACATAATTAATATATTGAGGTGAATTTTATGGCTCTCACAAAAGCAGAACTATCAGAGAACCTATTTGAAAAAATTGGCTATACTAAGCGTGATGCTAAAGAAATAGTTGAAATATTTTTTGAAGAAATTCGAAAAGCATTGGAAAATGGCGAACAAGTAAAACTATCTGGTTTTGGTAATCTTGAGCTTCGTAATAAAAGCGAACGTCCTGGAAGAAATCCAAAAACTGGTGAGGATATTCCGATCTCAGCAAGAAGGGTAGTTACATTTCGACCAGGACAAAAATTAAGATCTCGTGTAGAAAATATAAAACCTAACAAGTAATCGCCATCAAAGATTATTTGATGTTGGCTATATTGCTAATAGTAATAATTAGTTAGTATTAATTTAATTACTGCTTTTTTCTTTTATTAACGTTAATTATTTTTCATTTGGATTATTTTCTTTATGTCTATTCAATGGTTTCCTGGACACATGTATAAAGCTACTAAGAAAATTGAAGAAATTGTTAAACAAATTGATATTTTTATTGAAATTTTAGATGCTCGTATCCCTTTCAGTAGTCAAAATCCCATTTTTCCTAAATGGTATACCAATAAACACCATTTAACAGTATTAAATAAATCTGATCTAGCTGATCCTAAATTAACTAAATTATGGATGCAGTATTTTC
Source organism: Candidatus Photodesmus anomalopis (assembly GCF_000731785.2). Lineage (NCBI taxonomy): Bacteria > Pseudomonadati > Pseudomonadota > Gammaproteobacteria > Vibrionales > Vibrionaceae > Candidatus Photodesmus > Candidatus Photodesmus anomalopis. The sequence goes on from NZ_JGVJ01000010.1 coordinate 383,247, forward strand.
AAAAAAAAGAAATAAAAGCAATATCAACAATAGCATCTAATTTACAATCAGTCTGTAAAATAAAAAAAATATGCCGTAAATTTATTCCATCTAATCATAAGATTAAAAAAAATATTAAAGTAATGATTATAGGTATTCCAAATGTAGGAAAATCAACCATAATAAATACATTAGCTAGTCGTACTATTTCAGTTACTGGTAATCAACCAGCTATTACTCGTTCTCAACAATGCGTTAATTTAAAAAATGGTATTGTGTTGTATGATACTCCTGGAATTTTTTTAACTAAAATAGAAGATCGCAGTGTGGCCTTTCGTTTAGCGGCAATTGGAGCTGTAAAAAATATTGCAATAGAATATGATGAAGTTGCTATTGATATTATTAGTTACCTTCTTAAGTATTATCCAGAAAAAATTAAAAAACGTTATAAAATAAAAAAACTTCCTGAATCTAGTATAGAGATAATAAATGCAATTGGAATTAATCGAGGGACACTAAAACCTGGTGCTTATATCGATAATTATAAAGCTTGTGAAATTTTTCTGAATGAGTTTCGTAATGGTATTTTAAAAGAAATTACATTAGAATCTCCTGAAATATTACTATAAGTAATAGTACATGATAGCGTAAAAAAAGATATAACTATATAAGAGTCAAAATGTTTTTTAAAAAAATAATTTCAATGAGTTATACATTACTAGTGCATACTTCCGTTAAAGATTCAACTCACAGGAAATATTTATGCTATCAATTTTTGATATTTATAAAATAGGTATTGGCCCTTCTAGTTCTCATACTAATGGTCCAATGATTGCAGGTTATAATTTTACTCATCTAATAGCTCCAATGATTAATAAAGTTAATCGTATTCAAGTTGATCTATATGGTTCACTATCTTTAACAGGAAAAGGACATCATACGGATAAAGCAGTTATTCTAGGTTTATTAGGAAATAAACCAGAGACTATAAAAATTAATATTGCAAATAATAAAATGAAAACTGTTATTAAAAATAGCAAGCTTTTTTTATTAGGAAATCGTGTAATTGATTTTAAATATAAATCAGATATTATTTTTCATTCTGGAAATTTACCATTACATGAAAATGGTATGACTATCACTGCATATGATTTATTTGGTTCAATAATACTCTTTGAAACTTATTATTCAAATGGTGGTGGTTTTATAACAACAGCTAAGGAGTTTAAAAAAAAGAAAAATAATAAAGATCTAATTAGTGTTGAATTTCCATTTAAATCTGCTAGTGAAATGTTATTTCAGGCTAAAAAGCATGGTCTTAGCCTAGGAAATATGATACTACGCAATGAATTGTCTTTTCGAACCATGAGATCTATTGATAGAAAAGTTAAAAATCTTTGGAAAGTGATGCTGTTATGTATGAAGAGAGGTTTCGAAACAGAAGGAATTTTAGAAGGTGGATTAAATGTTACTAGAAGGGCTCCAAGATTGCTTAAAAAATTAAAGTCTGATGAATCATTTGATAATGATCCTATGGTAATTATGGATTGGATTAATCTTTTTGCTTTTGCTGTGAGTGAAGAGAATGCTTCTGGTGGGCAAATTGTCACTTCACCAACAAATGGTTCAGCAGGGATTATCCCCGCTGTTTTAATGTACTACAACAAATTTATTAAAAAACTAGATACCAATCAGCTAAAAGATTTTTTTGCTGTATCTGGTGCTATTGGTATTTTATATAAAACAAATGCTTCTATTAGTGGTGCAGAAGTAGGTTGTCAAGGAGAGGTTGGGGTTTCATCTTCTATGGCTGCAGCAAGTCTTACTGCTTTACGAGGTGGAACTAATAATCAAATTTGTATCGCAGCTGAAATTGCAATGGAACACTCTCTTGGCATGACATGTGATCCTATTAGTGGTTTAGTCCAAGTACCTTGTATTGAGAGAAATGCAATGGGTGCAATAAAAGCAATTAATGCTTCAAGAATAGCTTTAAAATCTAGCAATACATGCTTAATTTCACTAGATAAAGTTATTAATACCATGTATCAAACAGGTAAAGATATAAATAAAAGATATCGGGAAACATCTCTTGGAGGATTAGCATCCATCTATTTAGAACCTCCCCATGAATAAAATTCATATTTTTGATAAATTAATGTGCTTTTTATTTTTATAAAATATGAATAGTACCTTTTTTTATATAACTGGTTTTTAATTTGATACAATTTTCAAGAGGTTGAAATGAAAACAGAGATATATAAAGACTTTACCTTTGAAGCCGCTCACCATTTGCCTAATGTGCCTAAAGGTCATAAATGTGGTCGATTACATGGACACTCTTTTCTTGTTCGTCTTTATATACAAGGTAATATAGATCCAAACACTGGTTGGTTAGTAGATTTTTCTGATATTAAGAAATTATTTAACCCAATTTATGAACAGTTAGATCATTTTTACTTAAATGAGATTACTGGGTTAGAGAATCCGACTAGCGAAGTTCTTGCAATTTGGATTTGGAGGAAACTAAAACCCTCATTGCCTATATTAAATAAAATAGAAATTAAAGAAACTTGTACTACAGGTTGCATTTACTCAGGTAAATAAATATAGTATCTAACTGTTTTTTTTAAATACGTAACTTTAAAATAAACTAACCAAAATGATAATTAAAACATTTGATGCTTGATGTTAGTTTTAATAGATTACAAGAAAATATAAAGTATTGATTATGGCTCTAACTATTAGCATATTAATGGATTTATTTGAAATGCTTAGTGTAGCATAAATGGTATTTTTAATAAAACCTACTTATCATATATAAAAAGATTTAGAAAATATTTTTTAGAAGTGACCTTAATATTCTTATAGTACCTTTAAAATTTGACTAAGTTTATCTAACGTTTCTTGATATTCAGAATCACGATTACTATCAGCTACTATACCACTACCAGCCCATGCATAAATTTTCCTATCTTTTATAAGTAATGTCCTAATTGCAATATTTGTATCCATCTTATGATTACGACTTATATAACCAATACTTCCGCAATAAATATGTCGTCTATTTGGTTCTAGTTCTTCTATAATATTCATTGCTCTTATTTTAGGAGCACCAGTAACTGATCCTCCAGGGAAGCTAGACCGCAATAGTTCAATATATGAATATTTACTATCTAATTTAGCTGTAACAGTACTGACTAAATGATGTACTGCTGGAAAACTTTCTATAAAAAAAAGATTAGGAACATGTACAGTCCCTGGTTTTGCTACACGACCAAGATCATTACGAAGAAGATCAACAATCATGAGATTTTCAGCTTGATCCTTTTCAGAATTTATCAATTCAAGTGCATAGTTTTTATCTTTGTTATAATCTTTAGATCTTGGACGTGTTCCTTTAATTGGATTAGTTTTAATTAATCCATTGTTTACTTCTAAAAATCTTTCAGGAGATAAACTGATGATTGTACCTTTTTTTATGCGAATAAAAGCTGAAAAAGGAGATAAGTTCAATTTTTCTAATCTTTGATAGGCTTCCCATTCACTACCTATACATTTTGTATGAAAACGTTGAGCCAAATTAATCTGATAACAATCTCCATTAAATATATATTCCTGTATTTTATCAAATTTATTAGTATAACTTATTTTATCCATATTGGATTGCCACTTTTCTGTGAGATGAAATTTAGATTGAGAAGATTTAACTTGATTGCTAATCCATTGCCAATATTTATCTACATTTAGACCTACAACAAAAGCTGCTTTCAATCGATGATCTACTATGATAGCCCATTCATAAAAACCAACTGCCATATCTGGTAAATCAATATCTTTCTCAGAAAAATTAGAAATATTTTCAATTCTTCTCCCTAAATCATAAGAAAAATAACCTAAAATACCACCAATAAAAGGAAATTGAAATTCAGTAGAAACGTTAGGAAGATAAAGGTCTTGAAGTTCAGAAATAAGTTTAAATGGATCAGAACTTGTACTATACGAAGTTAGTTCAGTATCAACAGTAGTAATATTTGAGTATGTCTCTAGCTTAACTTTAGGTAGACTAACTAAGATATCAAACCTACTATTTTTATGTACAGAGGATGCAGAACTAAGTAGCATTGACCAGGATAAGTGTTCAATTTTAGAAAAAAGTTGTTTAGATAAGTTTGGAAAATACTTAATTTTTTTAATTTGAATATTATTTAACTGGTTATTATTAATTTTTGACAAAAAAGTCACTCTATTTTGATATTACAAGAAAAGGCATCATAAAATGACAATAATTAGAGAACAAGATATAATTAGCAGTGTTGCTGATGCACTTCAATATATTTCTTATTATCATCCATTAGATTTTATTAAAGCTTTAGAAAAAGCATATTATCGAGAAAAAAGTCAAGCAGCGAAAGATGCTATTGCTCAAATTTTAGTCAATTCACGTATGTCTGCTGAAGGTCATCGTCCAATTTGTCAAGATACAGGAATTGTTACTTGTTTCTTAAAAATTGGGATGAAAGTACGTTGGAATTCAACAAATTTAACTTTCCAAGAGATGATTGATAAAGGCGTCCACCAGGCTTATACAAACCTAGAGAATCCATTACGTGCTTCTATTGTAATGGATCCTGCAGGAAAGAGAATTAATACTAAAGATAATACTCCTGCTGTCGTTCATATTGAGATGATCCCTGGTAATGTAATGAAAATTTTTCTTTCAGCAAAAGGAGGAGGTTCTGAAAATAAAACTCAAATGGCCATGCTTAATCCTTCTGATGATATTGTAAATTGGGTAGAACATTCAGTAAAAAAAATGGGTTCTGGATGGTGTCCACCAGGAATATTAGGGATAGGAATTGGCGGGACAGCAGAAAAATCTGCACTGTTAGCGAAAGAATCGTTGATGGAACATATTAATATCCAAGAACTTATAACACAAGGCCCAAAAAATTTTGAAGAAGATTTACGATTAAATATTTTTAACAAAGTGAATAGATTAGGAATTGGAGCACAAGGACTTGGTGGATTAATTACAGTTATAGATGTAAAAATTAAAACTGCACCAACTCATGCTGCTTCCAAACCAATTTGTTTAATTCCAAATTGCGCAGCTACTCGTCATATTAATTTTACTTTAGATGGAACTGGTCCAGCAAATTTAGAAATACCAAAATTATCAGATTGGCCCAAAATCACCTGGAAAATCAATAACAATACTCGTAAAGTTGATCTGAATAAACTAAAAAAAGAAGAACTTATAAGATGGCAATCTGGAGAAACACTTTTGCTATCAGGTAAAATTTTTACAGCTCGTGATGTTGCTCATAAACGTTTACAAGATGTTATTGAAAATAAAAAACACTTACCATTAAACATTAATTTAAAAGGTAAATTTTTATATTATGTGGGTCCTGTTAACGCTATAAAAGATGAAGTAGTGGGTCCTGCAGGACCCACTACTTCATCTCGAATGGATAAATTTACTAATATGATGTTAGAGAAATTTGGTATTATAGGCATGATCGGGAAAGCAGAGCGTAATCATAAAATAACAAAATTAATTAAAAAGTACAAAGCTGTTTACTTAATAGCTGTTGGCGGTGCTGCTTATTTAATATCTAAATCTATAAAAAAATCGAAAATAGTTGCATTCAAGGACTTAGGAATGGAAGCAATTTATGAATTTGAAGTTAAAGATATGCCTGTTACTGTAGCTATTGATGCTAGTGGTAAAAATATACATCAAAAAGGTCCAGAGACTTGGAAAATAAAGATTTCTGAATTTCAAAAAAATATTCGTTAATCTTAATATTGATGATGAATGCTAGTATAAATAAACTTTTAAACTTTTTTTATTTCAACTTTATTTTCTAAAAAAATTTGTTAATTATATTAGTATATATTCTTTCATATAAGTAAATATGTAGTTATAAGCTATAATAGCTCTATATATCGGAGTTCATTTTAAATGAACAGTATAAGTAAATGTCAATATATGTGATTGTTATCCCATAATTTATTATCATATATATATTCTACTGCTTTGCAGAAACATATCATATTTTATATGATAATGAAGAGTAGGTTAGGTAAATAACCCTTTAGCTATCATCTTTAAAATTAGCTTAAAGCTAGAAGAAATAATTTCATTTGACTTTGTTAATACGAATTTTCATTCGTCAATAATAATAACAATGGCTTTAAGTGTTTTATGCATAATTATTAAAAATACTCTATCCACTCTCCATGGTTAGTATAGTGCTGTAATCTATTAATCACTGAATCAGAAATCCAAGTGAGTAAAAACATGGCGAAAGTACGAGCTAGAGTTAATCTAAAAGTAGGGATTAAAAGTGACATTGATGCGGAGATTTTATCTTTTAGCAGACTAAAAACGGAAAAAGAGCATATAGCAGTTGTCTTCAAGCATGCTGATTTAAAAAGCAAAATTCCATTAGTACGTATGCATTCAGAGTGCCTAACTGGTGATGTTTTCCATTCGTCTCGCTGTGACTGTGGTGAACAATTAGATGAAACCATTTATAAAATGAGCAAATATGGAGGAATTATTCTTTATTTGCGTCAAGAAGGGAGAGGAATCGGATTATATAATAAAATTGATGCTTATCTACTGCAAAGTCAAGGTATGAATACTTATGAAGCTAATAATCATTTAGGATTTGGTGACGACCTTCGTGATTTCAGTGAAGCTGCTCAAATGCTGAAAGCATTGAACGTAACTAAAATTCGATTAATAACTAATAATCCCAAAAAAGTTAAAGAACTAAAAGCAAATAATATCGAAATAACTGAAGTTATAAATACTTCTGCACATATTAAGTCAGGTAATCAAGGTTATTTAAAGGCAAAAGCATCATACGGAAAACATAATTTAAAATTATAAGTGGTGTATAATTATGTCAATTAATTAAAATAACTTGAATATATTATACTCTCACTTAGAATCTACATCTTTCTTATTGGAGTTTTGAATGTCTATAAAATATCAAGTAGTTCCTGTGACTTCATTTTTCCAAAACTGTTCTATTGTCTGGTGTGATGAAACAATGGAAGGTATTGTGATAGATCCTGGTGGCGATGAAGAAAAATTAGCTAATCTTATCAATAAACTTAAGATTAAAGTTATCTGTTTGGTACTCACTCATGGTCATCTAGATCATGTCGGTGGAACACAGGCACTTTCTAGAATATTAGGTGGAATCAATATCATTGGGCCTCATAAAAAAGACAAGTTTTGGTTTAAGGCTTTAGATAAACAAAGTAAAATGTTTTCCCTTCCTATTATAGAATCTTTTGAACCTAAAGAGTGGTTAAAGGATCAAGATCAAATAAAATTTGGAAAACAAATTCTAGATGTATTTCATACCCCAGGACATACTCCTGGACACATCGTTCTATTTAACCAAAAATCTCAGTTAGCTTTTGTTGGCGATGTTTTATTTAATGGCAGTATTGGTCGAACAGATTTTCCAGGAAGTAGTCTCAATGAATTGATAAATTCAATTAAAACAAAGCTATGGCCACTAGGTGACACTGTACATTTTATATCAGGCCATGGTCCAGAGTCGACATTTGGTTACGAGCGAACATCAAATCCGGTTTTATTAAATCTAAAATGATTTTTTAAGAGAATAAGGTTTTGATTTTCTTATTCTATAACTAATTAAATAAATAATTGTGATGTATTTCAATTTTTTTCTGGATCTTTTTATCTATTTAAGGAATAATTCGCCTCCGGAAGTAATAATATCCCAGTAGCCTCTATTGCATTTAAACTCTATTGCTTTACTTGATGAAGCAAGAAGTAAACTTAATATTAAGTTAGTATTGGAATTGAATAGATGCAAATGGGAATTCTTGTTAACAATATAGTAGGATTTCAATGCAAAATTCTGTGATTCAATTCAAGGAACTAGATTTAAATAACTTTATCCTTTCTGCTTTAGATGAGATGGGTTTTATAAGGCCCACTCCTATTCAGTCATCAGCTATTCCTCATTTACTAACAGGTAAAGATCTATTAGGAAAAGCCCAAACAGGCACTGGAAAAACAGCTGCATTTGCTTTACCTTTGCTTAATAAATTGAATTTTAAACAAAATAAACCAGAAGCTGTTATTCTTTCACCAACTCGTGAATTGGCAATTCAAGTAGGAGCAGAGATAAAGAATCTTGGTAAAAACCTAAATGAACTGAAAGTATTAGAAGTCTATGGCGGTGTTTCTATTTCAGATCAAATTCGTGCACTGAGATCTGGTATTAATATCGTGGTAGGGACTCCTGGTCGAATTCAAGATCTTATTAAGAGGAATTGCTTACATTTAGATGAAGTACATACTTTTATTTTAGATGAAGCTGATGAAATGTTAAACATGGGTTTTGTAGATGATGTAACTTGGATTATGGAGCATGCATCAGAAACAGCACAGCGCGTTATGTTTTCTGCAACTATACCTCCTATATTGAAAAATATTATTAAACGTTTTTTACGTAATCCTAAGTATATTGATGTAGCTGGAAAAAATCATATTGTTGAACAGGTAGAACAACAATTCTGGGTTGTAAAAGGGATTGAAAAAGATGAAGCAATCTCTCGTTTTCTTGAAACTGAAGAGACAGATGCATCTATAATATTCGTTCGTACTCGTCAAGAAACTGAACGGTTAGCTAATTGGCTAAGTAATTATGATTTTAAGGTTGCTGCTTTACATGGTGATATTCCTCAATCTCAACGTGAACGTACTGTTGAAAATATTAAGCATGGTGTAATTGATATTCTAGTTGCAACAGATGTTATTGCTCGTGGTCTTGATATTCATCGAATTACTCATGTATTTAATTATGATATTCCATTTGATGCTGAGTCCTATATTCATCGAATTGGACGTACTGGTCGTGCTGGACGTAAAGGGAAAGCGATTCTTTTAGTGCGTACAAATCAGTTACGTATGCTTAGAACTATTGAGCGCGTAATCAAATCTTCAATACAAGAAATTCAATTACCTTTACGTGATAAAATAGCAGAAATTCGTCTGATTAAATTAAGTGCAGAAATTAAAGCTGAGAAAGAGCATAAAATAATTAAAAAATTTCTTGTTTTAATTGAAAAATTAAAAACATCTTTAGAAATTGATACAGAAATGCTAGCAGCGATTCTTCTTAAACGCCAACAGGGGAAGCGTCCATTATTCTATTCTGGTTCAGATCCAATGATTACTGTCATTGAACGTGATAAATTACGTCGAAAAAAAGAATATCGTGATTCTAATAGATCTAGTAATTTAAATACTCCAGAAAATTGGGATACTTACGAACTTCAGGTAGGTCGTGATCAAGGTATTCAAGTTAAAGATATTGTTGGTGCATTAGCAAATGAATTAGGATTAACAAAAACTTCTATTGGAGCAATAAAATTAACTCAAAATCAAACGTATGTTCAATTACCCAAAATGATGAATTCTAGAATTATAGATAAACTACGTAAACTAAGAATTCGTCAAAAAGAAGCTTTTGCAGTATTATGCGATTTTAGAGGCTTTTATGAATTTCGTAGTTATCGAAATAGTGGACAGAATTATAGTAACCGCATAAACCGAAATCATAGTAGTCAAAAACGTCGAAGATTTACACGTAATCATGATTAACTTAAATTAGTGAAAACTAGAAAATATGATACATATGCATATCATCAATATACTAAAATTCAAGCTAATATTAGTTATTAGTTACTCCTATGATGAATTTACCTTCTTAAGATAAGATTTCATTATAGACTTTGGATTACTCAGGTAATTGTTTAAACCGATATTTCTTAATTTGCAAGCTAAACAATTACCGCAACCTATACCAATAATTCCATTATAACAAGTCAAGGTTTTATATCGTATCAAATCTAGAACATTATACTTATCCGCCATAGCCCATACCTCAGCTTTATTAAGTCTCATAAGTGGTGCAAGAATATTTACTTTATAATCCATTCCCTGAATTAAAGTTTTATTCATATTCTTCAAAAAAACACTCCGACAATCAGGATATCCAGATGAATCTGCTTCACATAATCCTGTAATAACTGCATCTGCACTGATTTGATAAGCATAAATTCCAGCTAAAGTTAGAAATAAAATATTTCTACCAGGTACAAATGAATTTGGCAATCCATTATTTTGTAATTGATTAGATACAGGAAGTTCTTCTCTAGTTAATGCACTAATTGTTAATTTATTTAAAAGAGTTAAATCCATCAACTTATGTGTAGTTACTTTAAAATATTGTGCTAAATTAATGGCAACCTTAATTTCTTTCCTATGCCTTTGAGCATAATCAAAAGTAACAGCATGAACTTCATCAAATTCATCTAAAGCTTTTACTAGACAAATTGTAGAATCTTGACCACCACTAAAGACAACAACTGCTTTCTTCATTATTTTTTATTTGATTCTTATTTAAACTATACTATATTCAAGTATTTATGACTTTGAATAGATAAACGCCAATTTCTTTGAATACATGTTCTAATACATAATTCTGTTGCATGTGTTTTTTGGCTAACAGGCTGTAGAGAAATAATAGTTTTATCGCTTATTTTGATACTTGATAATAGTTTATCTAATTTTTTTATATCTTTTTCTACAGCAACTGGATATTTAATTTCATCAGCTCTGTATAGAGCACTATTAAGTACTGGTAGTTTATTTTTCATCAAAAATTTTGGTGATACTGTAACCCATGTCCTTTTTGATACTCGAATCTCTGATGTACCACTAGTCTCTATTTGACAGGAACAACCTATTATTTCAAAACCATTAAGAAGTGGCCGTAAATCATAGATACAAGGTTCACCACCAGTAATTACTATATGCTTTGCTAAAAAACCTCGCTTACGATATACATCGATAATTTCTTGAGCAGAAGATAAACACCAAGATTCACTTGGATAAGTTTTATTTAAAATCTCATTTAAATCACATTGATTTTGAAAATTCACATTCCAAGTATCTTTAGTATCACACCAAGAACATCCTACAGTACAACCTTGAAGACGAACAAAAACCGATGGAATACCTGATAAGCTTCCTTCGCCTTGTATAGTTTCAAATATGTCATTAACTTTATACAAAATTGGTTAACTATGATGTTAAAATTAGAAGTATAAGATATACTTTATAATTTAAAAAAACTAGCACTTTAAGTTAAATTTAAAACTATCATGTTTACTAAAAATGATTAACTAGTAAAATACTGGATAGCCTCATGCTTGTTTACATATTACATTTTATCTAATGTATCTACTAGACAAATATTCCTTTCTGTTTTTTCCGTTTTTTGATTTTATTTATAGACGTCATCTGATAAATTTTAACAGCATTCATTAGCATGTCTAATAAAGTAGTTGTATCTTTCCAACCAAGGCAAGGATCAGTAATAGATTGACCATAAATAAGGTTATTTAAATCTTCTATTGATTGATTACCTTCTTCAATAAAACTTTCTGCCATAATTCCTGCTATATAACCTTTACCTAATTTTATTTGTTTACAAATATCTTTAGCTACATCTAATTGTTTAAAATGTTTTTTTTCACAATTAGCGTGACTACAATCAATCAATAACCGTTTAGGTAAATTAAATTTAGAAAGTTGCATACAAACATTTTCTACTGATTTGAAATCATAATTAGGACCAGAGTTCCCACCACGTAGGATAATATGTCCATATGGATTTCCACTAGTTTTATAAACTGTCATACGCCCATTATTATCTGGTAAATATAAATAATGAGAAAAATTAGATACACGAATTGCATCAATAGCAATTTTAATACCACCATTTGTTCCATTTTTAAATCCAATAGGACAAGATAATGCTGAAGCCATTTCTCGATGTCTTGGAGATTCTGTAGTTCTAGCACCAACTGCACCCCATGTAATTAGATCTGCAATATATTGCCCTGTAATCATATCAAGAAATTCAGTAGCTGTAGCTAAGCCAAGCGCATTAATATCCAATAATAATTTACGTGCTTTATATAAACCTACTTTTAATGCATATGATCCATCTAAATTTGGATCAGTAATCAATCCTTTCCAACCAATAAAAGTTCTTGGTTTTTCAAAATACGTACGCATTATAATAAATAATTGTTTTTTATATTTTTCTTGAAGTACAGATAACTGCTTAGCATATTCAAAAGAAGCTTTAGTATCATGTACTGAACAAGGGCCAACAATAACTAATAGCCTTTTATCTTGGCCAGTGAGTATTTTTTCTGCTTGTTTACGAAATTGAGTTATCCTTTTTTCAATATCATTAGTAATAGGAAGTGATTTTGCTAATTCAGCGCATGTTGGCATTATGTCTAGTGCTTTAGCTTTCAATGACATAGGTTTAATAGTTTTATAATTAAATACTAAAAGTATTAACTTTAGTTAAAGGAATCAATTGATATTTAATTCTGAACTAAAATGCCAGGAAATTGATATATTAAAACTATTATTGAAATAATAAATAATCTAAATATCTATCTATTTTTGACAAGTTAGTGAATATATTTAAATATATTGATGTATAAAATTTTAATAAACACAAAAGAAATATGACCATTTCTATTTAATGTTTACGATAGTGTTATTTTCATTAAAAATTAGAAGAGAGATATTCCCCATACAAAGTTTGATATAAACCTTTTTGTTTAATTAATTCATCATGGTTGCCCATTTGAGTAATTCTACCATTATCAAGTACATATATTACATCGGCTTTTTTTACTGCCGATAATCTATGCGCAACTATAATAGTTGTTCTACCGTTTAAAAATTTAGTTAATGCATTATGCACTGCTAATTCAGTTGCAGTATCTAATGCTGAAGTGGCTTCATCCAAAATAACTAACTTGGGATTACTCAAAATCATACGGGCTATTGCTAAACGTTGACGTTGTCCTCCTGATAACCGAACTCCATTACGACCAATTTGAGTATCTAAACCACTACTTAGCTTTAATATAAAATCATCCATCTGTGCAATTTCTAATGCATTCCAAATTAATGCATCTTCATATTGATTTCCAAATGATACATTATTTCTCAATGAATCATTAAAAAGTATTGGATGTTGTAAAACAACAGAAATATTTTCTCGAATAAGCTTAAAACCTATTTCATTAGCTAATTTACCATTAAATCGAATAGTTCCTGAATTTTGAGAATTCATACCAAGTAATAATTGAATTAAAGTAGATTTACCGCTACCACTAATTCCAACCAAGGCAACTTTTTTACCTGATGGAATAATTAAACTTAAATTATTTAATATTTGATTTTCTTTATGATAATGAAAACAAATATTACTGATGTTAACTTCTATGCTATCTTTGTACTCAAATGGATTGATTTTACTTTTTGGACGATATTCTTCCTCTAATATTAGAAGTTTATTTATACGAATTAAAGCTGCTTTTGCACTATACCAAGAGAATTGAATACCTAATAATTCTTGTACAGGACCTAACATAAACCATAAATAACCAAATACAGCAAACACTTGACCAATAGTTAAATCGCTAAATAAAACCATCAACATTGCTACACTTCTAAATATTTCAAATCCAAGTAAAAATAGTAAAAATGAAAGCCTACCAGCAGCCTCAGATTGCCAAGCATATTTATCGGAATTTAAACAAATTTGATTTGCTTGAATTTTCAATTGTTCTAAAAATTTTTTTTCTTTATTATCAGCTCTAAGTTGATAAATACTATCTAATATTTCTATTAAACGATTCTGAAATTTTTCAAATGAAGAATTTTCCTGTTGCTTAAGTAGTTTAACTCTATTACCTAATTTTCCAGAAAAATAAATAACAATTGGATTAGTTAACAGAATAAATAATCCTAATCTCCATTCTAACCATAATAGAACCAGTGCAGTACCTAATACTGTTAATAAACTAATCATAAATTTACTTAATGTACTACCTATAAATTCATCAATTGTTTCAATATCTACAATTAAATGAGCATTAATTCCACCACTACCTTGAGTTTCATATTGTTTAATACTAATCTTACCTAACTTGTCAATCATCTTAACACGCATTTTATAGGTAATTGTTTTAGAAACAAAAGTAAACTGCTTACCTTGAAGAATATTCAATCCTTGACTTAAAGTGCGCATTAAGATGATTAATATTAAAGTTAACAATATATAACCAACTGAAGTTTGCATTTTCTCTGGTAACAAGTGATTCATTAGAGCTAAACCGGATCCAGGTTTTTCTAATAATACCTCATCAACCATAAGGGGCATTAATAAAGGAATTGGGACACTAACTAATGCAGCGAGAATAGCAATACCATTAGCAAAAAAAAGCTTAGATTTATATTTTTTTACCTGTTTTATTAGCCAATAATAGCTAATAGTATTACTTGTTTGGAACATTGAGAAACAAAAACACTATATTTAATTAAATGAAATATGTCCGACTAGAATTTTTAACAGATGTCCTTAGACAGTTTAATTAATGAAATAGTCTAATATTAAAAATAAAGCAACTACAATAATAAAATAACACTAATGATTAGCATTGAATATCTAATTATGCAATCAGATAAACAATAAATCTTACTTCAAGATAAATATTTAATCTAAAAATATAAAAGTTCTTTTTTTTACATTTTTATTATTTTTTGAAATAAACTTATCTAAATAAATATCTCCATTGAAACTTGGCTTACTTTTAGGCTATTTTAGAATAAAATTTCAAACATAGATTATGGAGTTTTAATTATGATGTATAGTAAAACTTTAACTCCGACTTTACTTAAAAAAATATATAAGATTATTAGAACGAAATTGCCTTCTATTACCCAAAATTTAGTAATAAAATTAGCCCAGCATCTACTTAATAATATTGCTCAAGATGATTTGATAGATCGAAATGAATATGATTTATATGGAGCTATTATTAGTTTATGGAATCATATTAATGAAAATAAAACAGAGAAAATTTCAGTAAAAGTCTTTAATCCGACAGTAAACAGACAAGGGTGGCAATCTATACATACTATTATTGAAATGGTTATGCCAGATGCTCCATTTTTATTTGATTCAATTAAAATGACCCTAAATCGTTTAGATTTATCTGCTTACCTTATGCTTCATGGACCAATTCAACTTAAAAAAGATGAAAAAGGGGACATTGTTGATATAAATGAAGGATATGGTCGGTTTCAATCCTTATTTCATATAGAAATCAATCGTCTAAATGATGATGAAAAAATCATATTACTTAAAAATGAATTACATAGAATACTAAAAGACGTCAATTTAATTGTAAAAGACTGGGCGTTAATGCTTAAAAAATTAAAACAAATAATCAATGAAATTGAAATTAAAAAAAATACTTTCCCCATTAAAGATATATACTATGATGATGTAGTACAGTTTTTACATTGGTTAGGTGACGATAATTTTACTTTTATGGGTTACAAAGAATATGATCTTGCAACTATTGATGATGAGACTGAACTAAAACCAACTGATGAAAAAGGATTAGGTCTATTTACATATGAACGATATATTAGAGGGGTAAAATTAACTGATTTTCCCGATTCAGCTTATCTTAAAGCTAAACAACCATTTTTTCTAATTTTAACAAAAGGAAGTTCACAATCTCAAATTCACCGTCCAGCATATACCGATTATATTGGTATAAAAAAATTTAATGATAAAGGAAAAGTGATAGGTGAACATCGATTTACTGGCCTTTATACTTCTGCTGTTTATAATCAAAGTATTAATAATATTCCTCTTGTTAAGCAAAAAGTTATTCGCATTCTTAAATCTAGTGGTCACCGTAAAGCTTCATATTCATATAAAGCATTACATAATATTTTAGAAAATTATCCTCGCGATGAACTACTTCAAGCAAAAGAAAACGAATTATTAGAAATAGCTATGGGTGTTTTACATATGAAAGAACGCGATTTACTGCGTCTTTTTATCCGTAAAGACCCATTTGGTCGGTTTTTCAGTTGCATGGTATATATTACTAAGGAACGGTATAATACAGAGCTACGTCGACAGATGCAATGTATTTTTCAAGAATATTTTAATTCTACAAAAGAAGTTGAATTTACAACGTATTTCTCAGAAAGATCTTTAGCTAGAACTCATTATATTATTCGTGTTGATAATAATAATATAAACTTAGATATTAAAAAAATAGAACAAAATCTAATTGAAGTATCTTCCACTTGGGATGATAGACTATCAAAGGCTATTATAATGAATTTTGGAGAAAGTAAAGGACTATCACTTTCTAAAAAATATATGAAAATCTTTCCTCGTTCATACAAAGAAAGTGTAATGCCAGGTTCTGCAGTAATAGATATAGAACATTTAGAAAAACTAAATGATAAAAATAAATTTGAAATGCTTCTTTATAGACCACAGGAGATAAGGGCAGAGTCAAAAATAGTACGTTTAAAATTATATCATCAAAACCATCTAATTCACTTATCTGATGTAATGCCTATGCTAGAAAATTTAAATTTAAGGGTAATTAGAGAGTCTCCTTATGAAGTTTCTAAATTAGGAAGAAAAATAGGAAGAAAAAAATATTGGATTTTAGATTTTTTAATGTTACATAACAGCGAAAACATTATAGACTTCCACTCAGCTAAAGAACGTTTTCAACAAGCTTTTTCTGAAATTTTATCTGGTAATTCAGAAAATGATGGTTTTAACAGATTAATTTTAAATGCTTCTTTATCTGTAAGAGAAATTTCTATTTTACGTGCTTACGCCTCTTACATGCGTCAAGTTGGCTTTCCATTTAGTCTTCAATACATTGAAGATACATTGAATCATTATCCTGAAGTAGCCAAAAATCTAATAAACCTTTTTATAATGAGATTTGATCCAAAATTAAATAGCAATCCAGAATACCTTCTCAAAGATCTCAAAAAACATCTTAGGCATATAGATAATTTAGATGATGATCGAATTATTCGGCGATATATAGAAATAATCCTTGCTACGCTTCGTACAAACTATTACCAAAAAGATGAATATAATAAATCTAAAGCTTGGTTGTCATTAAAAATCAAACCAAATAAAATTGCTGATATTCCAAAACCAATTCCTGAATTTGAAATTTTTGTTTATGCATCAGATATGGAAGGTGTACATTTGCGTGGAGGGAAAATTGCGCGTGGAGGAGTACGTTGGTCAGATCGCCAAGAGGATTTTCGTACAGAAATACTTGGGTTACTAAAAGCTCAACAAGTTAAAAATACTGTGATTGTTCCTGTTGGAGCAAAAGGTGGTTTTATTTGTAAAAAACAACATATGTTATTATCTAGCAATGAGATTTTTAAAGAAGCTCAACATTGCTATAAACGTTTTATTAAAGCATTGCTAGATATTACTGATAACATTATTGAAGGAAAAACAGTAACTCCAAAAAATGTAGTTTGTTATGATTCAGATGATCCATACTTAGTAGTAGCAGCTGATAAAGGAACTTCAAGTTTTTCTGATTTAGCTAATTCTTTATCAAAACAATACAATTTTTGGCTTGGTGATGCATTTGCATCTGGTGGTTCTAATGGTTACGACCATAAATCTATTGGAATCACAGCTAAAGGGGTCTGGGAATCAGTTAAACGTCATTTTCGAGAAATTGGTATAAATTATCAAACTAAATACTTTACTGCTATAGGTATAGGTGATATGGGAGGCGATGTGTTTGGTAATGGCATGCTTCTATCTAAAAATATTCTTTTACAAGCTGCATTCAATCATACGGATATATTTATAGACCCTAATCCAGAACCGAATGCTAGCTGGAAAGAACGAAATCGTTTATTCAATATTTCTAATTCTAGTTGGAAAGATTATAATCCTAATATACTTTCTAAAGGTGGTGGAATTTTCTCAAGGTGTTCTAAATCTATCTTTTTAACAAAAGAAATGCAAAACATGTTAAGTACTAAAAAGATTTCTATGTCATCTAATGAGCTGATTAAATCAATTCTATCTATGAAGGCAGATCTTCTTTGGAATGGTGGAGTAGGAACGTATGTTAAAGCATCTAACGAAAAACATATAGATGTAGGAGATCATTCTAATGATATGTTACGTATTGATGCCTGTAACTTAAAAGCTAAAGTTGTTGCTGAAGGTGGCAATTTGGGCATGACTCAACTTGGACGAATTGAATATGCACTTCTTGGCGGTCAAGTAAATACTGATTTTGTTGATAATGTAAGTGGTGTAGCTTGCTCAGATAATGAAGTAAATATTAAAATTCTATTGAATTCTCTTATGCAAAATGGTGATCTTACCATAAAACAAAGAAACAATATTCTATCTTCTATGGAAAGTGAAGTAAATAAAATTGTGTTAAATGATGCTTATTGTCAATCAGAATCAATTTCAGTCACTGAGTATCAAGGTATTTCATCAATAAAAGAACAAATTAGGTTTATTCATGTTATGGAAAGATCGGGATATTTAGATCGAACTTTAGAAAATATTCCTGATGATGAAACTTTGCTAGAACGAGCAAAACAAGGAATGTCTTTAACAAAACCAGAATTATCTATTTTAATTGCATATAGCAAAATGATTCTAAAGAATAAACTAGTGCATAAAAATATTATCAATGATCAATTTCACTCCGAAAAATTATTAATTTACTTTCCAATGAAGTTAGGATACAAATATTCTTCATGTCTAAAGAAACATCCACTTCGTTCAGAGATAATTTCAACTGTTCTTGCTAATCAGATGGTTAATGAAATGGGGTATAATTTTGTAACACGTCTTCAAGAAGAAACCGGAGCAAATATTGCTGATATAACTAATTCATACGTTGCTGCAAGAGAAATATATAACTTAGGTCTAGCATTAAAAGAAATACGACAGTTAGATAATATTGCAAATACTAAAACTCAATACGATATTATATCCTACATAAGGAGGACATTGCGCGGTTTATCTCGTTGGTTATTAAGAAATCATGCAGGAGGGGAAAAATCAGTAAAAGAAATAATTTCGCTATACCAAGTTGATATTCAAATAATTACTAAAAATCTTGACAAGATACTTGTAGCTCATGAGGTTGATGAACATAATATCACGGCAAAACTTTGGATAGAGAAAGGGATTTCTGAGAAACTGGCTAATTATATCGCTCGTTTATCTAGTTTATATTCTGTACTTGACATATCAACAATTGCTAGACAAAAAGGGACGGATATTCAGCAAACTGCTAAATTATACTATTACCTAGGCAATAAACTTTCATTGCATTGGTTTTTAAAACAAATAAATAATCAAGCGGTTGATAATAATTGGCAAGATCTAGCTAAAGCAGCATTTCGTGAAGACTTAAATTGGCAACAACGACAGTTAACTCGACAAGTATTAAGTTGTAAATGTAAATCTGAGATTGAAAATTTTGATGCAATAAGAACTTTAGATAAATGGCTGGAAACTAATAAACTTTCTTTAAATCGTTGGAAAAATGTTTTAAACGAATTTAAAGTAGGTTCGGTACATGAATTTGCTAAATTTTCCGTCGCGCTAAGAGAATTAATGCTATTAAATTTAATTTGTACTAAAAATTAAATAAATATGTTACATATTTTTAATATATTGTTTTGGAGATATGATGAATCGTATAGTTAGAGATTTAATGTTTCTTTTTGATCCTGAAAAAACACATAATCTAATTATTCAAATCCTTAAGTATTTTGGTGGTACCCCACTTGACTGGATTTATCGTCAACGCCTACCTCATCGTCCTATTAAATGTATGGGATTAAATTTTAGAAATCCTGTTGGTTTAGCTGCAGGATTTGATAAAAATGGAGAATGTTTAGAAGCTCTGGATGCAATGGGATTTGGATTTGTTGAAGTAGGAACTGTTACTCCGAGACCACAATTTGGCAATGATAAACCCCGTCTATTTAGACTCATTGAGGCCCAAGGGATGATAAATAGAATGGGATTTAATAACCTTGGTGTCGATCATCTTGTAGAAAATATTAAATCTGCTAAATTTTCTTTTGTACTTGGAGTTAATATTGGAAAAAATGAAGGCACACCAATCGAAAAATCAGAAAAAGATTACTTAATTTGCATGGAAAAAGTATATGAATATGCCGATTATATTACAATTAATATATCATCTCCTAATACAGAAAAACTTCGTTCTCTTCAATATGGTGAATCTTTAAATAATCTACTTACTGTTTTGAAGATTAAGCAGAAAGAATTACTAAAAAAACATGCAAAGTACGTACCTTTAACTATTAAAATTTCACCAGATCTTAATCCTCATGAAATTAGTAAAATTTGCCAATCATTAATAAAAAACAATATTGATGGAGTTATTGCTACAAATACCACTCTTGATAAAACTGTTGTTAATAGGATGAAATATGCTAATGAAATAGGTGGACTAAGTGGTAAACCTATTCAAACATCTAGTACAAAAATAGTTCTTCATTTACATAAAGAACTTGGTAATGATATCCCAATTATTGGAGTAGGTGGAGTTGATTCTTGTATTTCTGCAAGAGAAAAATTGATTTCAGGAGCTACATTAATTCAGATTTATTCCGGTTTTATATATTATGGACCTAAATTATTAAAAGAAATTATAAAAAATCTTTAAAAATTTTTTCTTTATATCACAAGCAAATCGTTATACGAAGGTTCTAAAATTGATTTTTCAGAATAAATTATTTAAAACAGCAAACATAACTTTCATTATGATTTGGACAGTAAGTGTTAACGCAGCACTATATAAAGTTGTTGAGGTTATAGTTCCTAGTGAAATATCTAATTTAGGAAAGTATACTCAAACTCGTGGTGTTGCCATTTTACCCAGTTTTAAAGGAGGTGCACTAGGCTGCTTTGGTACTTATTGCGAATCTCTAGATTTTCCATTAGCAGGCGAAACAAGAATCCATATTGATGCCTATAATTATCGTGAAGAATCACCGTTTTCTATGGATCGATCATTTAAATATATTCAAAAAGATGTAGACTTTGAAAATTATTGTTATCAAGAACTCTTATACGCTACGTGTTCTTCTTGGGCTAATAAACACTGGATCGCAAGAAAGAAAGAATTAGAAGGTAGCACAATCTCCAATGCATTGGCATTTGTAGAGTATCATGTTGATGCTTTTCCTAATGAGTTAAACAATGTTATTAACGGATTAACAAGCTCAGCTAAACCTATTGGCAATCAAAGTATCATAGGAAAAACTCGTAATCGAATAGTATCTCCTATTTATCCAAAAAATAATACCTCATTAAAAGATTGGAAAGAAGGACGAGCATGGGCAATCGATAATACAAATACTTATGCTGTTGGTAGCATTTCTCGTGAAAAATCTAATATAAATGGGGTACATTATACTTCAAAAGCTGCTATTTGGAAAAATGGAGAAGAGCCAATTGAATTGAATTGGCCAAGCAATACTGAAAATAGCAATGAGTTTCTTGCCCAAGGAAGTATGAGAGATATTGTTATTAGCGATGGCTATATTTATGGTGTTGGCTTCAATTCATACGAACAAAACAACTATTATAATGCTTCTGTATTTAAAACTTCTGTTGAAAATTACGATACTCCAAGTAATTGGTTGTCTATTCCCATTAAAAACACTCAATCTAAAATTAATGGTGAATT
Source organism: Candidatus Photodesmus anomalopis (assembly GCF_000731785.2). Taxonomy (NCBI): domain Bacteria; kingdom Pseudomonadati; phylum Pseudomonadota; class Gammaproteobacteria; order Vibrionales; family Vibrionaceae; genus Candidatus Photodesmus; species Candidatus Photodesmus anomalopis. The sequence goes on from NZ_JGVJ01000010.1 coordinate 404,961, forward strand.
AATTTACAGTAATTCAGTAGCGAAATCCATTAACAATAACTTAGTTATTATAGGAACAGCAAAGCGATCAGGCAGTAAACCATACAAAGGTTCAGCTAGTAATCGAATTTTTGTTATCGATGATGCTTCAGCTTTAGAGCCATATGCTATTTTTTTATCCGGTGGTATTTTTTTTGATGGAGCAGGAGGTAAGGTAGGTTCTATTAATAACTATAATGAAATTGTTGGTCAGTTAGATATGGAAAATATAAGAGAAAAAGATGGAAAACCAAGACGAAAACGTGCGTTTATTTATCCATATCAGGGAAATGGAACCAATAGTATCCGTTCATCCATCTTTAATGATCGAGCTTATTTCCTTGATGATTTAACTTATGGCGACACTTTAAATACACCTAATGGTACTTCTTCATCAAATAATTTTTATCGTATCTTAGACGCAACTGATATTAATGATGCAGGAGTTATCTCAGGTACAGCAATTAAATGTACTGATTTAAATAACAATCCAAAAGAATATGATAATTATACTCATAATTCACATTGTGACGGAACAGAACGCATTGTAGCAGTTAAATTAATACCTATTCATAACACAAATCAGATAGATATAAAAACTCGTGCATGGGACGAAATACAAACATTTGAAAGACAACATGCTGGCAGTTTGGTATGGTTAGCATTGCTCTACCCATTTATTTTTCTTATAAGAAAAATAAGAAAAAAATAATCTTAAAAGATCAAAACCAAAACCTGTTTTATTTGTTGCTTTACTTTTAAATTAAAAAGATGAAGTATCTTGAAATAAACCTACTTTAAGACCTTTAGCTAAGTAAATTTCTTTTCCATCAACTAAAACTCGACCATCAGCTAATCCCATAACTAATCTACGTTTTACTGAACGTCTGATATGAATTTCATAAACTACTTTTTTTGAAGTTGGCAGTATTTGGCTTAAAAACTTAACTTCACCAACACCTAGTGCGCGCCCTTTACCTTTTCCTCCAATCCATCCAAGAAAGAATCCAACAAGTTGCCACATCGCATCGAGACCAAGACAACCAGGCATTACAGGATCATCAAGGAAGTGGCAATCAAAAAACCAAAGGTCTGGAGTAATATCGAGTTCAGCTAATATTAAACCTTTGCCAAAATCACCTAAAGTTTCAGAAATTTTAGTTACTCTATCTATCATCAGCATGCTTGGTGCTGGTAATTGTGGATAACCAAAACCAAATAACTTGCCTTGGCTAGAATCTAATAGATCATTACGGCTATACGAATCAGGTTTATTTTGCATTATCAATCACTCCAATTTTCTTTAGATTGCATGTTAGTTAATGAGGACGATCTTAACAACTCCGATCAGTAATTATCCAAGATGCTTAAAAAGCATTTTAATATTATTAATGCAATTTTATTCTGTTTTTTTGATAAAAATTTTGATAAAAAATTACACCATAACTTTATGTTAAACATGTTAAATATGAAATAAAAAAATTTTAAAAAACTAGAATCTAAATGGTCCTATTTAAATTAAAAAATAAATGGAATTTAGTAGAAAATATTACTAAGCATACTTATACTGATAAAGTCACTAGTACTATTGATAAATTTTTTAATCCAATATTCTTACTAAATTGGATTGATAAGCGTATGTCTTTTAGCTTAAAAAAGTAAAATGGATTAGGCGACACGAGCTCAACGAAAATGTTACTTTAATAATAAACATTACGAAACTAAGAAAAAATCACTTGACATTGATTATTCAGTATGGAAAGGAAACTTTCTTATCAAATAAACTAGATCTTACATTATCTGATACACATAGAATATGTTTTATTTGAATTATCTGAAAACAAAAAAACTAATTTTGCTTTAATATTCAAAATGAACTAAAAAGTGGTTTATTAGAGATAGTAAATACATTATCTTTTTATATTACAAGCATCTAGAAGGTTTAGGAAGACCTGCTAGCTTAGCTGCTTGCTGAGCTGGACCTTTTTTAAATAATTTAAATAGATACTTACTATTCCCTTTTGTTTTACCATGAACCTTTTCAATAGCTTTCACAAGAATTCTCATTGTAGGGGAAATGTTAAACTTTTTATAAAATTCTCTAATAAAATAAATAACTTCCATATGTTCATCAGTAAGTTCAATATTTTCTTCTTTAGCTAAGATTATAACCATACCGATATCCCATTGCTTGTAATCAAGTAAAAACCCCTCTAAATCAGTACGAACTAATTTACCATTGTATTTCATAAAAAATATTATATCTCTAATATTAATAAGTAAAAAGAATTAATAAATATCCATCAATTTTGATATATCAGATAAGTATTAACATAATATATATAATGTGCTCTAGATTTTATTTCGTACTAGATTTATTAAAAAATTCTTGACGAGCAGATTTACTTTTCTTGAAAATGCCCCCAAGTGCAGTTGTACTTGTCTCGCTTGTAACATCTACAATTCCACGAGATTTTACACAATAATGAACAGCATCAATAACAACTGCGACATCACTGGACTCTAACAAAGTTTGCAATGCAAGTAAAATTTGTTCTGTCATACGTTCTTGAACCTGAGGCCTTTTTGAGAAAAAATGCACAATACGATTTATCTTAGAAAGACCAATAATTTTCCTTTTTGGAACGTATCCTATAGCTGCTTTTCCATCTATAGTGATGAAATGATGTTCGCAAGTACTAGTTAAACTAATATTTTTTATAAAAACCATTTCAGTAATATTCATTTTATTCTCAATCAGAGTAATTTTAGGAAAATTTTGGTAATACAGACCAGAAAACACTTCATCCATATACATTGATGCAACACGGAATGGAGTATCCTTTAAACTGTCGTCCATCAAATTTAATCCTAAAAGGCCAAGAACTTCACGAATATGATACTCAATCTTTTCTTTTTTTACTTTATAATTCAAGTTCAACTGATCAAGAGACATTGGTGTTTCTAGCCCGCTAGATTCTAACGCATTTTTTACTAACTTAGCTGCTCGGCTAAGGTCTAATAATGTTTTACTTTTTTCCACCTACAGAACCCCCTTGGTAATATACAGTTTCTTTTTTCTATACTGCCCTTAGCAAGCAAATATATTATACTAAATATATATGGATTTTTTTTACAAATTGCCATTTGCAAAATACACTTAATTTTACCTATTAAGTTTACTAATTTAGATAATAATTTACTGGCACTAACTTTGTAAATTAATTCCTCTTTAGATAAGGTATTTTATGTATAGGTCAATTCTTTTCATTATTATAATATTATTCGCAAATGATATATTTTCTTCACCATTTGATACCTGTGCTAGCGAAGCATACTTATTTCAAGGAGATCCTGTCCAAGTATACGGTGTTAATTTAGCAACTGGTAAAACAAATGTGCTTGAAACAAATACTGGAGTAAATGCCAATATTAATGCTATTGGTTTTAACTACCAAGATCGGTATATTTATGGTTATGATACAATGAACCTTCGAGTTGTACGATTAGGAAAAAATTTTCAAGTAGAAGCCTTAACAGTAATAGGACTTCCATCTCATATATTCTATGTTGGTGATGTTTATAATCATACTTTATATTTATATCACCAAAATAAAGGATTATTTCAAATTAAATTAGATCCTTTAGATGAGAATCCAATGGCAACTTTAGTTCTCGAAAAAATTACCAGTGTAGCTACCATAGCCTTAACAGATTTTGCTTTTCATCCTGTTAACGGAAAATTATATGGTGTAGATAACAATACTGGCGGTTTATATCAACTAGATACTCAAACTGGTGGAGAAAACTATATTGGTAATATTGGAGTAACAGGAACATTCGGCGCAGGTTATTTTGATTCTAATGGCAATTATTATATTTCTAGAAATTCTGATGGTAATATTTTTCGAATCAATCTATCGGATTACGATAATCTAAATAATGAATCAATTCAAGCTGAAATATTCTCTTATGGACCATATTCTAGTCAAAATGATGGTGCTCGTTGTGCTAATGCACCTATTGTTAAATCAAATTCAAATATTGATTTTGGCGATGCTCCTAATAGTTATTCTACACTTTTAGATTCTAATGGTCCTCGTCATGGTATTAGTTCTTCCTTTTATCTTGGTTCAATACCACCAGATGGTGAAAAAGATGGATTACTTACTCCTTTAGATGACAATAAACTAAACCAAAAAGATGAAGATGGTATTATTTTTATCACTGCTATTGAACCTGGTATGGATACCTTAGTTTCTATCCAAGCATCAAGATCCGGTTATCTTTCTGCATGGTTAGACTGGAATCAAGATGGAGATTTTCAAGATCTAGAAGAAAAAATATTTTCAGATCTTCAACTTGTATCAGGCAGTAACATTTTACGATTGCCAGTACCAAACCATGCAAATATTGGTTCTACTTGGAGTCGTTTTCGATTCAGTGATCAAACCAATATTGATTTTTTTGGAGGAGCACAAAAAGGTGAAGTAGAGGATCATCAAATTCTTATTACAGAAAATGGGATTGCTGTACGCTACTACCCAAATGAATCTGGCTATATCACTGTTGCATTTGAAGATAATTGGCCTCATAAAGCAGATTATGATATGAATGATCTTGTAGTTCGTTACCGTGTAACTGAATCATTAAAGAATAAAAAAATAAATCATATAATAATACAAGGATACCTAGCTGCATATGGAGCTGGTTATCATAATGGTTTTGGAATCCGACTTTCAGGTCTTAATCGAACAGATATTGATAATTCACTTACATCAATGAAACACAATGGTATAATACAAGCATCTAATGGATTAGAAACAATATCCAATGAAGCAATTTTTATAATATCCAATGATATGTCTCAGCTTATTCCTAAACAGTGTGAATATTTTCGTACTCAACAAAACTGTCAAGAATTAATTAATTTTTCATTTGAATTAAATATTTTTACTAAAGAAGACTCTGATACATCTACATTAATAGATATGCCTTATGATCCATTTATTTTTGCAACACCAAACCGCTATCATGGTGAAGAAATTACCTTTCAACCAGGAAGAAAATGGGAAGTACATCTTGCTGACCAAGCACCTACTGAACAATTTGATTGGCTTAATTTATTTACTGTTGGCCTTGATAGTAGCAATCCTAATGAAAATAGGTACTTTAAAACGACTGGTAATTTACCTTGGGCTCTAATGGTAACAAATGAATGGAAGTGGCCTCAAGAACGAGTTGATCTGATTACTGCTTATCCTGATTTTGCTAGATATGCTGAATCAGCTGGTCAAGAAAAACAGAACTGGCATTTGGAAATTAATGCAATTGCTGATAAGATTTACAATCAGGAAAATTAATAGTTATGAATATAAAAAGGATCATTATATTAACATTAATAATATTTATTACAGCTTGCAATAGTAATGATGAATATAACTATACTCAAACAAAGGAATCTTTGTCACCGTCTTCGGATTCATATAACTCTGAAGAAAAACTAAGAAAAATGTCTGATCTTGTCGTACCTAATGATTTTAATTATAATTCAATTATAGAAAAAGAAGTTATTGTTGATATTAGCACTTATTCAACTGAAAAAGCTCATCTTTCGATTTACAGCAGGTTTTCAATAAATGATAATGGAAATTATATACCCGATTTAAATAGCAGAATACTTTCTACTCCGTTAGATAATGGGAAAGCAACATTAAATTTTTACGTAAATGATATACAAGCTAATACATTAGCAGAAATATGGTTTTATGATGGAAAAGATCCAATTCAGTACCAATTTACTCCGCTAGAAAATAGCTGGATATGGTAAATATTATAAAAAAACAAATACAAACGTAATGTTATGCTGCATTGGCAATATATCAGTTGATAACTGCTAGTCAGTCAATTCCTTAGCCTTGAATTTAAAATAAGGATAATTATTTAATATGAGTAATAAATTGGAACAACTACGAAAACTTGTTACTGTCGTAGCAGATACTGGAGAAATTAGTGAAATTAAAAAATATAAACCAAAAGATGCAACTACTAATCCATCTCTTATTTTAAAAGCAGTCAAAAATAGAAATTATGAAGCATTACTCTATCAAGCGATTAAATATGGGAAAATTCAAGGCAATAATAAATCAGAAAAAATTCAATGTACTTGTGATATTCTCACTGTTAAGATAGGAGAAGAAATTCTTAAAACAATTCCTGGTCGTATTTCCACCGAAGTAGATGCCCGACTTTCTTATGATACTTATAGAAGCATAGAAAAAGCTAGGAAATTAATAAAAATTTACAATAATTTGGGAATTTCTAATAATCGTATTCTCATCAAATTAGCTGCCACTTGGGAAGGAATACGAGCTGCAGAACAACTTGAAAAAGAAGGGATTAATTGCAATCTAACGCTGGTATTTTCATTTGCTCAAGCGCGTGCATGTGCTGAAGCTAATGTCTTTTTAATTTCACCTTTTGTTGGTCGAATTATGGATTGGTATGAAAGAAAAGAAGGTCATGATTGCAAAACTAAAATAGACCCAGGTGTTCTATCAGTATCTAATATATATTCTTACTATAAAGAATATAGCTATAAAACAATTATAATGGGAGCAAGTTTTCGGAATACAAAACAAATTCTTGAACTTGCAGGTTGTGATGCTTTAACAATTCCCCCTCAACTTTTAAAACAACTAGAATCTGAAAAAGGGAAAGTAACACGGAAACTAGTGAAGTCTATCCATGAAAATAATTCTAAAAAACGACCTGTTTCGATGACTCATTCTGAATTTCTTTGGGAACATAATAATGATCCAATGGCTGTAGAAAAATTAACTGAAGGAATACGAAATTTTTCAATTGATCAAAAACAATTAGAGATGATAATTGAAGATAGACTTTAGTTATTGATTCTAATAAAACATTCCAATTAAAACCCCAATTTTTTCTTACCTAATTTAAAATTTCCCGGATGTGATATATGAACCATAGATATTTAGCCAACGCTATTCGTGCTTTAAGCATGGATGCCATACAATTGGCCAACTCTGGTCATCCAGGTGCACCAATGGGTATGGCAGATATAGCCGAAGTGCTTTGGCGTTTTCATTTAAACCATAATCCACTCAATCCAAACTGGATAAATCGCGATCGTTTTGTATTATCTAATGGTCACGCTTCAATGTTAATATACTCTGTATTACACTTAACTGGTTATGCAGTTTCAATTGATGATTTAAAAAAATTTCGTCAATTACATTCTAAAACCCCTGGTCATCCAGAATATAGACAAACTCCGGGTATTGAAACCACTACTGGACCATTAGGACAAGGGCTAGCTAATGCTGTAGGAATGGCCATAGCTGAAAAAAATTTAGGAGCTAAGTTTAATAAAGAGCAATATAGAATTATTGACCATTTTACTTATGTATTTATAGGTGATGGCTGTTTGATGGAAGGGATATCTCACGAAGCTTGTTCTTTAGCAGGAACATTAGGTCTCGGAAAACTTATTGCTATTTGGGATAACAATGGAATTTCAATAGATGGTGAAGTAAAAGGATGGTTTTCTGATAATACTGCTAAGCGTTTTGAAGCATATGGATGGCATGTAATTCCGATGGTAAATGGTCATTCTTTTAAAGAAATTAATAATGCAATTGAAGAGGCTAAAGCAGAATTAGCTCGCCCTACCCTAATTTGCACTAAAACTATTATTGGTTTTGGCTCACCAAATAAATCTTCTTCTCATAATTGCCATGGTGCACCATTAGGTATCAAGGAAATTTCTTATACACGTAAAAAATTGAATTGGAAACATTCTCCGTTTCAGATTCCAGAAAAAGTTTATAATGCTTGGGATGCTAAGGGAAAAGGGAAATTAAAAGAATCAATTTGGAATGATCTGTTAGTAGCATATGGTAACGAATATCCAAAACTGGCAAGGGAATTTAAACGTCGAATTATTGGTGAATTACCTAAAGAATGGAAAGAAAGATCAAATAAAATTATCGCTAACCTGCAGTGTAATCCGAGAAACATAGCATCACGAAAAGCATCACAAAACGCATTGGAAGAATTTAGTTCAATATTACCTGAATTACTAGGAGGATCTGCTGACCTTTCACCATCTAATCTAACTACATGGTCAAACTCTAAAATTATCTCTTCTAATAATCCATCAGGCAATTACATTCATTATGGTGTACGTGAATTTGGTATGACAGCTATTATAAATGGTATATCACTCTACGGCGGATTTATTCCATATGGTGCAACATTTTTAATGTTTATGGAATATGCTCATAATGCAATACGTATGGCTGCATTAATGAAAATTCAAAATATTCAAGTATATACACATGACTCTATCGGTCTTGGAGAAGATGGACCAACTCATCAACCAATTGAACAAATTGCATCACTACGTTTAATACCAAATATGAGTACATGGCGTCCATGTGATCAAGTAGAATCTGCAGTTGCTTGGAAATTAGCAATTGAAAGAAAAAATGCTCCAACATCTCTTATCTTATCTCGTCAAAATTTAACACAACAAAATCGAACAACACAACAAGTTGAGAATATTAAAAAAGGTGGATATATTCTAAGGGATTGTATTAATAAACCAAAATTAATTCTCATTGCAACTGGTTCAGAAGTTCAACTAGCAATGAGAGCAGCTGAAAAATTAAATAGCGAAGGGAAAAAAACTCGTGTAGTTTCAATGCCAGCTACAGATGTTTTTGATAAGCAAGATATACTCTATCAGGAACAAGTTCTTCCTTCAGATGTCAAAGCACGAATTGCTATTGAAGCAAGTATTTCAGATTTTTGGTACAAATATGTAGGATTCTCTGGTAGGGTTATAGGGATGCAAACATTTGGTAAATCAGCGCCAGCTAATCAATTATTTAAAATATTTGGTTTTACTATTGAAAACATAGTAAATATAGCAAATGAATTATTAACTAAAAAATAAAACTAGACTCTCTTAATAATCAATCAGTAGTTATTATTAATTTAGTTGATTTAATCAATCTAAATTTGTAGAAAATATAATAAATATTATTTTAGTATCTCGCATAAAATATCATTATAAAGGATAAAAAATGCCTACTATTAATTTAACTGATGGAAATCAAAGGCAATTTAATACACCAGTATCAACTTTAGATGTTGCTAAAACAATTTCTTTAAGTCTTGCTAGAATAACCATTGCTGGTCATGTTAATGGTGTTCTTATTGATGCTACTGATCTAATAAAAAATGATGTAACCCTGAAAATTATTACAATTAAGGATAAAAAGGAAAGTTTAGAAATTGTTCGACATTCATGTGCCCACTTATTAGGGCACGCTATTAAAAGGCTTTATCCAAAAGCAAAAATGGCAATTGGACCAACTATTAATAATGGCTTTTACTATGATATTGATACGAATCATTCTTTAACTCAAGAAGATATAAAAAAAATTGAACAATGCATGAAGAAATTAGCAAAAAGTAAATATTGGGTCATTAAGAAAAAAGTTAGCTGGCAACAAGCTTATGATATCTTTCAAAAACGACATGAAATGTATAAAATTGAAATATTGAACGAGAATATCTCTCATGATGAATTTCCTGCTTTATACTATCATCAGGAATATATTGATATGTGTCGTGGTCCACATGTCCCTAACATGGGTTTTTGTCAAAATTTTGCTTTGCTCAATATTTCTGGTGCTTATTGGCGTGGTAATAGTAATAATAAAATGTTACAACGAATTTATGGTACAGCTTTTCATGATAAAAAATCACTAAAAAAACATTTAGTTTGCCTTTCAGAAACTATTAAACGAGATCACCGAAAAATAGGAAAAAACCTAGAATTATTCCATGTGCAACAGGAGGCACCTGGGATGATATTTTGGCATTCTAACGGTTGGTCTATTTTCAGAGAATTAGAATGTTTTATTCGAGAAAAATTAATTGAATATGATTATCAAGAAGTTAAAACCCCTTTAATGATGGATAAAACCATTTGGAAGCGTTCTGGACACTATGATAAATATATGGATGAAATGTTTATAACATCTTCCGAATCTAAAGAATATGCTATTAAGCCTATGAATTGCCCTGGACATATACAAATATTTAATCAAAGCTTAAAATCTTATCGTGATTTACCATTACGTATGGCTGAATTTGGTTCGTGCACTCGAAATGAACCATCAGGTGCACTGCATGGCATTATGCGAATTCGTAGTTTCACTCAAGATGATGCACATATTTTTTGTACAGAAAAGCAAATTCAAACAGAAGTTACTAATTGTATTCATATGGTTTACGATATATATAAGGTATTTGGTTTTAAAAATATTTCAGTAAAATTGTCTACAAGACCAAACAAATATATTGGTCATGATAGTACGTGGGAACAATCAGAAAATGCACTGAAAGAGTCTCTTGATCAGATGGAACTTGCATATGAAATTCAAGAAGGAGAAGGTGCATTTTATGGACCTAAAATTGAATTTACATTGTATGATTGTTTAAATCGAGCATGGCAATGCGGAACGATCCAGCTGGATTTTCATTTACCAACCCTTTTTGGTATAACTTATATTAATGAAAGCAATAACCGATTAGCTCCAGTTATGATTCACCGAGCAATTTTGGGTTCAATTGAACGATTTATTGGAATTTTAATTGAGGAATATGCTGGATTTTTTCCAACCTGGTTATCTCCAGAACAAGTAGTAGTTATAAATATTACTGATAAACAGATTAATTATGTTCAACAAATTACACGAAAATTAAAAAAAAATGAAATTAGGGCTAAAGCAGACTTGAGAAATGAAAAAATTGGATTTAAAATCCGTGAGCATACTTTAAAACGTGTTTCATACATGTTAATTTGTGGTGACCAAGAAATGATATCTAATAAAGTTTCTGTACGTAATTGTGCAGGAAAGAATTTAGGTCAATTTAAATTAATTGATTTTGTTTCTTACATTCAAACTGAAATTTCTGCCCGTAAACTCAATCTGGAGGAATAAACTATTAAAACTGGGAAACGTAGCCAACAGATGGCAAAACAACAAGACCAACACCGTTTAAATGATGAAATTAGTGGTGTTAAAGAGGTTCGTTTAATAGGTATTAATAGCCAACCAATGGGTATCATTTCTTTTAATAAAGCCTTAGAGATGGCTTTAGAAGTAGGTATAGACTTGGTAGAAATCAGTCCAAATGCTGAGCCGCCAGTTTGTCGGATAATGGACTACGGCAAATTCCTTTTTGAAAAAAACAAAGCTGCTAAGGAACAAAAAAGAAAACAGAAACAGATTCAGGTTAAAGAAATAAAATTTCGTCCTGGAACTGATATCGGTGACTATCATGTAAAGCTACGCAATTTACTTCGTTTTCTAAAAGATGGTAATAAAGTTAAGATTACAGTTCGATTTCGTGGACGTGAAATGGCTCATCAAAATATTGGTATAAACGTTTTAAATCGCTTAAAAAGAGATACAGAAAAATTAGCTATTGTAGAATCTTTTCCAAATAAAATAGAAGCTCGTCAAATGGTAATGCTATTATCTCCAAAGAAAAAGTGAGATGATCAATCTATCATATATTTCATATATATCCCTATAAAATGAAGGCTATTTCTTGTGTATAAAATGAAAACAAACAAAGGGGCAGCTAAAAGATTTAAAAAGACTGCTGCTGGAATTAAGTATAAGCATGCGACTAAACGTCATATTCTCACTAAACGTACTACTAAGAATAAACGTCAACTAAGAGTTAATTCGTTCCTTACAAAATGCGAAGTAGCTGCAGTCAAGCGCATGATAATAAATACTTAAATTATTTTGATATTCTTCAAATAGGGAGAAGCTAATGCCACGAATTAAACGTAGTGTGTGTTCACGTGCACGCCATAAAAAAATTTTAAAACAAGCTAAGGGCTACTATGGAGCTCGTTCACGTGTTTATCGAGTAGCTTTTCAGGCAGTTACTAAAGCAGCGCAATATGCTTATCGTGACCGTCGTTGTAAAAAACGTCAATTCCGACAGCTTTGGATTACACGAATCAATGCCGCTGCTCGAAACAATGGTTTATCTTATAGTTGTTTTATAAATGGCTTGAAAAAAGCATCCATTGAAATTGATCGAAAGATGCTAGCAGAAATTGCAATATTTGATCATGTTGCGTTTTCTAAATTAGTTAATAAAGCTAAAGCTGTTCTTTAAACTTATATCTCTTAATTTAAAACTAAGCATAAAAGAAGGATAGTTAGATAGCACCTATCTTTCTTTCTTAACTTTCAATAGCCTAATTTATACAAAATTTTATCCACAAAAAATGTGGATAAAACCCTAAAAATCTTTTAATATACTGTTATTAATATGAATAGATACTACATCTATCATTTACTTAAGGTATACTGCATTAAACAACAATACCAGACAGAGGACAGAACCACTAATTAAAACTCGAACTAAGTTAACATCTTTATTCCAAATTAGCAGATTAACTATTAATCCAACAGGGATCAAGGCATTATTCATCACTGCCAAAGTCCCTGCATTAACCATACATGCTCCTTTATTCCACATGAAATATCCAAAACCAGAAGCTATCAATCCTAAATAAATAAGTACTGCCCATTGCAAACTATTAGATGGTAACCGATTAAAATCCCCTAACCATATAAATTCAATGATAGCTACAAATAATGCACCACAATAAAAATAACCAAATATCCTCTTCTGTGGAAGTTTAAAGCATTCTTCTTCGATAAAATGTTTATAACAAGTTTGGCCAATTGCAAAGCAGAGATTTGAAAATTGAACTATGAAGAAACCTACTAAAAAATCATTTTCAAAGTATCTAAATTGAACAAAAAAAACAGCAATAATAGAAATAATTGAACTAAATAAATAATAAAAAGAAATAATTGAACTAAATAAATAATAAAGAGAAAATGAACCTTTTAAGAAATCATAAAGTAGAGTGATATAGATGGGAGTAAAAACACTAAATGAAATAACTTCTTGTACTGAAATAAATCTAAAAGATTGATAATAAAAGGAATACATTAATCCTAGCTGACAGGCACCAATAAGCATTAATTTTATGATTAATATTTTTGGTATGCCTCGAAATTTAAGAAAGGGGGAAAATAAAAAAAAAGAAAGTGCAAGTCGTATTAATACTGAAAAATAAGGGTCTACTTGATCAGAAAGATACACCCCAACCAAGCTAAATGAGAAACCCCAAATCAAAGTGACCAAAGATAAATAGAACAACTACTTCTACCAAATAAATAATAAATTAATACGAGCTACCTTTTCTAGATTTATATTCAATGCTAATAAATAGTATCAGAATAAATATACTAATATTTGTTTAATATCTAATACTAAATATGTTACTTATTCTCTATTCAATAATTATTTAATAACAATAAATTTTATGAGTAATGTTTATGCTATTATCTGAGTTTGAGTTTTTTTAGGTACTCCTTATAAAATTAATATATATATAAATCAAATTGTTACTTCAAGCTAAATAAAAGATTATTGACATTTTACATGACAAATGGGTACCCTTCCCTGTAAACTTATGTTGAAGTTGCAAAAAGATTTTATAATGTTATCAGAATGATAACATTATATGCGATAAACGAAGAATATTAAAACCTGTTTTATTAAGTATATCTTACAAAGTGTAACAATATTATACATAGTAATTAAAAATCACCTTTTATTAAGATTGTATAAACCATAATTATTTTTGAAAAAATAAATTAATTCTTACTTTTATAATCTATGTTGATCATCATATAAAATATTGATTGCAGTACAGTCATTCCTTCAAATATTACTTTATGATTAGATATTCAACTATATCTAAAATACTTTTCTTTTATAAGAAGTTACGTTACCTGATAGTATGCACTTCTTTAATAATTTAGGTATAGTTAATTTAAAATTAGGAAGATATAAATGGAACAAACAAAACAGTTAAAACAAAAATACGACTATACGATCGTGTCTCAGTTTAGCATTATGAGTATTATTTGGGGTATTATAGGGATGGCTGTTGGTGTTTTCATTGCCGCTCAACTAATTTGGCCAGAACTAAATTTTAACATACCTTGGTTAACATATGGTCGCCTACGTCCTTTGCATACTAATTTAGTTATTTTTGCTTTTGCTACTAGTACATTATTTGCAACATCTTATTATGTTGTTCAACGAACATGCCAAACGAAATTATTTGGTGGATTACTGGTTAAATTTACTTTTTGGGGATGGCAAGCAATTATTTTTGCATCTATTTTTACATTACCTTTAGGTTTAACTTCATCAAAAGAATATGCAGAATTAGAATGGCCAATTGATATTGCTATAGCTTTTGTTTGGATTTCTTATGCAATAGTTTTCTTTGGAACGCTTGCAAAACGTAAAACATCTCATATCTATGTAGCAAATTGGTTTTATGGAGCTTTTATAATTACTATTGCTATACTACACATTGTCAATAGTGCAGCTATTCCTGTTTCTATAGGAAAATCCTACTCTATTTATTCAGGTGCAGTAGATGCTATGATTCAGTGGTGGTATGGACATAATGCAGTAGGTTTTTTATTAACGGCTGGATTCTTAGGAATGATGTATTATTTTGTACCAAAACAAGCTGAACGTCCAATTTATTCATACCGTCTTTCTATTCTTCACTTTTGGGCTTTAATTTCTTTATATATTTGGGCAGGGCCACACCACCTACATTATACAGCATTGCCTGATTGGACTCAGTCTTTGGGTATGGTTATGTCTCTCATCTTATTTGCTCCTTCATGGGGAGGCATGATTAACGGTATTATGACATTATCAGGTGCATGGCATAAACTTCGTTATGATCCTATATTACGATTTTTAATCGTTTCTCTATCATTTTATGGAATGTCCACTTTTGAAGGTCCTATGATGTCAATTAAAACAGTAAATGCCCTATCACATTATACTGACTGGACAATTGGACATGTACATTCTGGTGCATTAGGTTGGGTTTCTATGATATCTATTGGAGCAATTTATCATTTAATTCCTAATTTATTTAATCAAGAACGGATGTATTCTATTAAACTAATCAATATTCATTTTTGGCTAGCTATGATTGGTACTACGCTTTACATAATAGCAATGTGGATATCAGGTGTAACACAAGGGTTAATGTGGCGTGCAGTAAACTCCGATGGAACTTTAAAGTATAGTTTTATTGAATCAGTACAGGCTTCTTACCCATTTTACTTCATTCGCTTTACTGGTGGTTTCATCTTTTTATTTGGTATGTTACTAATGGCCTATAACACCTATATGACTATTAATGCACCAAAATATAGTCTGAAATTCATTAAGCAAATAGCACAATAGGAAAGTTTCGAATGAATTTAAATTCTAATAATCGTCACGAAATTCTTGAAAAGAATATTGGTTTGCTAGCTATTTTAATCATATTGGCAATTAGTCTAGGTGCTTTTGTTGAAATAATACCTTTAATTTTTCAAAAACAAATCACAGAACCGATTCAAAATCTACGTCCTTATACTGCATTAGAATTGGAAGGTCGTGATATATACATTCGTGAAGGGTGCAATGTTTGTCATAGCCAAATGATTCGTCCATTTCGTTCAGAAACTGAACGTTATGGACACTACTCTTTAGCTGGTGAAAGTGTATGGGAACATCCATTTTTATGGGGTTCAAAACGCACAGGACCAGATTTAGCTAGAATTGGTCAGCGTTATTCAGATACATGGCATCGTCTACATTTACTTAATCCACGTCAATTAATTCCAGAATCTAATATGCCTGCTTTCCCTTGGTTGGAGAAAAAAACTTTAGACAGTACGCTAATTAAAAAGAAACTTAAAATTTTTAAAAATAAATTTGATGTTCCGTATACTGATGAACAAATCTCAAATGCACAAAAAGAACTAGAAGGAAAAACAGAAATGGATGCTATTATCGCTTATCTACAATCTCTTGGTCACGGAATGAGATAAGGAAATGGATATGGCTTTTTTTCACAGTATTTGGACTGTTGTTTTATTTATTAACTTTATAGCATTGCTTTGGTGGGTCTATATAAAAAAAAGTGATTCTGATTTTACTAAGACTGCCAACTTAATTTTTGATGATGATGATGCAGAAACCTCATCACAAAAAGGAGTTAATGCAAAATGACAATATTTTGGAGTTTTTGGATCTTTTCAATCACTATTTCCACTTTACTTGCTTGTACTACACTTCTTTTCTGGTGTCTTAAAAATAAAGTAGGTATTGAAGATGGGAAAGATATGGGTCATGAATATGATGGTATTAGAGAACTCAATAATCCTTTACCAAGATGGTGGGTCTATTTATTTATTAGTGCTCTTATTTTTTCCATAATCTATCTTATTTTATATCCAGGACTTGGAAATTTTCAAGGAATTTTAAAGTGGAAAAGTTCAAACCAAACCGTACAAACTTTAAAACAATCTAAAGCATCTATCTTAGAATCACAAAAAAACAAATCTCTTATCCAATACGCGAAAGAACTTGATGAGGCTAATATTAAATTTAATAAAATATTTAAACAGCTTGCATATCAAGAAGAAGATATTAGTATTTTACGTTCTTTGCCTGACATAGCAAAAAACCCTAATGCTTTAAAAGTAGGACAGCGTCTCTTTTTACAAAATTGTTCACAGTGTCATGGTTCTGATGCTCGTGGTCAAAAAGGATTTCCTGATCTTACAAATAATATTTGGATATATGGTGGTGAACCTGCTGATATAGTGAAAACTGTAATGCAAGGAAGAATTGGTGAAATGCCTGGTTGGAAAAATATTTTAGATGATAAAAGCATTAAATCACTTGTTAGCTACACACTAAGTCTTTCTGGTCGTTCAGTAAATACTAGGGAAGCAAAATTAGGAGAAAAGCATTTTATAGTCTGTTCAGCTTGTCATGGTACTGATGGAAAAGGTAATTCTAAGTTAGGTGCACCAGATTTAACCGATCAAATTTGGGTATATGGTGGTTCCCGTGCTGATGTAACAGAATCAATTAAAAATGGAC
The DNA here is from genome assembly GCF_000731785.2 of Candidatus Photodesmus anomalopis. Taxonomy (NCBI): domain Bacteria; kingdom Pseudomonadati; phylum Pseudomonadota; class Gammaproteobacteria; order Vibrionales; family Vibrionaceae; genus Candidatus Photodesmus; species Candidatus Photodesmus anomalopis. Next base: position 422,103 of record NZ_JGVJ01000010.1, read on the forward strand.
GATTTAGCGTAATGCCTTCATGGAAGGATATTTTAGATGAAGATAAGATACAACTTGTTTCTGCTTACGTATGGAGTTTAAATAATAAAGACAATGATTAATAAATAATTATTCTACACATATTATGAGAATTTTATTATGCTCAAACCTTGGTATAAGCAGTTCTGGCCATGTTTTTTAATAGCACTTCCCTTATTAGTTATAATAGCTTCAATCATTACAATCTTAATATTTTCTAAAAATTCTATAAATTTAATTTCTAAAGATTACTATATCAAAGGGAAAAGTACGAATATTAACCTTTATCTTAGTAGAATTAATGTTGCTAGAAAATTAAAGATCAATGCCTATATATTCTTTGATAAAAAGAATATTATTATTCGATTGGATAAAGGAAAGTTAGAACATTATCCTGATATAAATACTATATTTACTCATAGAACATCAGCTGGATATGATTTCTCTTATCAAGTACTATCAAAAGGTAATAATCAATATCATATTCCTATAAATCGGAATATGATAGAAGGACCGTGGTTTATTAAAATTTCTCCTAATAATAAACGATGGTTAATTGAAGGGAAAGTAACCTTTCCTTCCTCTGAAATCCAATCAATATGCTAATTATTTTTTTATGAAAAAACAATGCTACCATTGTGGTCAAGATATACCAAAAAATACAGTATATAAAATAAAAATTTTTGGAAAAATAAGATATATGTGCTGTCCAGGTTGTGAAGCAGTTGCCATAACTATCTGTGATAGCGGTCTTCTTAGCTACTATAAGTATAGAACCGAACCTGCCAAGACAGTGAATGTAATCGCTGACCAGTTACAAAATTTAGTACATTATGATAATGAAGATATTCAATCAGAATTTGTACATAAAATAGAAAATCTATCTGAAATCATGTTATCTCTTGAAGGAATATCTTGTGCCGCTTGTGCTTGGTTAATTGAAAAAAAACTATCTCATCAAAAAGGAGTTGTATCTATTCGAGTCAATATCACAACTAGCCGAGCATTATTAACATGGAATCAAACTACTATAAAATTAAGTTCACTACTTTTATCTATCCATCAATTAGGATATAAAGCCGCACCTTTTGAAATTGATTCTTTGGAGAATAGCTATAATCAATCTATGAAAAAATATCTTTATCGATTAGGAATAGCTGGGTTAGCGAGTATGCAGATTATGATGCTTGCCATTGTTCTTTATTTTGAAGTTTTTAGCGATCTAGATAAAGAGTTTAAACACTATTTTCGATGGATTAGTCTTATTTTTGCTACACCAGTTATCTTATATTCAGCATTACCATTTTATTTAAATGCATATCGCAATATTAAATCAGGAATATTTGGAGTAGATCTACCTGTTTCAATTGCATTGATTTTTTCATATATTGCTAGTTTTATTGCAACTGTAGATAATAAAGGTGAAGTGTTTTTTGAATCAATCTCTATGTTTACTTTTTTTTTGCTAATTGGACGTTTCTTAGAAATACAAGCCAGAAGAAAAGCCAGTATAGAAAGTAGTAATCGTCTAAAATTAGTGCCCGCTTTGGCTAACACAATTACAGGAAAACAAATAGCGGCTAATACTTTACAACTTGGTGATAGAATAAGAATTTTTTCTGGTGAATATATTCCAGTCGATGGAAAAATAATTTCAGAATATGCATACATTGATGAATCTATTCTTACTGGAGAAACAATTCCAATCGCAAAACAATGTGGTGATATTGCTTATGCTGGAACTTTAAATTTAGATACTGAAAAATCATTTGATTTAGAAGTAGTCTCTACTAAAAATAATTCAATGGTATCAAATATTGCACGTTTACAAGATAAGGTTCAAATGTCTAAGCCAAAAATAGCTAAAATAGCTGATATTTTAGCTCGTTATTTTGTTATAATAATTTTATTAATTGCAGCTTGTACATGGTTATTTTGGCATAAATTAAAATCTGATGACGCTTTTTGGATTATGTTATCTGTACTTGTTTCAACTTGCCCTTGTGCCTTTTCACTTGCTACTCCAGCTGCCTTGACTTGTGCAACTTTTAGAATGGGAAAATTAAATATTCTATTACGTAAAGGGCATGTTTTTGAAACTTTATGTAAAGTAAAACATCTTATTGTAGATAAAACTGGGACATTAACTCATGGTTATATTAAAATCTGCAATGTTACTCTACATTCTACTCTTACTAAAGAAAATGTTCTTGGAATTGCAGGTGCTTTAGAGGCATATAACAATCACCCAATAGCACGTGCGTTTAAACAATATAAGAATGATTCATTTAAAATTAATAATGTTAAAAATTTTATTGGTTCTGGAGTACAGGGATACTATCAAGGTAAATTAGCAAAAATTGGAAATGAAGCTTTTGTTTTTGGTTCTTCAGGTGAAAAAATAGAACAAGATAGTATATATTTATCTTTAAATGGTGAACATGTAGCTACTTTTATATACAGAGATCCTATTCGTTCAGAAAGCAAAAAATTTATAGAATGCTTCAAAAATCTAGGTGTTAAAATTACCTTATTAACTGGTGATTCAAGTATTAATGCTAATAATGTTGCAAAATTCATTGGTATTGATAATGTCATCTCAAATTTAAAACCAAAAGATAAGCTATCTTATTTACAGAAATTTAATAAAAATGATATTACGATGGTTATCGGCGATGGAATTAATGATGCCCCTATTTTAGCTGGTTCCCATATCTCAATCGCTATGGGAGGAGGTTCAAATTTAGCAAAAACTTCTGCAGATATGGTGCTTTTAGAAGATCAATTAAATCGTATTTTGCAAGCAAGAGAACTTGCTTTAAAAACTCGTAGGATTATTTTCGAAAACCTAGCATGGTCATTAGGATACAATTTTTTTATATTACCACTTGCTGTTTCTGGTCTAGTCGTGCCATATTTAGCTGTAATTGGTATGTCATCTAGCTCTATTATAGTACTATCAAACTCTCTTCGTTTACTAAAAGAAAAGGTAACATGATGGAAAGTCTTTATATTCTTATTCCAATTGGAATAATACTAATCTATTTGGCAATGATTATATTTTTTTGGGCAGTGAAAACTGGTCAATTTGAGGATCTAGATCAAGAAGGATGTAAGATATTATTTTTAGATGAAAATAATAATTAATCTCAAAATTGAAAATGATAGATTCACATTTTTTAATCGCTTTTTTAATTGGCTTGCTCAGTGCAGGTCACTGTATAGGAATGTGTTCAGGAATAGCCAGTTTTGTTTCAATGCACAATGATAAACCTTCTAATAAATTTATTCCGGTATATTACAATCTAGGTAGATTATGCACTTATTCATTATTAGGAGCTATAGTAGGAGGAACTATTTCTTCTGTTGCAAACATTATTAATTTCACTAATTCTCTTGCCTACTTAAGACTTGCTGCATCTTTTTTTCTAATTGCTTTATCCCTTTATCTTGGACGTTGGTGGTTTGGATTACTTTATATAGAAAAATCGGGGAAAACTATATGGAAATATATTATACCTCTAGGAAAAAAAATATTGCCTTTAAGAACTCCAATACATGCTTTTCCATTTGGTTTTATATGGGGATGGTTACCATGTGGTCTTGTTTATTCAACTCTAACTTGGTCTGCACTATCTGGTGGTATAGTCAATGGCGCTCTTGTAATGTTTTGCTTTGGTTCTGGAACATTACCAGCAATGTTACTTATCCCTTGTGGGAGTAATTATATAAAAAGATTGCAACAATCAAAATTTTTCCAACAATTAGGTGCTGTTATTATTCTTTTTTATGGAATATATACCGGATATCAATCTATTAGGATGCTTATTTATTTAAATCATCAAAGTTAAATTTATTATTCTAAGCATTAAAATTTTTTTTATGTATTTTTTTAGTTGAAATAATTTTCAACTCAATTCCAAACATATTTCGATAAATGATACCTTTAACATGAAAAAAAAATGGTATAGTAAAGATTAAACCAATTCCATAAAATAAAATTGATAGCAAAAATATCAAAAAAAGCAATAAATAAATAAATATTATAACAAAAAGTTTTTTATTTATTGCTCGAAATGAAAACAATAAAGATTGTATTGGTAAAACCCCTTTTTCACAAATAAGCAAAATGGAATTACTAAATGCTACTGAAAAATACAGAGATAAAAATGGAAATATTATTTCTGCAATATTTTGAATCAATAAGCTTAAAAAAGTAGCTAATATTACCGGAATAGTAAATTGTAATCCTTTAATAATATGTAATTTCTTAGTAGAAAGACCAGCTACATGACTCATTGCCATTAAGCTAATACCTGCGTAAATAGGAGCACTAATAATTGTAGTGATGAAACTTGATAAAAACAAAGAATCTATCAAATTTGAATCAAAGATATTATTTGGATTTTTCAATATATCAATAATAATTGAAAAATTTAAAAGTTGTAATTTCAATGCAATATAAAATACTCCAATGTGTATAACTGTAAAAATAACAATAGAAGGAGAAAATGATAACAAATTTTTCATGGTATGATTCCATGCTTCTTTAAATATCTCGGTAATTTTTAGTTCATAATTACCAGAAATACCACGCTCAAGACTTCCACCTAAATTAATTTTATTTTCAATATTATTGTTCATTAATTAAAATCCAAATTTTTGCAATACACAGAATAATATTTTCAATAAAAAATGAAGATTTATTGAAAACTTAAATTAGAAAAGCAGAAAAATACATTTAATAAAAAACAGTAAGATACTTATATCGGTTTTGCAATTAAATTAAATTGATTTACTTCGACTAATACCACTTTAAATTTATCACCTAATTGATAGATCAACTTTTCATTGAAAAAAAAAGAGCCACTATCAGCACTATATTTAATATCTTCTTTACTTCCAAAAAATAAAATAGGAATAAATGCTATTGCACCATTTTCAAGAAGACGAATGCGCATCCCTGAACAACTAGCATCAAAAATTTCAGCTGTAAACTGAATTTTATTTTTTGGTGCTTGAGAGAGCGCATTTCCATATAACCAATCTAAAACATTTCGATTTGCAATTCTATGATGTTTACGAGATAAATTTAATTCTTTACAAAGTGATTCATCTGGAATTTGTACAGGTTTTTTATCTAAAATATAGGCTTTCAGCATACGATGGTTAATCATATCGCTATATTTGCGAATTGGAGATGTCCAAGTAGCATAAATATCCAATCCCATAGCATAATGAGGGCTAGGTAAAAAATTTAATTTGCTATGTACCTGAAATTTTCTTATAAAATAATCAAAGTAATTTGTATCTTGATTATTTAACCAATGACGTAAAGCAATAAAACCATTTAATGTAGACAGTTCAGAAGAATTAGCTGGAAAAGTGCTTTTTTTATTTAAAAATCGAGTAATATAATAAAGTTTATTTTGTTTAAAACCAGCATGTATATTGAACAATCCTAATGAAAATTTCGCATTAAGTATTTTTCCAGCACAGATATTAGCAATAATCATAGATTCTTCAATTAAATGATGTGCGCTACGACGTATATCAGAATGAATAACAATAGAATCATCATTCTCGTTTAATGAAAATCGATAGTCGGGGTATTCAGGAAAAACGACCGCATTTTTTTTTCTCCAATTTAATCTAACTTGTGAAAGTTCATAAAGAGCAGTTAATATATCACTTATTGCTTTATTAGGACACCAATCTGTAGATTGACCGGTTTCAATCCAATCTGAAACATAATCGTAAACTAAACATGCATGAGACCTAATATTAGCAGCAAAAAAATCAATGGTTTTTTCAAGAATAAAACCATCTTTAGTTATCAATACTGTACAACAAAGGGCTGGACGAACTTGATTTTCAATAAGTGAACATACATTTTCAGATAAATCACGAGGTAATATTGGAATATCTAAACCAGGCAAGTAAATGGTAAAACTTCGCTTACGTGCCAGTGTATCTAAATTATCTTCTGGAAGAAGATATGCTGTTGGATCGGAAATAGCAATTGTTAATTCAAAATCACCATTATTACTTTTTTTAATATATAAAGCATCATCTATATCCTTTGTTGATTTACTATCAATCGTAATAAAAGGGATGGTAGTCATATCAAAACGCTTTAAATCTGCATCATCTTTTAGTTTCCAATTATTATTAGCAGAAATAGGTTCACTATTGCATAGATTATTCTTTGCTAAAATTGTTAACCAATGTGCTATTTTAGCATTTGCTATTTTCCTCGAAATTTCAACAAGAAAATCTTTATCTCCTTTAAGAGGATGATGAATTAAATAAGCGAAAACCAAATCATTATTACAAAAACTTTCAAAAGAAAGTCCTTTTTTAAGCTGAGCTTTTATTAATTTCATCTTATATTTTGGATGATCTGGTAAGAAAACAAATTTACCTTTGGATAATTTAATGTGACCTATAAAATACGTTACACTTTTTTCTAAAAGTTTTTTTGGTTCTGCAATTTGTTTTTCTTCTGCTGTCAGATGAATATTCGCAATAACTTTATCACCATGAAGACATTTTTTCATATAAAAAGGAGGAATAAAAAAATTAGTCTTAGAGTCCAAGACCTCAAGAAAACCAAAAGTCTTCCCAGTAGATTTAACAACCCCTATTTTCTTTGGTAGATCTTTTTTCAATTTTTTCTTAAGCTGAGCAAGCAATGGATTATCTTGAAACATCTCACTCCTTTCTTTTATCTATATGATTTAAATTAAAATATTAAAGCTACAAAACAGTGCCATTCAATATTTCCTTTAAACCTATCAAAGCTGCTATAAGTAGTAAGCCTACAATGATACGCTCTTTACCTTTGAATAAATGAATATTTTGTTCTCTTTGAGATTTAATAAAAAAATATAAACCTGGCAGGTAAAGTACAGCAGACATAATAAAGAACTGTAACCCTGATGCATATAATAACCATATACCAAATGAAGTAGATAAAAAACCAAGTACTATACCAAAAAGATTTTCTTGTTTTATAGCAAATTTCAAAGTATAAATACCAACCAATAAATAAGGTACTAGTATCATCTCAGAAGCTATCCTATATAATGAATCATAAGTACCATCAAGGCACATGACAAAAATTAAGGATACTTGAATAGCTATAGTAGTGAATATTAATGACCTAATAGGAGTTCCATTAGCATTAATCCGTCTATAAGTTTCTGGAAATAATTTATCTTTTGCGCATGAATATGGAACTTCGGTGGCATAAATTAGCCAGCTAAGAAAAGAACTACAAACTGAAATAATAAGACCAATACCAATAATATATTGCCCTAAAGGTCCCATTATAGATGTAAGGATTTTAGCTGTTGAAGGATTTGGATATTTTGCTAACTCAACTGATTGAATAACACCCATGGAAGTAAGTGTTACTAAGACATAAATTAAAATAGTAGTCAGTAAAGCCAATATAGTAGAAAAACCGATATGTTTTCTGTGTCTTGCCCGATTTGATAATACTACTGCACCTTCAATACCAATAAATACCCAAACAGTAATTAGCATAGTTGCCTTTACCTGTGAAAAAAGGTCGTATTCTTTTCCAAAATGGGCTCCATGAAAATCAAACATAAACGTATCCCAATGAAAAGCTAACAACGCTAATATAATAAATATGAATAAAGATAGTAATTTTGCAAAAGTAGCTAATAAATTTATAAAAGCAGCAGTTTGAATACCATTTGAAATAAAAATATGAATCATCCAAAGGAAAATAGATGCGACTATAATTGAAACAGCATTATTACCTACCCCAAATATTACTAAATCTGAAGTGTCAAATAACAGACCTAATGTAGCGCAGATGATCACTAAATATGATATATTAGTAAATGTAGCACTAACCCAATAAGCCCAAGCTGAACAAAAACCCGTTAATCTCCCAAAACCGTGCTTTGCATAACCAAAGATGCCAGTATTAATATGTGGGTTAGTTATAGATAAATACTGTAAAGAAAGTGCTAAAGATATCATTCCTACACCAGTTATCAACCAAGCAATTATAATAGCAGCTGGACTAGCAACTGCAGCCATATTTTGCGGTAAGCTAAAAATCCCAGCCCCAATCATGGAACTAATGATTAATGCGGTTAATGAAGCTAATCCAAGCTTTTTATCCATAAAATCAATTTCCTTTTTTTTTATTATTTAACTTTGAATTGGTTATTGATTCACTTTTGTATTTCAAAAATACAACTGAATAACTGAAATTAGTATACAAGCAGGCCGACGAATACCTTCAATTTCAATTTGAATCTCTCTTTCAACTCTTAAACTTTTTTTAATTGGAACTACGTTAAGTAATTTACTTTTAGCCCTTATATTATTCCCAGATTTAACTGGATATGGGAAACGCACTTGATTTAAACCAACATTGACTATCATCCTAGCAGTAGGAAATCGGAAAGTATCAGAACCTGAGCTATCGGTTAAACGAGGTAAAAGAGATAAAGTTAAAAATCCATGAGCAACCGTTGATTTATATGGAGATTCTTTTTTCGCTCGTTTTGGATCTGTATGAATCCATTGCATATCCTCAGTGACTTTAGCAAACTGATCAATACGATTCTGATCAATTCGCATCCAATCACCTACATGAATTATTGCACCAATTTGGTTTTGTAATTCACTATACACAATTTGAGCTTCAGGGTTTAAAGAAAAAGTTTCCAACACAGGAATATCTATATTATTTACTTCTACTTTTTGTAAATCACGTACCCAAGAAAAGAAATAGCTAGTATTTTTTCTATCGAAAAAAACTTCCCAATATTCACGCAATGTGGGAGGCATCCAATTAGGAAATTCAGGATTTTTTTTCGACGTAGACTGCGTACAATTTTTAAAAAAACTCGTTACTTTCATGGAAACCTCAGAGTTAATCTAAGAAACAAATAATTCTTAATCTTGAAGTAACTGAAGATTATATGCAACGCTTTTACAAATCTCAACTAATAAGTTACATTTAAATCTTTGATAATAATAGTTAAAAAAATAAAACATAAAAATTTATAAATAAAGGAAACAACATAACAAGAATCATTTTGTTATTTTTTCATGCAGAATGGTTTGATAAGCAATATCTTTCCGATAAAACATACCATTCCAACTAACTTGGTTAGCTAACAAATAGGCAATTTCCTTGGCTTCAGAAACCGTCTTACCTAACGCTGTTGCACAAAATACACGCCCTCCATTAGTAACCAACTCCCCAGATTTTTTTCTTGCTGTACTTCCGTGAAAAAGTTTTTGATTTTGCATTTTTACTTCAGAGGTTGATATTACATGACCCTTAGCAACATCTCTCGGATAACCATCTGATGCAAGGACAACACCAACAGCAGCATTAGAATTCCAATTAGAATTTTCAAAATTTAGCCGATTATGAATAGCAGAAAGACACAGGTCTACCAAATCTGATTCCATACGCATCATAATACATTGAGCTTCTGGATCGCCAAATCGACAATTATACTCAATAACCTTTGGCATACCTTGAGAATCAATAATTAAACCTGCATATAAAAAACCTGTATATGGACAACCTTCTAAATTCATAGCATGAACAGTTGGATAAATAATCTTCTCTAGCACACGTTTATAAATTCTATCTGTAATGACCAAAGCAGGAGAGCATGAGCCCATACCTCCTGTGTTAAGACCCTTGTCTTGATCACCGACTCGTTTATAATCTTGACTAGTTGCCATTGGTAAAACATTGAATCCATCAACCATTACAATAAAACTAGCCTCTTCACCTTGAAGAAATTCTTCAATCAGCACAATCCTTCTATCTGACTTATTAGCATAAATATTTTTAATCAAAATATCCTTGACTGCGCTTTCTGCTTCCTGAAAAGTTTTTGCTATAACAACACCCTTTCCTGAAGCAAGGCCATCAACCTTAATAACTATTGGTAATCCTTGCTTTCTGATGTGATGTAAAGCGGGTTCAAGTTCGCTAAAAACTGAACAGGCTCCGGTGGGAATTTTATGACGTAACAATAAATCTTTAGCAAAAGATTTAGATCCTTCAATCTTCGATGCAGCTTTTGTTGGACCAAATATTAATAAACCAGCTTTCTGAAAAGAATCCACAATTCCTTTTACTAATGGCGCTTCTGGACCAACTATAGTAAGGTCTATTCTAGTTTTTAAAGAAAAGTCAACCAGAGCAGAGATATCTTCAATTGAAATTTCCACATTCTTTACTTTAGGCTCAAGAGCAGTACCTGCATTACCAGGAGCAACAAATACTGTTTTTACATTCAAATTCTGCGCTGATTTCCAAGCAAGCGCATGCTCACGTCCTCCAGAACCTATGATCAATACCTTCATTGAAATCTCTTATTTTTATTGAATAGGTTCAGAATAAAGCGATTTACCTGGTTGTCAAGAATTAGTGAAGGAAATGACGTATACCAGTAAAAATCATGCTTATACCATGTTGGTCAGCTGCTTTAATGATTTCCTTATCACGTATTGAACCACCTGGTTGAATAATACATGAAATTCCAACTCTTGCAGCCTCATCAATTCCATCACGAAAAGGGAAAAAAGCATCTGATGCCATAACACAACCTTTTAATTTTAATCCTAGTTCGGTAGCTTTCATTTTAGCAATTTTAGCTGAATAAACGCGACTCATTTGTCCAGCTCCTATACCGACGGTTACACAATTTCTTGAGTATACAATAGCATTAGACTTTACGTATTTTACAACTTTCCAGCAAAATAATGAATCCTTTAATTCTTTTTTTTCAGGTTGCCTTTTTGACACTACTTTAATCTGATTTTCAGAAATCATAGCTTGATCATAATCTTGAATGATTATTCCACCTTTAATACTTTTTATATCGAAACCATAAATTCTATTTGATTGAATTCCACTACACTGCAGTAAACGAATATTTTTTTTCTTATTAAGAATTTTTATTGATTCATCTAAAATAGATGGAGCAATAATAACTTCACTGAATTGTTTTTCTATAATTGCTGATGAAGTTAATGGATCTAGTATTCTATTGAACGCAATAATACCTCCAAATGCAGACACTGGATCTGCCCGATAAGCATTATCATAAGCTTCAAAAATTGTTTTTCCTAACGCTACAGCGCATGGATTAGTGTGCTTAATAATAACACATGCTGGCTCATTAAACTCTTTTATACATTCAAGAGCTGCATTAGTATCAATGATATTATTATAAGAAAGCGCTTTACCTTGTATTTGAGAGGCAGTCAATACAGACGGATCTAAAAAATTTTCTTCGGCATAAAGTGCAGCAGTTTGATGAGAATTTTCACCATACAATAAAGTTTGTTTTTTCTTAAAACTTTTAGAAAAAACCATAGGAAATTTACAGTTTCTAGACCTTTTTTGTTTACCTTTACTGATTAGAGACTTTTCATTAAAATAACTAGAAATAGTACTTTCATAGTTAGCAGTATATTCAAAGGCAGAAGCAGCAAGACGAATTCGAGTTCCTGAACTTAAATAACCATCGCTAGAATCAATTTCATCTATAATGCAATCGTACTCATTAGGATTAACCACAACAGCAATATCTTCATGATTCTTTGCTGCAGCACGAACCATCGTTGGACCACCAATATCAATATTTTCTAATATCTCAGATGATGTGCAATTACCTTCAGAAATAGCTTGCTCAAATGGATAAAAATTTACAATAACTATATCTATTGGAGTAATATTATGTACCTTCATTTCGTGATCATCTTGACCGCGACGACCAAGAATACCAGCGAAAATTTTATGATGTAAAGTTTTGATTCTACCGTCCATAATTTCTGGGAAACCAGAATAATTTGATACTTCAGTTACTAACACACCATGTTCTCTGAGGTACCGAGCAGTACCATCTGTAGAAATTATATTAATGCTATTATCTATTAAAGATTTTGCAAATTTAACAATGCCAGACTTATTGGATACACTTATTAAAGCATGACGAATGAGACGAACATCATTCACGTTATCTTTCCTTAAATTATTTATAGTAAAAAAACATATAACTTTTATTCTAACTAGTTTTTTTAAAAAAATCTTATCAAAATTACTAGTATCTTATTTCAATAAGGAATTAACTTAAAAACTATTAAACTTAGTAATTAAAGCTTGCAGCTAAAAATTTTAAAGCTAGTATGTACTAAGTAAATTTAAATTAATTGATGATTATCTGACTCAATTTCATTGAGTAGTTAAACAATAGTAAAATAGGAATAGTATGAATTTGACACCGGTAATAGATATACTTACTGGAAATTTAGCAGTAAGTAGTTTCGCAACAGTTTCTGGTTGGGTACGTTCACGCCGTGATTCCAAAGCAGGGATCTCTTTCATTTCCATTTATGATGGTTCTTGTTTGAGCTCTTTACAAGCTGTAGTTCCTAACACTCTTGATAACTATAAAAGTGAAATATTAAAATTAACGTCAGGTTGCTCTATTAAAGTAAAGGGGGAAATTGTTGAATCTCCTGGTAAAGGTCAACATTTTGAATTATCTGTAACTGAGTTTAAGGTAATAGGTTGGATTGAAAAACCTGAAACTTACCCAATGGCAAAGACTCGTCAATCTATGGAGTATCTTCGTGAAATTGCTCATCTTCGTCCACGCAGCAATATAATTGGAGCAGTTTCACGTGTACGTAATGCTTTATTCTGTTCGGTTCACAATTTTTTTCAAAAAAATGGTTATTTATGGGTTTCTACACCTTTGATAACCTCATCTGATACAGAAGGCACTGGTGAAATGTTTCGTGTATCGACTTTAGATATACAAAATCTATCTTTTAAAAAACAAGGAAAAGTTGATTATAGTAAAGATTTCTTTGGACAGGAGACATTTCTAACAGTATCAGGTCAATTGAATGCTGAGGCATATGCCTGTGCTTTGAGTAAAGTTTATACGTTTGGTCCTACATTTCGAGCTGAAAATTCAAATACAAGTCGCCATTTATCAGAGTTTTGGATGGTTGAACCTGAAGTAGCATTTGCAGCACTACAAGATATTGCTCACCTTGCTGAAGAAATGTTGAAATATATATTTCAAGATGTACTTCAAAATTGTAGTGAAGACCTTAAGTTTTTTTATCAAAATACTGATAAAACAATTATTTCTCGCATAGAAAAGATTCTAGATTCTAAATTTTTAAAAATAGATTATACTGATGCAGTTCAGATTCTACAAGATTCTAATAAAAAATTTAATTTTTCTGTTGAATGGGGAATTGACCTTTCTTCTGAGCATGAGCGTTATCTAACTGAAAAATACTTTGGAGCACCATTAATTGTAAAAAATTATCCTAAAAACATTAAAGCATTCTATATGCGACTTAATGATGATAACAAAACTGTAGCTTCAATGGATTTGCTCGTTCCTGGTATTGGGGAAATTATAGGCGGGTCTCAACGCGAAGAACGTTTAGATATATTAAATGCTAATATGATTAAAATTGGTATAAAACCTGAACAGATGAATTGGTATCGCGATCTTCGCCGTTATGGGACTGTTCCTCATTCTGGGTTTGGTCTTGGTTTTGAACGTTTAGTATCTTATGTTACTGGTGTGAAAAATGTTCGTGATGTTATTCCATTTCCACGCACACCTTTATCTGCAAAATTCTAATCTAAAATCAACTAATTCTTACAGGAATTATATATGCTAAAAATCTCTTATTTTTATACCATAATATAAAAAAATAAATTATTTAAAACTAACTATGTATAGTATGGATGAAAATCATGTTTGAAAAAGTCTCCCCTGCTCCAGTTGATCCTATCTTCGGCTTAACAGAAGAATTTATAAAGGATATTCGTTCTAGAAAAATCAATCTCACTATTGGTATATATAAAGATAAAAATAATAAAACCCCAATTCTTAATACAGTCAAAAAAGCTGAATTAAATATTTTAGAATTAGAAAGAACTAAATCTTATTTGATAATTGAAGGGAAAAGTGAATATGCTTATTCTGTACAAAAACTATTATTTGGTGAAAACGCTCAAATTATTAAAGAAAATCGCATAAAAACAGCTCAAACTCCAGGAGGAACCGGAGCACTTCGCATTGCAGCTGAATTTATCAAACACAAATTGAAACGAAATACAATATGGTGTAGTAATCCTACTTGGACTAATCATAATGCTATATTTTCAAGTGTAGGACTTAGAATAAAGCAATATAGCTATTACAATGAAATAATTAAAGATAAAAATTTTACTGGAATGATAGAGGATCTGGAAAAAGCCTCTCATGGTGATATTGTTTTGCTACATGTATGCTCACATAATCCTACCGGCACAGATCTTACTAAAGAGGAATGGAACATATTAGCTCAACTCATTGAAGAAAAAGGGCTTATTCCATTATTTGACTGTGCTTATCAAGGTTTCTCCAAAGGTATTGAAGAAGATGCTTATGGAGTTCGAACTATTACTAAATATAGCAAAGAAATTTTAGTTGCTACTTCATTTTCTAAAAATTTTAGCCTGTATAATGAACGAATTGGAGCACTTACTTTAATAGCGGAGAAAGAACATATCACCAATAAAGCATTTTCACAAATAAAAGGAATTATTCGTTGTATTTACTCTACTCCACCAGCTCATGGCAGTAATATTGTTAGTATGATCCTTAATAATCCTACACTTTGCATAGAATGGAAAAATGAGCTAAAAGAAATGCGTAACAGAATTCAAGAAATGCGTAAATTATTTATAAAAACCTTAAATACAATAATAAATAAAACTGATTTTGATTTTTTACAAAAACAAACCGGTATGTTTTCATACTTAAATTTATCTCAAAAACAAATTAGACGTTTAAGAGAGGAATTTGCTGTTTATATTCTCCCCCCTGGACGAATTAATGTATCAGGCATAACGGAATCAAATATAGAAGCACTTTGTAGTAGTATTGCTAAGGTAATGTGATATATCTAAACTTTTAGTGTACAAAAAAAATATCACTTGCTAATACTTTTTAAATATTTATGAATATCGTTTACAATTAAACTAGTATTTACTGGATAAACTGACCCAATCGGAATCAAAATGAATAGAACTAAACATTGTAATCTTTTAATTCTTGGGTCGGGCCCAGCTGGATATACTGCTGCTATTTATTCTGCTCGGGCAAATCTCAAGCCTGTTCTGATTACAGGAATTCAGGAAGGAGGACAACTAACAACTACTATGGAAGTTGAAAATTGGCCTGGTTATGCTAGTGGTTTAACTGGTCCAACCTTAATGAATAGAATGAAGGAACATGTAGAATATTTGGAAACTGAAATTATATCGGATCATATTCAAAAAGTTGATTTAAAAAAATCTCCATTTTATTTACGAGGTAATGATACTCAATACACATGTAATTCTTTAATTATAGCAACAGGAGCTTCAGCCAAATATTTAGGTTTGAAATCAGAAGAGATATTTAAAGGGCGTGGTGTATCAGCATGTGCAACTTGTGATGGGTTCTTCTATCGAAATCAAAAAGTAGCAGTTATTGGAGGTGGAAACACTGCTTTAGAAGAAGCAATATATCTCTCTAAAATTGCTTCAAAAGTGTATTTAGTTCATCGTCGTAATTCTTTTCGTGCAGAAAAAATTCTTATTGATCGATTGATAAAAAAAATTGAGAACGGTAATATTGTGCTTCATATGAACCATATAGTTGATGAGATTCTTGGTAAGAATAATGAAGTAGTGACAGGAATACGCCTAAGAAATATAAACTCTGGTATATCTAAGGAAATCAATCTAGAAGGAATTTTTATAGCCATTGGCCATCAACCAAATACTGCGATCTTTAAAAAACAATTAGCAATGAAAGATGATTATATCTTAGTAAAATCTGGGTTAAACGGTAATAGTACACAAACGAGCATTGAAGGCGTTTTTGCTGCTGGGGATGTAATAGATTTACATTACCGTCAAGCTATTACTTCTGCAGGTACAGGTTGCATGGCTGCTCTTGATGTTGAGCGCTATCTAGAGAATATATCAAATAAATCTAAAGTTATATAATAACTCCCTAACTAGATCGGTTGATCTGTCTATGATAGTTCCCAGAATTGCAATTATTTTTTCTGGGTGGTTTTTATTTGCCCTATCTGAAATGAATTTAATAATAGTTGTTGTTAAGTGATGGATAAAAAAAAACAATATGAATTGTATAAATGGCTAAAAATTCAAAGTAACCTGGCAAAAGGATGGTTAAGACTCTCTGTTGGTCTTGGGATATTATCAAGCTTAGTTTTATTAGTGCAAATAGCTGTTATTTCTTATATTTTAAAGACATTGCTTATTGAACAAATTGATAAATCAACTATTATTCCTTATTTATTCGGACTATTTATCATAATTCTAATACGTGCGATATGTACTTGGGGAAGAGAAGTTGCAGGGTTTCGTTGTGGTGAAAAAATACGAATACATATAAGAAAACTCATTTTAAATAAGTTTCAGGAGCTTGGGCCTGCTTACATTAAAAATAAACCTGTAGGTGCTTGGGCAACTTTACTATTAGAACAAGTAGAAAATATGCAGGATTTTTTTTCCCGTTACTTACCGCAAATATCCCTTTCAATTGCCATCCCTTTTATTATCCTAATTACCGTATTTCCAATCAGTTGGTTTATTGGTTTAGTGTTTTTATTAACAGCACTACTTATACCTATTTTAATGATTTTAGTTGGCCTAAAAGCAGCGAATGCTAATCAAAAAAATTTCAAAGCATTACAACGTTTATCTGGCCATTTTTATGACCGATTACAAGCAATGACTACTATTCGCTTATTCGATCGAACAAAAGAAGAAGAAAAATTACTAAAAAAAGTATCTGAAAATTTTAGAACTCGAACAATGAGTATATTGAAACTTGCTTTTCTATCCTCTGCTATTCTAGAATTTTTCGCTGCTATTTGTATTGCTATTACGGCTATTTACTTTAGTTCTAGCTTTATGGATAAAATCAATTTTGGATACTATAGTTCAAGTTCAGGAATCACTCTATTTTCTGCTTTATTTGTCTTAATTCTAGCTCCTGAATTTTATCAACCATTACGTGATCTTGGCACATTTTACCACGCTAGACAACAAGCTATTGGTGCTGCTGAAAGTATTGTTGAATTTCTAGAACAAATAAGTACAACTAATTCTCAAATAGGAAATATTAAACTAGAAAAATTAAGTACCATTTACATTCAGGCCTTCAACTTAAAAGTATATAGCCATAAAGGGGGAAAACTACTCATTGGACCAGTTTCATTCGATATTAAAAATAATGAAACTACAGCTCTTGTTGGTCCTACTGGTTCAGGTAAAACTACTTTAATTAATGTTATTCTTGGATTTATACCATATCAGGGCAGTTTAAAAATAAATGGAATTGAATTAAAAGATATTAACCAAAGTAGTTGGCATAAAAAAATAAGCTGGGTTGGACAAAATCCATTATTACTGCATGGTACAATTAGAGACAATATAACATTGGGCCAAAATAATCCTAGTAATATAGCATTAAAACAAGCTATAAGAGATTCTTTATTAAGTAAATTTGTTCACCAACGTGGTTTAAACTATCAAGTTTCGGAGAACTTTGGTCGACTTTCGGTTGGTCAAACACAGCGTATAGCACTTGCTCGTGCTTTGTTTAAAAATGGATGTTTTTGGTTGCTTGATGAACCTACTGCTAGCCTTGATGCTAATACTGAGAAATTAGTTATGCAGAAAATAAAGGAAAAAATTAGAAAAAAAACATCTTTGATAGTTACTCATCAACTACACATACTAAAAAATATTGAACAAATATTAGTCATACAAAATGGGAAACTTATTAAAAAAAGCAATTTTACAACTTTATCTAAAATCCCAGAATTATTTGAAGAAACACTACAGTCCAATCCTACTCCTGATAGGAAAAACACAAATGCGTGATTTATTGCCTTACTTAAAGTTATATAAGAAACATTGGCTTTGGCTATCAATGGGTATACTACTCGCATTGATAACAGTTTCTGCATCAATTAGTTTACTAACATTATCTGGTTGGGTTTTAACAATATCAGCAATTTCTGGATTGGGCATGAGTATCGCTTATGAAACTTTTAATTATATAGTACCTATGGCTATAATTCGTTTGTTATCTGTCTTGAGAACTATTGGACGATGGACAGAAAAAACGATTACTCATGATGTAACTTTCAAATTATTAACAGAATTACGAGTTTTCTTTTTTAGAAAAATCTCACCACTTATACCAGGAAATATATACAATCTACGCAATGCTGATCTACTTAACCGATTAATAGCTGATATTAGTGCAATAGACCATATCTATATACGTTTAATCAATCCAATTATCGTTGGTATCTTTGGTATTACCATATTGAGCATGTTTTTATTTCTTTTTAACAAAACAATTGGATTGATCCTTGGTGCTATATTATTATTACTTTTGTTAATATGGCCGATTATTTTCTATAACCTTGGTAAAAAAAACGGAAATGAATTAGCACAATGTAGAACAAAATTAAGAATAATCACTTTGGATTGGTTACAAGCTTATTCTGAACTCACACTCTTTGGAGCAGAAAAGAAATATCGCAATACAATTCTTTATACGCAAAAAAATCTTTCTTTAAAACAATTCAATAATGCTAATTTTTCTGGTATAGCACATGGAGCATTGATATTAACTAGCGGATTGACTTTACTACTAATAGTATGGGTTTTAATCAATCAAGAACAAATTTTATTTTTAGATCCAGTTTATTCTATAATAATATTTTCTTCGATAGCAAGTTTTGAACTTTTAATACCAATCTCTGGAGCATTTCACTTTTTAGGTCAAACCATTACATCTGCTAGACGAGTCAATGAAATAATTTCAGATGAACCAAAAATTAAATTTATGAATCACATGACTAAACATAGTGGTCACTATTCTATTCAATTTAAAAATGTGTATTTCCAATATCCAAACAGTAATCATCAAGTTCTAAAAAATATTAATTTAAATATCGAGGACCAACAAAAAATTGCTATTATTGGTAAAACTGGTTCAGGGAAATCAACTTTATTGCAATTGCTTTTCCATTACTGGATTCCTCAAAAAGGTATAATATCTATTGCAAATCAACCATTAGCATTATGGAATGAAAGTCAACTAAGAAAAACGATTAGTGTTGTTAGTCAACGTGTACATATACTAAACGCTACACTAAGAGATAACTTAAGGATAGCTTCTCCAAATATAGAGGATCATAAATTACTACAAATACTGAATGATTTTTTTCTTGAACATTTATTAGAAGATAAAGGATTAGATACTTGGCTGGGCAATGGTGGATATGATCTATCAGGTGGTGAGAAACGGCGTATTGATATTATAAGATCAATACTACACGATGCTCCTATCCTAATCTTAGATGAACCAACTGAAGGATTAGACAAGAAAACAGAAAAAAAAGTTATGAAAAAATTAGAATACCACTTTAAGCTAAAAACTGTAATTATCATTACTCATCGGTTAATTAAACTAGATAAAATGGACTCTGTTTTTTTAATTGAGGAAGGTAAAATCACTAAATATCATTCTCGATCATCTCTATTAAAAAATAAATATTCTTAAATATAGATTAAAGTTTAACAAGTGAACGTAGTTCATTAACTTTCTTTGATTCAACTTCCTGCCAATTTCCAGGTAATAGCTTTTTATCTAAATAAATAGGTCCGTATCGAACACGTTTAAGACGATTTACCATCACACCTTGAGAGTTCCATAATCGACGCACTATTCTATTTCTGCCTTCATTTATTACCACATAGAATGTTTTATTTATTCCTCGTCCACCGGAGTACTTCACATCTTCAAAACGTGCTATACCATCTTCAAGTTCTACACCAGAAGTTAATTTTTTTACTTTTTTTTCATTTAATTTTCCAAATACACGTACTAAATACTCTCGATCAATATGATAAAATGGATGCATTAACCGATTTGCTAATTCACCATCATTGGTAAAAAGTAGTAATCCAGATGTATTAACATCTAACCGACCGATAGATATCCAACGAGAATTTAATATTTTAGGTAAATGCTCAAACACAGTTAAATAATCTTTAGAGATACGCTGAGTACAAAGCTCACCTTCTAATTTATGATAAGCAATAACTCGATAAGAGATTTTATTCAAACATTTTAATGGAACAATAAAATCATCAATAATAATTTTAAGTTTGCTAATATCTTTCAAAGAGATACGTTGCCCTAGTTTTGCTATTGAACCGTTAACACTTATCCGACCATTTTTAATCAAAAATTCTAATTGTCGACGAGAACCATAGCCTGATCTGGCTAAGATTTTTTGTAATTTTTCACTCATTCCTATTCTATTAATGCATTTATATATACTATTACGAAATAATAAAAAAAATTGCTAAAAAAAAAAAATAAGTAGTAAAATTTAGAGTATATATAGAAATAAAGGTACAGTTATCTAACTATTAATATTTCTTTCTTATATTGCTAATTTTAGTTAAACTACTTAAATTATTATCCTTTATCTTAATCAGTTATTAACGTTTAATTCAATGACTGATTTATTAATAATACAACTGTTTTTAGGTTAAACAACAAAAAAATGAACCAAATTATTAAGTTTATTCCTTTAGCAACTTTTTTTTTGCTATACCAAATTTATGATATTTACATAGCAACAGCCGCTCTTGTGCTCTCTTCTACTATTCAACTAATTTTAACCTATATATTAGGCAATTTAGAAAAAATCGAGATAATAACTGTTATTCTGATAATAATATTTGGCAGCATGACATTTTTTTTGCGAGATGCTAATTTTATCAAATGGAAAGTTACAGCTATATATCTAATACTTTCTATTTATCTTACCGTAACACATATACTGGGTCAGTCTGTAATAAAAAGCATGTTAGAAAAAGAATTTACACTACCAGATTATGCTTGGAATAAACTAAATTGGGGATGGGTATCTTTTTTCTTATCCTCTGCTATTCTCAACATCTATATTGCATATAATTATTCTCTTAATATTTGGGTAAATTTTAAAGTATTTGGTCTTTTAGCTGGAACATTAATCTGTATGTTACTTACAAGCATCTATATTTATAAAAATTTAGAAAGTGGAAAAGGATAACTATTATTATAATTTATTCAATCTTTTAATTAACATTATTTAACATTTTTTAGAAATATAATATATTGATAAAATGTTACGAGTGTTAATTTATAGTTAAAAATTAAAAGAAACTGATAGAATGAAACTATATAATTCCTACAAGAAACAAAATAGATACATGTTACCCCTTTTCATCGCTCTAACTATATTATTTGGATGTGCATCAAATTTAAATACTACCATAAAAAAAAAGGAAACATTAAGTTTTTGACTGATAGACAAGCTATTTTGCTAAATTCTGTATTACCTTTGAAATATGGACCGTTATCGATTAGTTACGCTAAATCAGAAAAAACAACTATTGAAATAATGATGATTTATAATAGCAAGTTGCTAAATTCTAATCAATTTATTGATCAACTTATGCCAATAATTATTAAAAACTACTGTAATAGTGAACAAATCAGAAGTAATCTTAATATTGGTATTCGATATAGAATCATTATAAACAATGATGATGGACAACTAATAAAAGAACAATATATTAATAAAACTATATGCAATGAATAGAACATACAATTTACCATATGTAATAAAAATAAAGGATTATTAGAACCATCAATAGACTATATTAATAATTTTCTTGTTCAAACTTTTCCATAAAAGCTATAAGTGCTTGAACACCTTCAATTGGCATAGCATTATAAATAGAAGCACGCATACCACCCACTGAGCGGTGTCCTTTAAGTTCCAATAACCCAGCAAGTTTAGCCTGTTGTAAAAACCTAATATTGAGTTCTGGCCTTACCAATTGAAAAGGCACATTCATTAACGAACGGTTACTAACATGTATAGTATTTTTATATAGCATAGATTTATCAATACAATCATAAAGAATAGCAGCTTTTTTACGATTATATTTCTCAATTACTTTAAGACCTCCCAGTTTTTTTAGCCATTTAAATACTAAACCAGATAAATACCAAGAAAATGTTGGTGGAGTATTAAATATTGATTTATTTTCAGCTAAAATTCTATAATTTAACGTGCTAGGAAGAAGGGAACTTGCAGAATCTAATAAATCATCACGCACAATTGAAATACAAATACCTGAAGGACCAATATTCTTCTGAGCTCCAGCATAAATAATACCATATTTAGAAATATCAATTCCTCTAGATAAAATAGTTGAAGACATGTCAGCAATAATAGGCTTATCAGTTAAAGGAAGGTCATTAATTTCAATACCATCTACAGTTTCATTAGGGCAGAAATGAACATAGGCAGATTCCTGATCAATATTCCATTCATCTGCAAAAATAATTGCAATTTTATTGTCTTTCTTTATCCTTGCTTTAAAGCAATCGATTTCACAATACTTTTTAGCTTCTTCTAAAGCACTTCTTGACCAATAACCAGTATCAATATAAGTTGCTTTCTTTTTCCTTTTACCTAATAAATTTAAAGGAACCGCTGAAAATTGGGTACGAGCTCCACCTTGAGAAAATAATACTTTGTAAGTATCAGGAATATTTAACAAGTCTCGAAGTAATTGCTCTGCTTCCTCTGCTACTTGAAGAAATAAATTATTACGATGATTAATTTCCATAATTGATATACCAAGATTATTCCAATTCATAAACTCAGCTTGAGCTTGTTTCATTGTTTCTTTAGGCAAAGAAGATGGACCTGAGCTGAAGTTAAATATCTTATCTGAGGTTATTTTCATTACTTTTAATTCCAAATGGAATTGGCATTCCATAAATTTTAACTTTTTGAACTACACTAATCATATTACTAATTCATTTTTATTATGAAGAAAAATGAATTATAACTGCGATTTTTTTTCTCATTAATATAAATCTAATAAATAAAATAGTATAATTTATATAAAACAATCAGGGAATATAGGTTTACTCTTGATTATGAATAAAATAATTATTTTTATCACTCTTTTACTATTTAGTGTATCTAAAATTTTTTCACAAGAAAAATTAAATAACAGTAATACTTTGTCTACAAGTAATTTTAATTATGATTATATTGAATCTAGATTAGGTATGATTCCAATCACTTTTGGTTTAGGAATATCTAAATCTATTCATCCTAATGCTTATGCTATTGCTAGGATTGATACTAAGCTTAAAAAGAATCATGATCTTGCTATGGGAGCAGGCTTCCATACTCCATTAAATAATTGGTTAGATTTTTTCGGGGAAATGTTATTCCATATTCGAGATAGAAGCGATTTCCCTTCAACAAGAACAGGCATGGAGGCAAATATATCTGCTAGGCAATGGTTTAGCCCTCAATTAGAAATTGGAGCTAAACTCGGCTATATTTCCATTATTGATGATCAAAATGGTGCATTAGCTTCAATTTATGCTAGATTTCATTCTACAGAACTATTTTCCTTAGGAATCGAAGCTATTATTAATGATATGTATAGTAAACAAATTATGATGACAAGTAGATTTAAATTTTAAATATATCATCCAACAATTCCTTAATAGAATTTTTCTACCATAAATAATGGTGAGTTGTCCGAGTGGTTTAAGGAGCACGCTTGGAAAGCGTGTGTGTGGAGTTAAATCTGCACCGAGAGTTCAAATCTCTCACTCACCGCCAATATATAAAATCAAGTAAAATATTTTTTATCTATACTATTTTGTAACGAACTTGAAAAAAAAAAAATTGACCTGCTATACTATTATAAATAGCTGTAATTGAGAAGCACTTTTATAAATGAATTTTAAAGAGAATGGACGTATTCACTGATAAAAAACTTATTAAGTTGGTTCGTTATTCCCCTCTTTTCATAGTAAGTGTTTTTATCTCTGTTTTAGTCACTATATTAGTACATAACAATCAAAAAAATACTCATGACTTAGTTACTGAGTTAAGAAGTGATTATATATTAAGCCGAAAACTAGCAATTAAACAAAAAGTAGATGCGATCGTTGACAAAATTGAATATGAACAAAAACAAACCGTACAAATATTGAAACAAAATATCCACTCTCGCGTTTTAGAAGCACACCAAATAGCTACTAATATATATATAAATAATAAGAACCAAACAAAGCATATCATCTCAAAAAATATTTATGATGCACTATCATCAATTCGTTTTAACGAAAAAAGAGGGTATTTTTTTATATTTACCATGGATGGAGTCAGTGTACTACATCCATTAATACCAAGAATGGAAGGGAAATCACAAATAGAATTAAAAGATATTCATGGTACTCCAATTCTAAAAGAACATATTGAACTAATAAAAAAATCAAAAAATAACCAAGCATTTTATCGTTGGTGGTTTAAAAAACCAGGTCATGATAATAAAGAATTTGAAAAAATTGGTTTTGGTAAATATTTTGAACCATATAATTGGTTCATTGGTACTGGAGAATATGTTTCTGATGTTGAGAATTCTATCAAAAACAATCTTCTTAATTGGCTATCTAATTACTCTTTTGAAGACGATAGTTTCATCATGGTACTAAATAATAATGCTAATATTTTATCTTATTTTAAACAAAATCTAATTGGAAAAAAATGGCGATATGCAGATTTGTCACAATATCAACAAATTCCAGAAAATCAAGGTGAATTTTTTGAAATTCAGAAAATGAAATCAGATAAATCTGAAATTTATTATATTCATAATTTCTCTCAATGGGGATGGTTTTTAGTAAATTCTTTTCCTTTATCAAAAATTGATTCTTATTTAATTGATAAAGAAACAAATTTAATAGCTGAAGGTAAAGGAACCTTATATAAAATTTTAATTGCTTGCACTATATTTGCTTTAGTTCTTTCTTTAATTTCTCTTTGGATTGGCAATTACATCAACCGACGTTTCTATGATTTTCAACATAAAATACAAGATAGCTTTGCTAGATTAAAACAAAGCCAGCATCAACTAGAATATTTAGCTCATCATGATTCTCTAACAGGATTAGCCAATCGTGTAAAATTAAGCTATGAAATTGAACGAGCTATTGCACTATGTGACTCAACAAAAACCATGTTATCAGTAATGTTTGTTGATATTGACAATTTTAAAAAAATCAATGATCAGTATGGACATAAAGTTGGTGATGAATTTATAAAACTTATTAGCAGAAAAATTAAAGCTATTACTGGAAAAAACGATATAGTTGCAAGATTTGGTGGTGATGAATTTATTGTTTGTTTTTCATTAGTAAAAAATGAGCATGAAATAAAAAGTAAATCAGATAAACTATTATCTTTATTTAATGAATCAATTATATTAAATGGAGTACAAATGAAAGTATCAAGTAGCATAGGAATAGCTACGTATCCTAAAGATGGCTCTAATGAACAAGAGTTAATTAGCAAATCAGATATTGTGCTATATAGAACTAAAGAGAAATGTAAAGGGACTGCATTATTCTATAATGATGATATTAATCAACAAGTACAATATCAATTTTTATTAGAAGATGAATTAACTTCAGCACTTCAAAATAACGAAATAAATGTTGTATACCAACCTCAAATTGATAGTGCAACTGGTCAATTAAAAGCAGTTGAAGCATTATGTCGTTGGAATAATAATAAACTTGGTTTGATACCAGCAGAGCAATTTATTCCTATAGCTGAAACTAAAGGTCTTATCTCTTCTATTGGAGATTATGTATTCGCTCAATCTTGTTTAGATATTCATCGATTTTATTTAAATTATAATCAATCCATTGGTTTATCTATAAATGTATCACCAATTCAGCTTTTAGAACCAAATTTTCCTTTGAAGTTAAAAAATCTAGCAGAACAGTTTGGCATATCCAAAAAAAATATTACAATTGAAATCACTGAAAATGTCCTTATTAAGGATATAACTCAAGCAAAGCCAATTTTAGATGAACTAAAAAATTACGGATTTGGACTTTCTTTAGATGATTTTGGAACAGGATATTGCTCTTTAAGTTATTTAAGTCAGCTACCCATTACTGAAATTAAGATAGATAGAACTTTTATCAAGGCAATACACCAAGATAAACAGATAGAAAGCGTAATCAAATCTATTTTAGCTGTAGCAAATGTCTCAAATTTAATTGTCGTAGCAGAAGGGGTGGAAACATATGAACAAAGTTTATGGCTTAAAGAAAATGAATGTCATCTATTGCAAGGTTATTATTATGAAATACCACTAACTTTTCAAGAATTTTCTCAAAAATACAAAAAAAAATACATAAAGTAATTTGCTTATATATCTAACTTTTCTACAAAACGCAACATACGATTCAATGGAATTAAGGATTTAATTCTCAATTCTTCATTAATAAAAATTTCGTGACGTTGTTCATGACAAAGTGCATGTTTAATTTCTTTTAGTCCATTCATTGCCATCCAAGGACAACGCGCACAAGTACGACATGTTGCTCCTGAATTCATATCTAAAGCTGAAATAAGCTCTTTTTCTGGGACTAATTGCTGCATTTTAAAAAAAATGCCTTTATCTGTTGCAACAATAATTTGATTCTGTGGTAGTTTTTTAGCTATCTTAATTAATTGACTTGTTGAACCAACAGCATCTGCTAATTTAACGACACTAGAAGGAGCTTCAGGATGAACTAAAATAGCAGCATGAGGATATAGAAACTTTATTTTTTTTAAAACATCTGCAGAAAATTCATCATGTACAATGCATTCTCCTTGCCAAAGTTTCATTTCTATACCTGTCTTATTTATAATGTAGGAACCTAAATGACGATCAGGCCCCCAAATGATTTTTTCATCTTTAGATGATAAATACTCAACAACCTCTAAAGCAACACTAGATGTCACAACCCAATCAGCGCGAGCTTTGACTCCAACTGAAGTATTAGCATACACTACAACTGTATGATCTGGATAGGAATCACAAAACTTAGTAAATTTCTCTGCAGGACAACTTAGATCTAAAGAACACTCAGCATCAAGAGCAGGCATTAAAATTCGCTTTTCTGGATTTAATATTTTAGCAGATTCCCCCATAAAACGAACGCCAGTTATCACCAATGTACTTGCTGAATGAAGATTACCAAACTTTGCCATTTCAAGAGAATCTCCAACAAAACCTCCAGTTTCTTCTGCTAAAGCTTGAATTTCAGCATCAACGTAATAATGTGATATTAAAACAGCATCTTTTTCTTTTAATAACCTTTTAATATCAGCAAGATAACGACGCTTTTCTGGATTGGTTAAAGTACTTGTTTTTTTAGGAAATGAATAAAATTTCCTCAGAGTACTTTCTATATAGTTCATCATTTTCACTCTACAAAACTACAAAATATAATGTCATTATTACAAACTTATTCTATATTCTTTTTGATAAGATAAGCTGAAGAACTATCTGGATATTCATTTTGTACCTGGTAGTAATAATTTTTTGCTATCGCTATTTGATTATTTCGTTTAGAAATATCACCTAACTTGACTAATGCATCTGCGCGTTTATGAGAATCCTTATGTTCTATTACAATAGAAAAATTTTCTATAGCTTTCTCATCTTCCCTCATAGCAAAATAAATTTGACCCAACCAATAGTGCACATTCACTAACAAACCTGAATCTGGATGTTTTTTTTGAAACTGTTCAAATGCAGCAATCGCAGCAGAATAATTTTTCCTTTTTAAGATTAAATCTAATGCATATTGATAATCTATTTTTTCTTGTTTTTCATAAATGCTAGAAGAGTATCTATCAAAAGAACTAGATATATTATTTTTAAATTTGATATCTTCCTCAGTTTTTTTTACTTTAGTATGAATTTCACTTAGATAAATAAATAAATCCTTATTGCGTTCAAGAATTTTATTTATTTCATAATTATTTTTTTCTAATTGACCACGAAGTTCACTAATTTCTAATGACATAGAATTAATTTTCTGCTGCATTTTCAAATGCATCTTATGGCGGTTAGAAAATATTTTTTCTAAATGTTGAATTTTATATTCTACTGAACTGTCATTATCTGAATAACTATGATAATTATTCAAATCTAATACCGGAATTTGCTCAGAAAAAGACAAAGGCATTGTACAAAAAAGTAAGACAAAAACAATGAGTAAACTTTTTAAAGTACTAAACATTAAAATACTTTTCCATTATCCATTAGTAAACTAAAACAGCACGCCTATTTTTAGCATACGCCTCTTCTGTATGACCTAATAGAACAGGTTTTTCTTCACCATAGCTAATAATAGATACTTGATTTTCCTGAACTCCTAATACTTGTAAATAATCTGCTACAGACTGCGCACGACGCTCACCTAAAGCAATATTATACTCTGGAGTACCACGTTCATCAGCATGACCTTCTATAAGGATTTTTATATTCATATTTTGTCTTAGATAAATTGCATGATTTTCTAAGATTTTTTGATAATCTTCTGATATAAAAGCATCATCAAATGCAAAATGAATCATTTTATTCTCATGAATAAATTTCTCTTTAAGTGTTTTTTCTTGAAAAAGATCGTATTCATTTTCATCCATTGTTGAAATAATTTTATCTGAAGAATTATCTAACTCTGAAATTACTTTATGCTGTTCATGACTTTTCAGTGTACTAGTACTAGAATTATCATCACTATGCATTGATGAACTGCACGCTGTCAAAATCAACATAGGAAAAAAGAATAGTACCCATTTAAGAACTTTATTAAATTGCATATTATATTTCCTTAATTAATTGTTATGTGAAAAAGGAGACCAAGCAGGTGACTTAACACGTTGCTTTCTTTTTGGTAGTCTAGCTGTAAAACGTCCATCCATTGATACTATAGAAAGTGCATTACTTTCATTATAGATAGAACTATAAATAATCATATTACCATTAGGAGAAATACTCGGTGACTCATCAAGAAAAGTGTTTGTAAGAATTTGCACGACCCCACTCTCTAAATCTTGCTTAGCTAAATTAAAACCAGAATTACCAATTTGAGAGACCATCACTAGAAATTTACCATCAGAAGTAATTTGGCCACTTAAATTTTTAATTCCCCGCCAAGTTAAACGATTGATTTTATCATTTGTTAAATTTACTTGATAAATTTGAGGTTTACCACCCCGATCAGAAGTAAATATTAATGAATTTCCATTAGGATGCCAAAAAGGTTCCGTATTATTTGAACTACCTCTTGTAATCTGAGTTAATTCATTAAGTTTTAGATCTAATGTGTAAATTTGTAACCTACCTGTTTTCGATAAAACTAACGCTAATTTAGTACCATCTGGAGAAAATTTTGGGGCACCATTATGACGAGGGTATGCAGTCACTTGGTAATGTTCACCAGTATAAATATCTATGATAAAAATTCCAGATTTTCCATTTTGGAAACTAACATATGCTATTTTTTTTGCATTTGGAGACCAAGCAGGTGACATTAAAGGTTGCTTAGAACTTAACAATAATCTTTCATTATGACCATCATAATCAGCTATTCGTAATTGATAAGGGTAAAGTCCTTCATTTTCTACAACTATGTAAGCAATCTTAGTAACAAATGCACCTTTTTCTCCTGTTAACGATTCATATATAAGATCAGAAATTCGGTGTGCGTACTTTCTTAATTGATTTGCAGGAACAATAGCACGTGTGCTTAATAATAGATGATTTTTATTAAATATAGACCTTATATCAAAACCTAAAATATCTTTTTTTTCCTTATTAAATTTAGCACGAGCAATATCAACTAATTGATATTTAATTATATAATTTCCATCTTGATTTTCTAATATAGAACCCAAAAATACCACTTCAACACCTAAGTTAACCCATATATCAAAATCCATATCTGATTCAAAATCTGGAATTTTTAATATTTTGGGAATTGGAATAGGATTAAATTTACCACTATTCTGTAAATCTGCAGTGATTATAGAAGAAACATCTTGTGGCAATTTGCTAGAACCTGTCCAATTTAAAGGTAATATTGCTACTGGACGAGCTTTATTAATACCATCAGTAATAATAAGTTCTAAAGCACTATTAGTTGACTCAATAGGAATAAGCAGAAGTAAAAAAAAACATCCTAGTATCTTTAACAAAAATAATTTCATGGTACCACTGTTAAATTAATATCCTTTAGTTTTTCAATAACATCATATTCAGCATCTGGTAAAGGGAAAATACCCACCTTAAGTACTGCACGTTTTGCCGCATCACATAATTTATCATCACCACTAATAACACGAGCATCACCAAGTATACCTAAAGAATTGGCAGGTATTAAATTCAAATTAATTTGACAATACTTACCATTAAAACTGTCTTCTTTTATAAAATTTTTTTGAATCAAATGCTTATAAATTAAACTATAACGATGGATTTCATCAGCAATATACTGATCACGACTTAATTCATAATTATCAAACTCTTCTTCGAGTTTTATAAAAATATCATCCAATGCTTCTTGTTGTTCAGCTAGCCTTTTTACTTCTTGTTGTTCAGCTAGTCTTTTTGCTTCTTGTTGTTCAGCTAGCCTTTTTGCTTTTTGTTGTTCAGCTAGTCTTTTTGCTTTTTGTTGTTCAGCTAGCCTTTTTACTTCTTGTTGTTCAGCTAGTCTTTTTGCTTCTTGTTGTTCAGCTAG
>NZ_JGVJ01000011.1:0-77065 GCF_000731785.2 Candidatus Photodesmus anomalopis
ATATTCTTTAAATAAGATAACATTATGATATTTAAAGATTTTTTTATTTTTATAATAAATTTATATTCTATTTGACAGGAGATAGGATCTTTTGCAATCTAGTTCTGGATTTTGAAAACGGTAACGTTGTTCAAATTAGTGAAAGGGTTTAGTCGTTATCAAAAAAAACATATACAGGGAAGCATACATATAGGCATCCCAATTTATCAAGAAAAAAGGCAGTGGATTATTATGAAAAAGACTCTAGTAGCTTTAGGTGTTATAGCAGCAAGTTCTGCTCAAGCTGGTGTTGCATTGTACGATAATGATGGGATTAAAATTAACCTAAGTGGTGGGGTTGACGTCGTTTATTTAAAGGATCTTAAAAAAGGCTCTCACTTTGAGCAGAAAATCGATGACGCAGATTTTGGTATTGGTGCTAGCTATGCTATCAACGATGACCTTAAAGTTGCTGGTTACTTAGAATATGATGGAGATAAAAATAATCAAAAAGGTATGATGGGTGACGTGTACATTAAATTGGGTTCTGAGTCTTTAGGTTCTATAAAAGTCGGGCGCATTTGTGGTGTTATAGATGATGTAGGTATTGCTTCAGATTATCAATTAGGTGAAAAAGCCTTTCTATTAAGTGAAGAAGGGAATAAAGTTATATGTAATGATGAAATGATACGTTATGATCTAGATACTGATATGTTCTATACTAATCTTTCCTATTCGCAAGATAAAAATGAGAATATTTCTAGTTTAGGAAAGTCCGGAAGATATCTAGATGGTCGAGTTGGCGTACGTGTAGCTAACTTTGATGTTTCTGTTGCTTATGGAGATATCAAAGCGTCAGCTGTAACTTCTAAAGAGCGCCTCGTGGCTGTAGAAACTAAATTTGCTGGTATTCCAAATGCAAATGTATCAGCAGCTTATTATCGAATGCAAGGTGACCTTTCTTCTGCAGAGAAAGTAAAACGCGATAACTACTATCTAGCTGGAGATTACACACTAAATAGCTGGAAATTTGGTGCTGGTGTTAATAAATTCGTTACTAAAAACGCAGATGAAAAAAACTTTCGAGCTTGGCATGTGAATACTGGGTATAATTTTGCAAAAAATAGTACTGCTTACGTAGAAGTTGCCGGCAATAACAAGGATGATAATCAAACTGGTATTGCTGTAGGTGTTAAGACTAGTTTCTAAATTAGGTTATCATCTGTTATTAATTCTTCAGGAGAGATCTAACGGCCCTGAAAAGGGCTGCTAGATCTCTGCTTGCTGCATCAGATATCAACTTAAAGCATGAATGTAAATTAGTTTGATATCCTCAGAGTAAGTATATCTGATAGTTCAAGATCCTCCTCTATTTTAGTTTTATATTAGAACAGTAATTACATTAATGACATTGGAAACTTCTAATGCGTAATTTTGTTGGAATATCGTCGAAATTTAGTAACATTTTCTATGATATTAGGGGACCTGTGCTGAAACATGCTAACAAAAATGGAACAAGAAGGACAAAAGATTCTTAAACTAAACATTGGAAATCCAGCTTCGTTTGGCTTTGATGCTCCATTTGATGCTCCAGATGAAATTCTTGTAGATGTAATTCGTAACTTGCCAATGTCACAAGGTTATTCTGATGCAAAAGGCATTTACTCTGCACGAAAAGCAATTGTTCAATACTACCAAAAAAGAGGCATTCATACCCTTAATGTAGAAGATTGTATATATCGGAAATGGAGCTTCTGAGTTAATTTTAATATCAATGCAAGCACTGATTAATAATGGAGATGAAATGCTTGTTCCTGCACCTGATTACCCATTATGGACCGCATCAATTTCATTATCTGGTGGAAAAGCTATTCACTATATTTATGATGAAGCAGCTAATTGGTATCCTGATCTTAATGATATAAAGAAAAAAATCACCCCAAAGACGCGTGGTATTGTACTAATCAATCCAAATAATCCACAAATAATCCAACAGGAGCTGTTTATGATGATTCCTTTCTGCTTGAATTTATTGAAATTGCAAGAAAAAACAAATTAATAATTTTCTCAGATGAGATTTATGATAAAATTCTGTATGATGACGTAACATACACTTCTATCTCAGCACTCACTGAAGATATATTAGTAGTAACATTTAATGGCTTATCAAAATCTTATCGTGTATGTGGTTTACGTGCTGGATGGATGTTTATAACTGGTCCAAAACATAAGGCTCAAGAATATGTTACTGGACTCGAAATTTTAACTTCTATGCGATTATGCGCTAACGTACCAATGCAACACGCCATTCAAACAGCTTTGGGTGGATATCAAAGCATTAATAAATGGTACTCGACTTCTTGATCCAAGAAAAAGTCTTACTAGTCTAAGGTACAGGATTTAACTGGCCAAGACCTGATCACTTTAGGATTGTTACTCTACCGTATATTAACGAACTTGAAAGTGCAATTTCCCGATTTGAAAAATTCATTTCTACTTACAGTCAATAAGCGTATAATTCACCTAATTTAGAATAATTCTTTTGCTACTTTAAGCAAATCGTTACGAACTGGACGCTTCATATTTTCAACTACATCAATAATATTATGATGAACAAGTTTCTCTTTCTGAATACCAACGCAACGACCACCATAACCTTCAATTAATAAATGAACAGCGTAATTTCCCATTCTAGAAGCTAATACGCGATCAAATGCTGAAGGCGAACCGCCACGTTGAATATGACCTAGAACTGTTACACGAGTTTCTCTACCAGTTGCCCATTCAATTTCTCTTGCTAGTTCGGTCACATCCATCATTAACTCAGTTAAAGCAATAATGGCATGTTTTTTACCTTTTGCAATACCATCTTGAATATGCTTAATAAGTTTTTCTTTATCTAAACCTGTTTCTGGCGTGATAATATACTCGCAACCACCAGCAATTGCCGACATAAGAGTTAAATCACCACAATGACGTCCCATAATCTCTACAAGAGAAATTCGCTGATGAGAAGAAGAAGTGTCTCGCAAACGATCAATAGCATCAATAACTGTATTTAGGGCAGTCAAATAACCAATACTATAATCGGTACCTGCAATATCATTATCAATTGTACCAGGTAAACCAACACATGGATAGCCCATGTCTGTTAATTTTTGAGCACCCATATAAGAACCATCACCACCTATAACAACAAGAGCATCAATATAGTATTTTTTTAAATTCCTGATGGCTTTCTTACGAACAAGAATATTTTTAAATTCTGGGAAACGTGCTGATCCTAAGAAAGTACCACCTTTATTAATTAAATCAGAGACACTTGAACGATCAAGTTTCTTAATACGATCTTCATAAAGTCCAAGATAACCATCAAAAATACCATATACCTCTAAATGTTCTCCTAATGCAGTACGAACAACACCACGAACTGCTGCATTCATACCAGGTGCATCACCACCACTTGTTAAAACACCAATCTTCTTAATCATGCTCTCCCTCAAATTTGGGAAATCTAATTTCAATTTCAAATACTAGAAACAAAAATTAATCCTTAGAGAAATTTTTTAAATCCAAAAAAATATTAAATAGGACAATACTACTATTGATACTGTAAATTTTCTAGATATGAAAAATAGTACAGTTCCATATTCTATATGGTCGGACAGTGAAAAAAAAAGGCTGGGGAAAATTTTTATTTTATAAAGTAATTCTCCTAAAAAAATGTAAAGCAGCCTTTTTAATAAAAGCTAAGACACTAATATCAATTAGATATACATTGTCTTATAACCTTTTAATTTTATTTATATACTACACCTTATAAGTTAATCTACCTAAAATAAAACTTTTATATACTTAGAAGTATCCTTACAAACAATTAACAAGTAGGATAACATATATCTTAAAATAAGAATTTCATGAACACTATATATTCTAAGATAAGAATAGTAGTAGCTAACCATAAACAAAACGAGGTAGATTTAATGGCCTATCTTTGTTAACACCATTCTA
Source organism: Candidatus Photodesmus anomalopis (assembly GCF_000731785.2). Taxonomy (NCBI): domain Bacteria; kingdom Pseudomonadati; phylum Pseudomonadota; class Gammaproteobacteria; order Vibrionales; family Vibrionaceae; genus Candidatus Photodesmus; species Candidatus Photodesmus anomalopis. The sequence continues at coordinate 3,991 of NZ_JGVJ01000011.1, forward strand.
TGGTCAGACTTTAATGATATAGATTCTTTTGATGAACGGCTGCAAATCTGCCAATCAGTATTGGCAGATTTAAACCATAAATGATCAATACTAATCATGCTAAAATATGGCATAATCGGCCAAGCAAGCAAAAAATTCCAATTTGGCCAAGTTACAACTGGTTCTGTTTGAAATTTTGAGAATAGAGAATAAAAACGCGCACTATTTGATGAAAGATTAAAATCTCCTACTATCAGAATATCATCCAGTTGATATTGGTTAACTATATATTCCATAGTACTTAAAAGCATATTTCGACGAGACCATAGACTTTTTGTTCTAGGAGAAGGTAGATGAACAGAAAAAAACCTAATAATTTCTTCTGATGAAGAATGCCATAAACCATTAACAATATCCCAACCATCATGCGTATGAAAAAAAGACATATCCAACAATGGTGATTTGCTTAAAATCATCTGGCTGACAACAGGAATTCTAATTGATGGTTCTGTTCCATATTGAAAGGGATATATATCACTCAAAAGTATTAGTTCTTCCCTTTGTTTTAAGCCTACTTCTTGTAATACAACTAAATCTACTGGATTAGATATTAAATAATTAATGAAATCATTAATATCCTGATTTTTATAAAACATGTTAAATTGAATAATATTTACAGTTTTAGAACAATTTTCTACGGCTACACGACTCGTTGGTGGTGTAATAAAAATGAACATAAAAACAAATAAAACACAAATTAGTGAATGGAACCAATGTCTAAAGAATACAAAGAATAACATTAAAATCAGATAATAAAATAGATAAAATGCAGGAATAGATAATAAATTTTCTACCCACCAATACTCAATAGTAATAACACTAAAATAAAACCAAATAACTAAGGGCAAAAATATAATTTTCAATAATATTAATTGTAATAGAAACACCTAGCCCGCTCCAAATTAAATTTGCATTTACCGGTATTTTCTACGGAATAAAAGTAAATAGATTAATACTTCCATAATCTTGAATAGGGAATAATAAACTATTTAACTCCAAAATTATTAAAAACTACTTGAATACGATTATTAGAAGTAATATTTTCAAAATTAATAATTATTCCTTTTCAACTTTTCTTTTCCCAGAGTGTTTATAAATCCAGTATTAGTAACATTACCTACTTCATAGGTTACTCGAGTTATCATACGTATTTTTTTAAGCATGCTTCTGGTAATTCACTAATAAATCTAGATGCTTTTCTGTACTTATTTTGACCATATAATCGACGAACTCCAGCATGAATTATGTAAAGTTTTTCCATAGCACGAGTCATTCCTACATAACATAACCTACGTTCTTCTTCTAAACTTAATGAATTTTCTATAGATATCTGACTGGGGAAAAGACCTTCTTCTAATCCAACTATAAATACTAATGGAAACTCTAAACCTTTTGCACTATGTAAAGTCATTAACTGAACAGCATCTTCAAATTCACCTGTTTGATTTTCATCAGACCTAAGAGAGGAATAAGTTAAAAATGCTGTTAACAATTTCATTTCTTTAGATTTTTCATCTTTTTCAAACTGATATGTTGCAGAAATTAATTCTTCTAAGTTTTCAATACGAGACTTAATTTTTTTATCTTTTTCATTCTGATACATTGAAAGCAAACCAGAACATCGAATTACATAATCAGTTTGTTTATGTAGTGACATTCCTAATGTATTTGTCTTTAGAATAGTTATTAATTCAATAAATTGACCTAAAGATTTTTCTACTCTACTTGCTAGTATTTTTTCATCTAATAAAGCTATGCTTGCTTCCCACATTGGGATATGACGTTCTCGAGCAATAAGACGAATATTTTCCAATGTCTTATTACCAAGACCTCTCGTTGGCGTATTCACTATACGCTCAAAAGCAGAATCATCATTACTATTATTTATTAATCGCAAATAACCTAATGCATCTTTAATCTCTTGGCGCTCAAAAAATCTTATACCACCATACATATGATAAGGTACGTTAGCTTGAACTAAAGCTTCTTCAAGTGAACGAGATTGAATATTATTGCGATATAAAATGGCAACGGAATTTAATAAACCTCCTTGTTCTTTCCACTCTTGAATCTTTTTTACAACAAAATCTGCTTCATCTAGTTCATTATAAGCTGAATAAATCGAAATAAAATCTCCTTTTTCTTCATTAGTCCATAATTCTTTACCCATACGCTGAGTATTATTAGAAATTAAGACATTAGAAGCTTCTAAAATATTTTTAGTAGAACGATAATTCTGCTCTAAACGAATAGTACGAACACTAGGAAAATCAAAAGTAAATCTCTTAATGTTTTTTACTTTTGCCCCCCGCCAACCATAAATAGATTGATCATCATCACCAACAACCATTATATTACAATCAATTCCTACTATCATACGTAACCAAGCATATTGAATATTATTTGTATCTTGAAACTCATCAACTAAAACATACTTTAAAAGACTATGATAATATGCTCTTATTTTTTCATTATCTCTTAAAAGTTCATGTGAACGTAACAAAATTTCAGCAAAATCTACTAAATTTGAACGATCGCATAATTCTTGATAAGCCGAATAAATTTGCAAATTTATTTTAGTTACAGGGTTAAGATAAGGGTCAATATGCTGTGGTCGTAACCCTTTATCTTTCTTTTTATTTATCCAAGTCATTATCTGTTTTACTGGCCATTTTTTTTCATCAAGCTTTTTATTCTTAATTAAACGTCGCAATAATCGAATCTGATCTTCAGCATCAATAATTTGAAAATCTTTAGATAAATTAGCCTCTGCAAAATACACACGTAAAATTCGATGACAAATCCCGTGAAAAGTTCCATTCCATATATCAGAATAATCATCCATTAATAAACCTTCAATCCGACTACGCATTTCTATTGCTGCCTTATTGGTAAAAGTAACAGACATAATTGAAAATGGTGAAATTTTTTTGACGGATATCAACCAGGCAATTCTATAAGCTAATACACGAGTTTTTCCACTTCCTGCTCCAGCAAGTATTAGTGCATTTTCTAAAGGAGCTGTTACCACTTCACTTTGTTTATTATTTAAAGATTGGATTAAAATATTAAAACTCATCATAAAACTGGTCATATATAAATAAATATTTATTGTAGCTTAATACACTTATTCATATCAGATAAAGCACAAATAAAACTAAAATTAAAGGAAATTCTCTCCAAAAAAAATAACAGATATTATCTGATGTTTTTTCAGAACTTATAATAATTAGTATAAGATACTGATTAAAGGTATATAATTAGTATTATTAATCAAAATCTTGTGGTTCTACATCTATAGACCAACGAACTTTATTAGCTATTGGTAATGAATTAATGGCAATTCTAGAAGATGCTAATATTTTTTGCATTAATGAACGAGTTTGCGTTCGTAAAAGCAATTGACAACGTGATTTACCAGCTCGCTTTGATAATGGCGCAGGCATAGGGCCAAGAAGTGTACACGTAGTATTGAATAATGAATGTTCTTTAAGAATAAGCTTTACTTCCAATAAGAATTTTTTTACTAATTTAAGATTTTTCTCTTCTGCTCTAAATAATGTCAAAAATGTGTATGGTGGTAACATTGCTAATTTACGTTCCTGTAATGCAATATTTGCAAAATCAGGATAACCCTTATTTAATAGAACTTTTAGTAAAGGATGCTCTGGATGGCGTGTTTGAAGAATTACTTCTCCCATCTTATTAGCTCTTCCAGCTCTGCCTGAAACTTGAATAAACATCTGAGCTAAACGTTCAGATGCTCTAAAATCACTACTATATAATGCACTATCAATATCTAATAAAACTGCTAAAGTAACATTAGGAAAATGATGTCCCTTAGCTAACATTTGAGTGCCAATTAAAATTTGATATTCACCATAATAAATAGATTTAAGAACAAGATCTAAAGTGCTTTTTTTATGAATAGAATCCCGATCAATCCGAATGATTTTGTAGTTAGGAAATATTTTTTCTAGCTTTTTCTCTAACTGTTCAGTTCCTACTCCGACTGTTATGAGATTTACAGACCCACAATCTTGACACTTACAAAATAGAGAACGTTTTGAACCACAGTGATGACAGTGCATCTCATTACTAAACTGATGAAAAGTACAATAAGCATCGCAACGTTTACATTTAATAATCCACCCGCACTCATGACACATAATTATAGGAGCAAAACCTCGACGATTCAAAAATAAAAAAATTTGATTCCCATTATTTAAATGTTTACGAATTTTAGAAATCAATAGAGGAGAAAGCCCACTTTTTAAATATACTCCTCTAATATCAAATACTTTATTCTTAACAGCTACCGAGCTACCTGCTCTTTGAGTTAAGGTAAGATGATGATATTTTCCAATTGAAACATTATATAATGTTTCTAAAGCTGGAGTAGCAGAACCCAAAATTACTGGAATGTTTTCTTTACTAGCACGCATCACAGCAATATCACGAGCATGATAACAAGGATTTTCTTTCTGTTTGTAGGAAATATCATGCTCTTCATCAACTATAATAATTCCTAAATTATAAAATGGTGTTAACAATGCAGAACGAGTACCAATCACAATACCAGATATATTATCTCGTGCAGATAACCAAGAATTTAAACGCTTACTATCATTTATATCTGAATGGATTACTTCTACTGGAACATTAAATCGTCTTCTAAACCGATTAATTATTTGTGAAGTTAAAGCAATTTCTGGTACTAAAACTAAAGCTTGACGCCCTTTCTTTAATATGTATTTAACCAAATTCAAGTATACTTCAGTTTTTCCTGAACCAGTGACTCCCTCTAATAAATAACAAGCAAATTTGATTTGATTATTTATTACAGTTTCAACTGCTATTACTTGTTCTTTATTTAATTTTATTTTATCTTCGCCAGTTTCAATACACTTTGTCCAGGGAGAAATAACTGGTTTCTTAATTAAAGAATGAATCCAGCCTTTTTTTCTTAACCTGCTTAACACTGATATGCTAATACCAGAATCTATAAAAACTCGATGATTAAGATCACCAAGTGCTAGCATTTTTATAACCTTGGCTTGTATGACTGCACGACCGAAATCTTTCATCAATTGTTTTTTCCCTATATCTGTTAATTGCCATACAAGAATACTTAATTCAGCTGGTTTACCTTTTCTTAACGAAGTTGGTAATGCGTTATATAGGATTTTACCAAGAGAATACTGATAAAATTGACTACACCAATTGAGCAAAGAATACAAAGATTCTGACCATAATATATTACTATCTAAGACCTTATTAATTGATTTTAATTTATTATCAGCACATTTAGATTCATTAACTAACTCAATAACAATACCTAGTAATATTTTCTTTCTAAAAGGGACAAAAACTCGTCCACCTACAACAGGAAAAAGGCCATTAGGTATTAAATAATCAAACTTCTGATCTAAATAAATTGGCAGTACAACGCGGGCAATTGATAAAGACATGAAATTCACAAGTTTTAAAAAATGTAATTTAATGGATCTAATAATCATTAGAACTATTGATTATACAGTAGAAATTTATTATTATGTTAATTTAGTTTTATTATTCAGATCACCCTTACAAATAAAAAAGGGAAATAATATAATCGCTATAATTGTTATCTATTTAATCAAGTGTAATATCCGACTGAAAATTTTAATCGGGTGGTGACACAAACTAATTTAAGGTTAATCTCATCATGAAATCAGGAATCCACCCAGAATATAAAATGATAAACGCTATTTGCTCCTGTGGTAATTCATTCAAGTTTTACTCAACTCTAAACAAAAACACTATATATCTAGATGTATGCGATCAGTGTCATCCATTCTATACGGGGACACAACGCGTTGTAGATACTGGTGGTCGAATTGATCGATTTAATAAGCGTTTTGGCACTTTATCTAGCTAAGATAAAATAAATACTTTTCTTTTTATTAGTAAGTAAATGAAACACTTTTTCATTACGTGGTAATTAAGATGCCTGATTTCATTTTATACAACTTGATGCCTTAACCTATAGTAAAAATTGCATCTAAAAAAGCTACTCTTTCATCTATGTTATTCAATTTCAAAAATAGAAATTTTTCTTTAATATTAAAAAATCAATAAAAGTTAACTAATTTAGGAATAGTATACATGACCTTTTCTCGTCAGCTACATAAGTTTGGTGGCAGCAGTCTTGCCAGTAAAGAGTGCTATCGACATGTTGTTCAAATTCTAAAAAAATATTCAAATAGTGAAGATCTAATTGTAGTTTCTGCTGCAGGTAATACGACTGACTATTTAATTAAATTTCTTAAAAATTCCTTTAAAGACAAAAAATTATCGAGTAAAACTTTACAAGTTCTATATCAATTTCAAACTGAACTTGTTAAAGAATTATTAAATGGGAAAATACGTATGCAACTGCTATCTAGACTTGACAATGAATTTAGCATACTCCAAGAACTAACTAGAACATTACATGAATCAAAAAAAGCTATGGTTCTTGGTTATGGTGAACTTTGGTCAGCACGACTTTTAACCTCCTTATTATGTCAAGAAAATTTACAATCAGTACTTCAAGACTCTAGAACCCTTTTACGTGCAAATTCTAGTGCACAACCAGAAATTGATAGCAAAAGCTCTTATCCATTAATCAAAAAAGCTTTGACTAAATATACTAATCAGAGATTAATTATTACTGGCTTTATGGCAAAAAATTTACACGGAAACACAGTCTTACTTGGTCGTAACGGATCAGATTATTCTGCAACAATCATCGGTTCCCTAGCAAAAGTATCAAAGGTTACTATTTGGAGTGATGTCATGGGAATTTACAGTGCAGATCCACGTATTGTTGATAATGCATATCTTTTACCATTACTTCGTTTAGATGAAGCTAGCGAACTGGCACGTTTGGCATCTCCAGTACTTCATAGTCGAACTCTTCAACCTGTTGCTAAAAGTAAAAAGATGGATTTAACTTTACGAAGTACAAAAAAACCAGAATCAGGTTTAACACGAATTGAACGGGTTCTTGAAGTTAGTTATAAAGCTAAAATTATCACATCACTCGAACAAGTATTACTTATCCATCTGACTTTTCATCAAAATAATAATTTTAACACCATTGTATCTAATGTTTTAAAAAATCTTAAACTGATTCAATTAGAACCACTTGCTTTTCAATTTAAAATAGAACAACAAACGATTTATTTAGCTTATACTGAAGAAATAGCTAATGAAGCGCTTGATTATTTGCAAAACATTTCTACTGGAGCTGAAATCAAACTTAAAACAGATTATTCTCTAATTGCAGCTATTGGTGCAGGAATCATTAAGAATACAAATCATTGTTACAAATTTTATCAACAGATAAAAAGTTCACCCGTTGAATTTATTTCAAAATCTCAATTAAGCCTAGTGGCAATATTATATAAAACCCCAGTATTTCCATTAGTTATAGATATCCACAACCACTTATTCCAAACGAAAAAAAAAGAGATACATCACTGTTTATAACATTAAATTTGATGAAATAGAATATGAATCAACCCTTTTGTTTCTTTTCTTTACTTAATTTTTCCACTACTTCTTTCATATTATCACTTAAATAATAAAACATATTTTCATTAATTTTATTAATACAATCAATAATAACAATTATTACGAAAAAAAAGTTCTCTTTTTTATATTTATTAAGATAATGCAGTTACTATTTTCTCTATTTTTATTAAATATGAAAAACAACTAGATAGAATGGACTAAATCTATACCTAATTAATCACACTTAAATCCAATTAATTTATTCAACGACATGTGTGGAATAGTACTTTTGTAGTGACCTAAAATGAACTTTAAAAATCTCTTTATCCTTCAGGTAAGTTAATATGTCAATCAGTTTAATAATAGAAATAATAGGACAATCAAAGTCTTTTTGAATTTCATCAATAGCTGAGTATTTATTATCTCCTTTCTCTTGGCGATCAAGTGCGATTAAAATACCAACCGTGCTTGAGTTATTTGCTTGAACAATCTCCATAGATTTACGAATCGCACTACCAGAAGTTACCACATCATCAAGCAATATAACTCGACCTTTAATTTTTCCACCTATTAAATTACCACCTTCTGCATAAGTTTTTTCTTCCTTTCGATTAAAGCAATAATTTGTATTGATACCATAAGAATCAGCTAATGAAATAGCTGTACTAGTTACAATTGGAATCCCTTTATAAGCAGCACCAAAAAGAATATCAAATTTAATACCAGAGTGGACTAAAGCATCGGCATAAAAACGCCCTAATCGTACAAGTGAATAACCCGTATTAAATAGACCAGAATTAAAAAAATAAGGGCTTTTTCTACCAGATTTTAAAAAAAAATTACCAAATCTTAAAACACCCATTTCTATGACAAGTTCAATAAATTCAAACTGATACTTTTTCATGAATTATCTCTCTATAAAATTTTATGATGATGATTATGCTTAAAAAAGTCTACAGTACTTATTTTAAAATCAAAAAAAACAGTTTCAATTTCTACCTACATACTTATTCAAGTATGCTCTAAATTATTGGCTTATTTAAAGCTTGAACAATATATTTTTCTAATGATTTGGGTGTTACAATAGGTGAAAATCGTTTAACAGGGATGCCTTTTTTATCAATTAAAAACTTAGTAAAATTCCACTTAATGTAATTGCCGAAAATACCAGGTAATTGCTTTTTTAAATAAATAAATACTGGATGGCTGTTTTTACCATTAACTTCAATTTTTTCACTAAAAACAAAATCAAGATCATATCTAATTAAACAACCATTTTGAATATCAGTTGTATTCCCTGGTTCTTGATTGCCAAATTGGTTGCATGGACAAGCTAAAATTACTAAATCTTTCTTAAGATACTTTGCATGCAATCTTTGAAAACCTTTTAATTGTGGTGTTAGACTACACAAGCTAGCAGTATTTATGATTAATACAACTTTATTTCTAAAAGAATTAAAATTGAGTATATTACCCTGCAAAGTATTTATTGAAAGTTGATAAAAATCACTCACTATCACTCCTTATATTTAAGTAAGACGTATATTGGTAATCACTAATGCTAAATTCTAACGGTATAAAAAATTCTTATATAAATTACTTTTTAGTAAAATAAATAATAAAAATATCAATTAAAATGATTAATATTTTTAATTACTGAATCAGTAATATAAATTAAGAATATCTTTTTTAAAATTCAAAACGCACTGATATAGTAGCCCTTGTCCTGTAATTAGCATTTTTTCTCATTTCTGCAGAAATAGAAAGTTCTTCTGTTGAATGAAACCTAGCCCCAACATGAAAAACAGACCCCTGTCGACTAACACGACCAATACGACCAATAGCTTCTATTTTTTCTGTTAACCAAAACCGACCACCAAAATTAATTTCTTTCTCAATTATTTTCTTACCAAAAGGATTTATTTTTAAAGGATAAGAAAGGTAGTGAATTAAAAATTGACCATAAATATCAGAAAATTTATTAATTGGTCCGTTAAATCCAACACCAATTGCTGTATCCCAATCACCTTGTAATTCACTATCAATACGAGCTACAAAATGTGAATTTTCAGTCAATAAAGTACTAAGCTCAAGACCTGCCATCTCAGGTTGAAATCCTGTTCGTATTTCAAAATAATTATAATTAAAAGTATTTGCCTGTATTACAAATGATAATAAGCTTAATCCTGATAATACAGCACGACTAACTATTGATATTTTTTTAACCTGGAACATTAAGTACTCCCTTGAGTATTTACTTTAAAATCAATCAATTAACTCGATTAAATTTTGAAAAAGAAATAATCAAGCCTTAAAATACTAAAAATTAGCGGAGTATTTTAACGTAATTTTAAAAATCTATAAAATAAAAAATATAACCTTCTATTTCTAATAAAACCAATGTAGAAATGATATTATGTATTAACAACAAACAGAATATTAAAAAGCTATAATATCCTTCACGTCTAATTTTACTGATACTTTTTGTCCTAAATCTAACATTTCTCGTGAGCTAGACACAGATGAAATATATTTCCCATTTGCTTCAATAATATAATAGCATTGCTCTCCCATGAATGTTTTCTCTAAAATTTTGATATTACTATTTTTATCAGAAGTAATCTTTACCTGTTGAGGACGAAATAATAATTCACATTCAGTTCCAAAACTAATATTACGATGAGCTTTTGCTTTAATTAAACCAAAATCTGTTTGATATTGAAATTTTGATAATCGTTTTGCAGGAAAGTAGTTAGTTCCACCTAAACAATCAGCAACAAATTTACTTAACGGATAACGATATAGATCTGATGCTAAACCATATTGTTCAATTACACCATAGTTCATTATGGCCATTTTATCTGAAAAAATAAAAGCTTCTTCTCGACTGTGAGTAACAAAAATAGCAGTGACACCTTGAGCTTTAAAAAGCTTACGTATATCTGTAATCAAATCATACTTTACTTGAGTGTCGATATTAGAGAAAGGTTCATCTAATAACAATAAATCAGGCTTATATGCGAGTGAGCGTGCAACTGCAACACGTTGTTGCTGACCGCCAGACAGTTGATGAGGAAAACGTTCCCCATAACCAGATAAATGAACCAATAACAACATTTCATCAACTCTATGCATTTTTGTTTTTTGATTCATATTACGTAGACCAAAAGCAATATTCTCAGAAACAGTCAAATGTGGAAATAATGCATAATCTTGAAATATCATGCCAATATTGCGTTTTTCTGGTGGTAATCTATTTATTCCATCATCAACAACCATACAATTTAATCGAATAACTCCAGAAGATAAAGGTAACAAACCTGCTATTGCTTTTAAAAGTGTTGTTTTTCCACAACCGCTAGCACCTAACAAACAAACAATTTCACCATGTTGAATATCTAAAGAAAGACATTTCAATACAATTTGCGAATTATATTTATAAGTTAGATTTTGAATAGATAATGCATAGCTCATTAGTACTTTTACTCCTAAGAGAATAATTGATAATCATAAGAGGAATTATTCCTACTAACACAAGTAATACTGCCGGTAGAGCTGCTAATTCTAAATGTTCATCTGAAGCATAATTAAATACATAAGTAGCTAAAGTTTCGAAATTAAAGGGACGTAATAATAATCCAGCATTTAATTCTTTCATTGATTCAATAAATACTAATAATACTGCAATAAGCGAACCTCTACGTACTAAAGGTAAATGAATACGACATAACATTTGATTTGAATTACAGCCCATAGTTCTAGAAGCCATATCTAAAGAAGGAGAGATTTTACTTAAACTACTTTCAATACTACCAATAGCAACTGCAGAAAATCTAACAACCATTGCAAAGATCAAGGTAAATATAGAACTTGAAAATATCAGACCAGGTTGCCACCAATTGAATTTTTCTAAAATAACATTAGCAACTCTATCCATTAATAAGACAGAAGCCATTACACCAATAGCTAATACAGTTGGAGGTATAGCATATCCCATTGATGATACTCGCATATATATCATGCTTCTATAATTTGGACTAATTCGATTACAAAAATTTATAATCAAAGAAATACATAAGCAAAAAAAAGCCGCTATTACTGATATTTTTATACTATTTAATACATATACTGAAAACTTTCCTGTCCAACTAGTTTCAAAATAATGATAAGCATAAATGCATAACTGTGATAAAGGTAAAAAAAATGCAATAGAAACTAGACCCCAACACCAGACTAATGCTAGCCATTTTTTCCAACCAATTAATCTATAATAAAAGTTTTCAGCATTATTAAACTGCATTTGAAATATTTTTTTCTTACGTCGACTATATTGTTCTATACTCATAATGATAAAAACAAAAAATAACATAATAATTGAAATTTTAGCAGCTGCAGCTAGGCTAGAATACCCTAACCAAGTATCATAAACAGCGGTAGTAAGCGTACTTACAGAAAAATAGCTGACAGTCCCAAAATCACCAATAGTTTCCATTGCAACTAAAGATAAACTAATGATTATTGAGGGACGAACTAGAGGAAGTGAAACATGAAAAAAACTCTCCAATGGGGAATATCCAAGTAGCTTTGCAGTTTGAAGAAATACTATACTTTGCTCCATAAATGCAGCACGGCAAAGAAGATAAACATAAGGATAAAAGACAAGTGCTAGCACAATGATAGCACCTGGTAAAGTACGAATATCTGGGAACCAATACTGACCTGCTTTCCATCCAGTTAAGCTGCGTAGCAAAATCTGTATTGGACCTGCAAAATCTAACCAATCAGTAAATATATATCCTACAATGTAACCTGGCATTACTAGTGGCAAAACTAATGCCCAACGAAGAAATCGTTCTGATGGAAGTTTACACATAGCCATTAACCAGGCAGTAGATAATCCAAAAATCATAGAAAGGAAAAGCACCCCTAGCACTAAAATCATGGTATTAAAAGTATAGGTAGGAAGTACAGTTGACATTAAATGGGAAAAGATTTTATCCGTATCCGTATCGCCAAAGGCAGTATAAAATATTGCTAATATAGGAAAAAGTAGCAATAAGGCTAAACATGCACTTCTGTTTTGCCAAAAGGTTTTGTTTTTCATTATCTTTCATTATATACAGAAAAGGGAGAAATCAATGTATTAGTATCTCCCTTTTCTATATATTACATTCTAATGCTAATTAGAGATCGAACTTAACTGAATCTAAAAGTTTAATAGCAGTTGAATGATGAGAAGCAATCTCATCTAGAGGAATATTATCTGCTTTTAAACGTCCCCAAGACTCAACTAATGGTGAACGTTTAATTCCTTTTTTAACTGGATATTCATGATTTAATTCAGCATACATTTTCTGAGCTTTATCATCAGATAAAAATTCCATAAGCTTCATCGCATTTGCTTTATTTGGTGCGTATTTAGCCATAGCCATACCGCTGACATTAACATGTGTACCTTTAGCATTTATTCTTGGAAAATTAATATAAACTGATTCAGCCCATGCCCTTTGATTATCATCATTAAGCATCTTACCTAAGTAATAACTATTACCTATAGAAAGATCACATAAACCTTCCTTTATAGCTTTAACTTGACTTCGATCACCGCCCTGAGGTTTTCTGGCTAAATTAACCTTCAATCCCTCTAGCCATTCTCTAGTTTGCTTTTCCCCTTTATGAGCAATCATTGAAGCAACCAAAGATAAATTATAAGGATGTTTACCTGAACGCGTACATATTTTACCTTTAAATTTTGGTTTAGTTAAATCTGAATAGGAAAAATTTTTATCTAGTTTCCCTATTCGATCACGTGATGAATAAACAGAACGAGCACGTAAGGTTAAAGCAAACCATTCTTTCTCCCCATCTTTATACTGAGAAGGAATATTTGAATCAATCACCTTATTTTTAACTCTCTGCACTACTCCTTTATTTTTTAACTCCATAAGACGACTAATATCTACAGTTAATATAACATCAGCAGGACTATATTTACCTTCCCTTTGTAAGGTTTCTACTAAACCTTTCTTAGCAAACTTTATATTAACCTTAATACCAGTATCTTCAGTAAATTCATTAAAAATCGGCTCGATCAAAAAAGGTTGACGATAAGAGTATACATTTACTTCTTTTTCAGTTGAAATTGCTACTGATGAAAAACAAAGATGAAATACCAAAACGAAAAAAAAGAGCAGTTTCTTCATAAATTTTTCCCTTATAGTAATTTAAAATTATCGTTGAACTAACGAATTATATAAAGAATAAAAGAAGACACAACTCCAATTTTATTTTTCTTAGAGGTTGCACATTTCCAATTTTATTTTTCTTAGAGGTTGAACATTTTTTATTTTTCTTAGAGGTACCACATTTAAATATAAGCAAGTGCATCAGAAAACATTCTAATTATGCTTGCCTTTCTATGCGTACAAAGCATTTCTTTCGTTGATTTGATCATTTTCATTGGACCACACATATAAATATCAAACTTAGCAAGATCCTGAAAATCACTCAGTACAATATCGAGGACAGTACCTTTTTTAACAAAATTCTCATCATCTACAGATTCAGAAACAGGTATATAACGCATATTACTATACTTCGTTGTTAAATTAACTAGTTCCTCATGTACATAAAGCAAACTAATATTCCTTACTCCCCAATATAAATAGATTGATTGTTCCATTCCTGCATTAATACATTTCTTTAATATGCTAACTACATAAGATAAACCTGTACCACCAGCGATTAATAAAATCGGTCTGCAACTATCTTCACGCAGCCAAGCATCACCATAGGGAACATCTATTTGAATCGTACTATCTTGATATAATGCTTTCTGAAAAGATGAAATAATACAATTATTTTTATCTGCTTTCTCACTTTCTCCTATATGTAATTCAATTAAATTTTGTTTCGATGGACAGCTAGCAATTGAAAAAGCATAGCTCTTTGAATTAATATTCATTTTTAAATACTGTCCAGCTCTAAATACAACATTAAATTCCGGTTTTAAAAACACCTTATATACTTGAGTTGATACCCGATCAATATCAGTCACAGTACACTGCACAATCATAGTTCTCCCTTAAGCATTATTAGCAAAAGCCCTAGACATACTTAAAGCACATCCTCTTTGAGCACTAGTTTTTTTCATTCTACCTATTACCTCAATACTTGTCCCAAGTAAACCATCAGTAGTATGTTCTGAAATAATTCCAATATCATCAGTAATTAAAAAAGCTGGATAGCTTGTTGCCGAAGCATCCATAAAACTCAATATCCCTTTTTTACCATTTATAACTGGTTTAAGACTTTCAGGATCTAAAGCTCGAGCATATACCCAAGGTGGTACTCTTTTTCTTTGTTGCTGATCTTCAAAAAAACATGTATTCAGTTCAACTTGATTAAAAGTATCACGAATCTGACTTTGATTTGCAAGTTGGAATTTATCTATTAGTAATTGATTGAACATTAAACGATTAAGAGATTTATCATTATGATTCTTCCAACCACCTCCAGTAATGATATATAATTGGTCTGATCCATTAAAAATAATTTTATTTTTTTCCATATATTCACAAAGTAAAAATACAAAATAAGGTGGTCCGACTAAACAAATAGTCTTATTAGAAGATTGAATTTTATTTAAAGTTTTTAGTGTTAGTTCAAAATCTATTTTTTCATTCTGGACAGTAAAAGTTGTTGGATAAAGTAATTCAACTAGGCTCATTACATACTGAAACCAGATATTACTAACATGAAATCTATCCGGTCCAAGATTTACTAACTCCATTTCAGTTTCTAACCAATTCCCTACATATTTCATGCCATAGCTGACGGAACCCAATAAACGTTCAATACTAACACGATCACGAGGTACTAAACTTTTAATACCTTGAGTTCCACTGCTAGTAAACCAGTTTTCTATCTCACTTTTATCAGATGTCAATATCTTACGATGTTTAAATATTGAAGTAGGAAACACAGGAATGTCATTAATATTTGAAATGCTGTCATCAACACCTAATACCTGACAATAATTTCGATAAGCAATATTATGTATATAGTGATGATGAAATGTTTGTAAAATTAATTTTTTTTGAATCTCTTTTTGAGCTTTATAGGAAAAATCTAATGGAGAACTCATGAAGATCAAATTATCAATTTCTGAACTAACATTAATATTTTCTACTTTTACATGGATATGGGAAGTAATACTCATAAGTTTCTATCCTACTAAATCCAATAACAACTCTCTTAGCTTAAAGTAAGAACCAAGGCAGTGGCAAAGAAAGCCACCGCTCGTTTAATTTTTAAGAATTTCTCTGGTAACATGTTATGTGTGATGATATTTACCAATATTCTCATTAACTAAATCAATAACCGATTTTTGACGTACAATATCTTGGATGGATTCAAACGACATTAAACAATGGGATGCTCCAGACTTCTCCAATGCTAATTTGCCAGAAATCATACATTCCTCGAAATTACCAATTGCATTTTCATCGATAAGTTCATCTAGCTTAGCTTCATAATTTTCATCAGAATGCATTTCTTTAACGAAATCAGAAAGATATTCTCTGGCTTCTTCTTTAGCAAGATTACTATCAATATTTTCATTAACCATCAATGTTAATTGATGCTCAACATTAGAAATATCTACCCCGTGCTCGTTTGCTATAATTTTATAGTAATTTGCATATTTTGATTTAGTATCATTACTATCATTCCACTTAAAAATCAACGGTAATGCTTTCATCGCAGCCCATTTAACAACTTTCATATTGCTCGCTGTTACATATTGTTTAGGACCACCAGAAGTAAAAGCATGTGGATTAATTGATACTTTCGGAAAACTATAAAAATCATTATCAGGATGACAATATCCGGTAGTAAATGCCTCATTTACAATATCATAACAAGCACTAAATATCTGCTCTTGAGAATCCACCTGACGATTAAAAAATTCCATTTCGCTAATCTTTTCACAATCTGAAAAGCCAAAAATGAACCGTCCTTCACTCATTTGATCAAGCAAACAGGCTTCTTCTGCTGATCTAACAGGATGATGCGTAGTTAAAACATGATTTAGTGAACCAATTTTTATTTTTTTAGTAAACCCTAATAAAAACCCTGAAGCAGTTAATGGAGAACCTATAATACCATTAGGTGAAAAATGATTCTCATAAACAGAGATTTGTTTAAAATTAAGTTCATCAACATGAGTAGCAATCTCCATCATATTATCTAAAATTGACTCCGATGATTGACCTTTAGTAAGAAAATTTTGAAAAAACAATCCAAATTTCATACATAATTCCTTTTTATTCTAGTTTGCCATGCTTACTTTTCTTTCTTTTAGGTGGGGCATCACATCAGACTGGAATAACTTCATCGATGCAATAATATCTTTTTCGTAACCATTAGCTTCAAAACCGCAGCAAATATTACTAATACCGGTTGTATCAACATCAGATTGAATAATATCGATACACTCCTTTGGAGTTCCAACTGGGTTAATATCATAACTATAGTCAATACGACGACCAGTATCCTTATGTCCTTTCAGTACAAAGTCACGCCACTGGCCTTTATTAAAATCATAACCTTTAGTTTGGTCTGAATCATCAAAGATAGTAGTAGCATTTAAATAAGACTCATACCAGTGAGCTAAAAAATCACGACAAATATCTTTAGCTTTATTTGAATCATAATCAACGGAAGTTATATATGATAGACAATGGTCAATATTTGAAATATCATGACCATGTTCAAGAGCCACTTCGTTATAAAGCTCCAGTTGTGCTTTTTTCTCATTTTGATTAATAATCCAACTTAATATCATAGGCAAACCTCGTTCTGCTGCCCATTCAGTAGTTGAAGCAGACTCGGCTACCACGTATACTGGTGAACCTCGCTCAATGTAAGCACTGGGAGAAACAGTAACTTTTGGAAATTGAATGTGCTCGCTATCCGATGACACGTAACCTTTCTCCATTCCCTTTAACATAATGTCATACCAACAATTCATAAGCTCACGACTTTCATCCATATTAGTACCAAAAACACGAAAATCTTTATCATATAAACCTCTGCAAATGCCAAATTTAAAACGACCTTTTGACATTTGGTCAAGAAGATTTACATCCTCAAGTTGTCGTACTGGATGAGCAGTTGGTAAGACAACTGCAGCAGTGCCAACATTTAATGTTTTAGTTGCTCCAAGCAAATTAGCTGCTGCAACATATGGATTGCCAAGCAAACCAAATTCAGTAAAGTGATGCTCTAATAACCAAACTGTATCAAAACCACATGATTCTGATGCTCTACCTAAATTAACCATACGTTTAATTACTTCCTTTTGGTCAAGTTGAGGAGGTTGATAAGTAAGTAAAAAATTTCCATATTTCATATTCTATATTCCCTATAATTATTTAAAACAAGCTGTACCATAAATATTAGGTATATTTTTTTAGCTTAAAGTTATAGATATTTTAAACTAAGACGATAAGTTTCTGCATTCTTCCTTCTCCTCCTTTTTTTTATGAAATTTTAAATAACAAAAACTAAGACTGGCTTGCAATCTTAATTTTTAATCTACGTTCATTAACTGTACTAATAGTTATCTTCTCAAACTCAGGTTCATCAATGGAAGCAAAAAGATTCAACTTTCCTATATCTAAACCTATTGCAGCTTTAGTTATCGATGAATAGAATTTTCTTAATATAATCAGGTTCTTAGATAAATCATGAGGACTGCCTAATAAGGAGTAGACTTTATAACAACCAGATTTTATGTTAGATAACATTTCTAAAACTTCATTTTGTTCAATTAAGACATCATCACTAGCAATAAAAACAATAAATGGAGCACTAAAATCTTTCATTCTATCTATAGTAGAAGAAAGATCCGCCCAATGATGCTTGAGGCAATCGAGAAAAAAGTTTTTTGCTTCTAACTTATATCCTTTAAGCTCTAATGTACTTGGAAAATCTTCACTTGATGAACGTAGATAATCAAAACCTAATGCTTTTTTTAAAGTATTTCTTAGATTGACAACACCAACAGAAGTAATCAAAAAAGACAAACTGATTTTAGAAACTACTTGATAGGCAATTCTTGCTGATAAACTAATCGCAATTAAACCAATATTGTAAAAACCTCTATCATTCAACCAATGAATTACAGCTAATAAACTTTTTTCTCCAATTGTCATAGTAAATTTATCAATATTTCCACTACTTAAACCAACATGATTAAGGGAATCATAACGAATAACTAAAAAACCATTAGTTGATAAATATTCAGATAAACCTACTGAATGATCCATTCTTCTAGCAAATCCACTGGATATGAGAATTATATTATCTCTATTAGGCGATTTTTCTTTAGGAGGAGTTTCCCAAATACGAATTGTTTGGTTATTACCAATCTTCAGTATGTGATCAATTGTAGAATTAACAACCTCATTGTTCATGTAACAAACTCCTATTTATGGTACAAAAACGAGGAATTTATCCTCTTCTAAGAATTTGGTTTGTTCTATTTCTACAGCAACATCTTTTGTAGTAAAATCGAATGGTCTTTCCTGAGAAACAAACCTAACTAGTCTTTGTAAAGGACGCATTGTATCGTGGGCACCACCAACTCGAAATATGTTATTCATCCCTGATTCAACGATTCTTTCCACACCATAATAGGCTAATTTATCTCTATATTTAAAAGAAGATTTCCATGGGTATATAGATACTGTTTGAGTTGTATACTTATTGATATAATTACAAGCATCTTGAATATCTAAAACATGATGAATATATACGCAACGACCTAAAGGTTGACTTGTTAATACATCCATTGGAGATTCAACTATCATCCAATTTTTCTGCTCTCCAACCTGTACATCATACCCAGCAAATAAACACTCTCTTTCAGCTAAAGAAAAAGCAGCTTTACTTTCAAAATCTTGTTTGCCTTTAGGTAAAATCTTAGAATATAGTTCAAGCTTAGAACGTAGTTCTTTTTTAAATTTGTAAAAATTTTCACCAATAAAATAAACATTTTGCGTTGAAAAACACGCTTGTTGATCGTAGAAACAAACATCATGAGCTACACCGCTTGCAGCAGCAGTTAAATTATCAGGATTGTCAATAATACTAAGGCTTTTTTTCGGTCCAAATTTAAGTATATCAATATGTGCAGGTGTATGTTTAACAGCCCATTTAATACTATTTTCTCCACCCCAAGCTATCACAACATCAGCTTCATCCATTATTTTACTAGCTAAAATAACATCTTCGCTATGAGACCAATAAATGATTGAAAGTGAACGAGTGATAGGATGTGTTGGGCTGACATCAATAAAACTCATGGCTAGTGCAGTTGGTGTGAATGGATCAGAAGAAGACATTTTAATAATACATTGGTTCTTAGTTAAAAGAGCACGTATAATAGATGTTATTCCAGATAGTGGAACATTCCCAGCTAGTAAATGAACAGACTTTCCCTTTGGAAAAGCTTTTATATAACATTCATCTTGAGGTATCCATTCATCAATAATATGACGCGATCCTAAATCATTAGTAATGATGTCATACAAAGCACTTTTCGAACATAAAATCATAGATATCCAATTGGCTTCTAATTTAGCCATTTGTTCTGAATAACCTAAAAAGGTTACTAAGTTCCTTATATAAGTTCTCCGTCTTGAATACTCCTCACTTTTCCAACGTTGACCTACTGTGTACAAAAAATTGATAATGGTATGAAGTTTTGACGTCGAATCATGATTATATTTTTTTATAATTTCAATAACTTCATTATTTATTAACGGCACTTGGATGCATTTATCATTGATGTACAACTCTCTTGTAGTTTTTTTATTAGAAGATTGATAAATACTTCCATTTAAGATAAAAGGAACTTTCTTTTCCATAATTTAACCAATATATAAAAACAATACGTTTAATTCTGGTTTAATTATTTTTTAAAGCAATATTGCTTCAATATTAATTTTATTAAATTGGATCTTATATACAGATTTTGCTGTTTTAAATATTATATTAGTCATTAATTTACTACTTATATCAATGACATATTAATAATATGTATATAAAATAGTTATTAATCCATAAATTTAATATCTTATTTAAGCCTATTCTAACTTAACTTTCTTCGAAATTAAGAACTTGTTATATTTTCGACTATAAACTCAATTTAAATTGTATTAATGTTAATACAATTTAAATAAAAATAACTTTAAAAGTTTAATTGCTTTTATTTACTGAAATTAAAATAATAACATATATGATAGAGTAATTAGTTCATATCATGCTGACCTTTAATCTATTAAATTAATAATAGGAATTAATTTAGAATATAAATACTGATTATTTATATTCTAATACATCATATATTATGAAATATTATGTTAAATAACATGTCATATACTAGTATACATAGAGTAAAAATATTAGTACCATTATGAGCTACTTTTTCGAACAAATTAGAAATTTAACAGTTATGAATATTCTAACTTCGACTTTACATGTAAATCATGTGTGGTGCATATGGAAAATTCCTTGTTTGGTAAACACATTATTTCCATTCCTGAACTTGCCCGTTCTGAATTAGAACTTATTATTGATACTGCTGCCAAACTTAAGCTCAAAGCAAACCCTAATATATTGAAAAATAAGGTGATAGCAAGCTGTTTCTTTGAACCTTCAACTCGAACTCGATTATCATTTGAAACAGCAATACAACGATTGGGTGGAAAAGTCATTGGTTTTGATAATGATAGTAATACTTCATTAGCAAAAAAAGGCGAAACATTAGCTGATTCTATCCAAGTCATTTCATCATATGTTGATGCTTTTATAATACGACATCCTCAAGAAGGTGCAGCACGATTAGCTTCTGAGTTTTCTAGGAATGTTCCCATAATTAATGCTGGAGATGGTGCTAATCAGCATCCAACTCAAACTTTATTGGACTTGTTTTCTATTTACGAAACACAAAATAGGTTAGATGAGCTGAAAATTGCATTTGTTGGTGACTTAAAATATGGACGAACTGTGCATTCGCTTACTCAAGCACTATGTAAATTCAATAACACACATTTTTTCTTTGTTTCTCCAAAAATATTAGCAATGCCTGACTATATTTGTGATGAATTGAAAGAAATGGGTATTAATTATAGCACTCATACTAATATTGAAGAAGTAATACCAGAACTTGATGTACTATATATGACACGTGTGCAAAAAGAACGTTTTGATGAATCTGAATATGCGCAAATGAAATCAGGATTCATTTTAACAAGGGACTTGCTAAAAAATTCAAAGAATAATATGAAAGTCTTACATCCTCTACCTCGCGTGGACGAAATTAACATTAATGTTGATAAAACTCCATACGCATACTATTTTAAACAAGCAGAAAATGGGATGTATGCACGTGAAGCCTTATTAGTCTTGGTTCTTTGCCATCAAGGAAATATATATGCCCGTGGATAAACAACCTCAACTTCAAGTAGAAGCAATTCGCAATGGCAGTGTGATTGACCATATCCCTGCACGTATCGGTATAAAACTCCTCAAGCTATTCAAAATGTATGAGGTTAATGAACGAATTACTATTGGACTTAATCTACCATCATCTGCATTAATTCATAAAGATCTAATTAAAATAGAGAATGTGTTTTTAACTAAAGAACAAGCTAATCAATTAGTTCTTTATGCACCAAAAGCAACAGTAAACCAAATAGAAGAATATAAAGTAGTAAAAAAATTAACACTAACTCTACCTAAACATATCAACAATGTGTTTAAATGCCCCAATAGTAACTGCATTTCTCATGGAGAACCTATAGAAAGCAATTTTCATGTCAGACTAAAAAATGAACATGTTCAACTTAAATGTTACTATTGTGAAAAAGTGTTTTCCCGTGAAATCATGACAGATACTAATTAAAAGAAAAACTTCTTAGATTTTTAACATGATTTGTTTTTTACTATAAAGTGTATATATA
Organism: Candidatus Photodesmus anomalopis; assembly: GCF_000731785.2. Lineage (NCBI taxonomy): Bacteria > Pseudomonadati > Pseudomonadota > Gammaproteobacteria > Vibrionales > Vibrionaceae > Candidatus Photodesmus > Candidatus Photodesmus anomalopis. Next base: position 26,601 of record NZ_JGVJ01000011.1, read on the forward strand.
TGCGCCTAATCACTGCTACACTAGTTTTTTTCTCTCTATTAATTATTCCAAAAACAATATTATCATTAGAATTTTTTAATAAACAAAACAATAATTCAAATTTTAAAAATAAAATTCTCCCTTCTCAAAAAGCTTTTTTATTTAATTGGTATAAAAAAGATAATAGCATTTTTTTAATTTGGGAAATAAAAGAAGGTTACTATCTTTTTCAACCAACTATCATTATCAATAAAAAAAATATTTTTTCTGAATTAACTAAAAATCAAAATAATGAATACGAATCATTTAGCAAAAATCACACTTATACTAGACAACTGCTGATAGAAATTCCTTTGAAAAACTCTTATCAAGGACAGGTTTTAACTATCGAATATAAAGGATGTGCAAAATTAGGTTTTTGCTATCCCATAACCATTCATACAATATCTATTAATGAGTTTAATCATAATTACTATGACTTAGATAAAAACTTAAGTGTAAATGAAGTTGCTAAAGGTAATATAATAAAATCTTTAAGAGAAGAAAAATTTGAAAGCATTAATCATTATACTCAAATAAATTCTATTTTTAATTTTTTTAAGATAGCAATGTTATCTATTTCCCTTGGTATTACCTTAGCTTTTACTCCTTGTATGCTGCCTATGTATCCAATTATAAGTAGTATGATATTAGGTGAGGAAAGGAAACAAAGTAAAGCATTAATACTATCATTTATCTATGTCCAAGGGATGGCTATAACTTATTCTGTACTTGGCTTATTTATTTCATTTATTGGGCTACAAATTCAATCTATGATACAACATCCGTACATATTGATTTGTTTTTGCATTCTATTTAGTATTCTTGCAGTGTCAATGTTTGGTGTTTATAACTTATACATACCAAACAAGATGCAAATACAACTAAGCATATTTAATAATAAACAAAGAAATGCTAACTATTTTGGAATATTTTTTATGGGAGCCACTGCTGGTTTAATTGGTTCACCATGCACTACTGCTCCTGTTTCTGGAATATTGCTTTATGTAGCACAAAATGGAAATCTTATCATTGGTGGAAGTATATTGTATTTATTAGGAATAGGGATGGGAATTCCACTTATGCTTACGTCTATCTTTGGCAGCAAGGTACTTCCAAAAACAGGGTTTTGGACACATGCAATTAAAAAAATTTGTGGTTTTATTTTGCTTGCTCAAGCTATATTTCTTCTAGAGCGTATTCTATCAGAAAAGTATACTGCTATATTATGGATGTTTTTTATTCTAGGTATCTTAGTTTGGCTATGTTATATTGAAAAGCCTATATTTTATAACCGGAAACTAAATATACTTAAAGTGATTGTTTGTCTTGGATTACTCATACCAATACAAACTGTAATTAAATATCACTATAAAAATACCATAACAAATCAAATGGAAACAGAATTTATCCAAATTAATAATATTGAAGAACTTGAAGAACAATTATTACTTGCAAAAAAAACAGAAAAACCAACGATAGTAAGTTTTCATGCAAATTGGTGTATAACATGCAAAAAAATTAAAAAGGATACTTTCTCTCAATTTAATGTTAGGAGTAAATTAAAAAAATTTATTTTACTTCAAATAGATATTAGCAAAAACACATCACAAGATATCGAATTATTGAAATATATGAACATAATTGGATTACCAAGCATCGAGTTCTGGGATGCACAAGGTAACTATATTTTAAATGCGAGACTGACTGGATTTATACAAGCTAAACAATTTTTAAAGCATATCAATGATTATAATCTTATAAACCCAAACATGGTATAATAATATTATTCTGACTGTTATTAGTTAAAAACTATTTCTTTTTTTGTAAAAAATGGATATTCATACCACCACGTTGAAATTTTCTATCATTGATTATATCTTGTTGTAAGATAATATTAGTGTTAATACCTTCTAAAATTATCTCAGAAAGTGCATTTTTCATACGTGCAATTGCAACACTGCGATTTTCACCAAAAGTAATAAGTTTACCAATCATAGAATCATAATTTGGTGGTACTGTATAACCTGCATAAACGTGCGATTCCCAACGTACTCCCATACCACCAGGTGCATGAAACCGTTCAATTTTTCCTGGTGAAGGGAAAAAACGAACAGAATCTTCTGCATTAATACGACATTCAAGAGAATGCCCAGAAAAATTTATATCCTTTTGTGATAAAGATAAGGACTTTCCTGAAGCAATACGTAATTGCTCTTTAATGAGATCAATACCTGTTATCATCTCAGTAACTGGATGTTCTACCTGAATACGAGTATTCATTTCAATAAAATAAAATTTTTCATTTTCATATAAAAATTCAAAAGTTCCCACTCCTCGATAACCGATTTTTATACATGCATTTATACAACATTTTCCAATTTTTTCACGAATTTCTTTAGTAATACCAGGTGCAGGAGCTTCTTCAATTACCTTTTGGTGACGACGCTGCATTGAACAATCACGTTCACCAAGGTGAATTGCCGAACCTTTTCCATCAGAAATAATTTGAATTTCTATATGGCGAGGATTTCCTAAGAATTTTTCCATATAGAGGCTATCATTACCAAATGCTAATTTAGCTTCTGAACGAGTTAATGCAATAGCCTGAATCAGCTCGCTTTCAGATTTTACTACACGCATACCTCTTCCTCCACCACCTCCAGATGCTTTAATAATCACTGGATAACCAATGCGTTTAGCATGTTCTTTATTCCTTCTAGTATCATCATTTAAAAATCCATTGGAACCAGGAATACAAGGTATCCCTGCTTTTTTCATTGCTGTAATGGCAGAAACCTTATCTCCCATCATACGAATGGTTTCAGCTTTAGGTCCAACAAAAATAAAACCACTACGCTCTACTTGCTCTGCAAAATTAGCATTTTCAGATAAAAAACCATATCCAGGATGAATAGCAATAGCACCTGTTACTTCTGCTGCAGAAATAATACTAGGAATATTTAAATAGCTATCAATACCATTTGCAGGTCCTATGCATACAGTTTCATCTGCAAGCAATACATGCTGTAAATCGCGATCAACTACTGAATGAACAGCTACAGTAGCAATACCTAATTCCTTACATGTACGAAGAATACGAAGAGCAATTTCACCTCTGTTGGCGATCAGTAATTTTTCTATCATAACAAATTCCTATTACTCAATCGTAACTAACGGTTGATTAAATTCGACAGGTTGACCGTCTTCAACAAGAATAGCAGTAACAATTCCAGATTTATCAGCTTCAATTTGATTCATCATTTTCATTGCTTCCACAATACATAATGTCTCACCAATATTGATCTCTTGACCTAATTTGATAAATGGTTCTGCATCTGGACTTGGAGAACCATAGAAAATACCTACCATTGGAGAAAGAACTTGATGAACGATTGGAGTTGAAACTGAAGTTGGAGTTGAAACTGAAGTTGGAGTTGAAACTGAAGTTGGATGTGATTTAGGTGTTCTATCACAGCTAATACGTACTGATTCTTCACCTTCTGTAATTTCTAATTTAGTAACAGAAGACTTTTCAACTAGTTCAATAAGCTTCTTAATTTTACGAATATCCATATATTTCTTTCTCTTATCTAATAATTAATCCACTCTAAAGAGCATGGAATGGTTAATTATTTTGATTTTTTAAATATGCAACGGCAGCAGATAAAGCTAATTCATAACCCATAGCTCCGAAACCACAAATTATCCCCTCAGCTTTATCAGACAAATAAGAAGAATGTCTAAAGGATTCACGAGAATACACATTAGATAAATGTACTTCAATAAACGGGATATGTACTCCAATTAAAGCATCACGCAAAGCTATACTAGTATGAGCAAAAGCTGCTGGGTTAATTATAATAAAATCTATTCTATCAATAGCACTATGAATAGTTTCTATTAATTTACACTCACAATTAGACTGAAAATGCTGTAATTGAATACCGATTTTTTTAACTTGATTAATTAAGATATCTATAATCTGCTCCAATGTTTTAAACCCATAAAAAGACGGCTCTCGAATACTCAAAATATTTAGATTTGGTCCATTAATTACTAAAATGCATGGCACTCTTCCTAATGACATTGTCTGCTATTCCTTTTAACTATTAAGCTTTAAATATTAAGATCATAATAATCAAAAATGTCTTTAAGAAAAGATCTAATCTAAATAGAAAAACTTTCCACAATAACATTATAGTAATTTATTATGATAATAAATTTATTTTAAAAATAACCTGAGACTAGCACTAACCAGATAGTATATAATGCACATAAATATTTCTATAAACCTTTGAATGCTTTACTAAACAGATAGATATCAAATACGGTAATAAAATTTAATTTTAGATGCTTTAACAATAGGTGAATAGCAAAAATGGACTCTCTAATATTCCAATAACTAATTATTTAATGAACTCAAGCAATATAAGATTTTTTTGACACATGCCAAAAAAAACAATGTGCTCTTTCAGCCTTGATGGAAAAAAAGCAACTAAGTATTCAAAACACAATGCTATTGAATACAAAAAAATTATACAGCAAATGAGAAAAAATAAAAGAAACTACCTTTACTTATAGTAAAAATTTATATTAATTCTCTTCAATAGCAGATAAATCGATTTTTACTAATGAAAAAGACCTTTATCTTTAGCACATAGCAAGTCTTCCAATAATATATAGGAATTTTCATTCCCTGGCACATTGAATAAAACCATAAGCACAATCCATTTCAAATCCTCTAATTCAAAATCACTAGCTTCTAATCCCATTACTCGGTCAATTACCATTTCTCGAGTTTCAGTAGTTAATACCTTAATTTGCTCAAGAAATAAAAGAAAACCACGGCTTTCTAAATTAATTCTTTGTATTTCTTTATCAGTATAAATACGAGCAGAGGTTTCAGAGCTAGTTAAGATAGCAGAATATGCATCGCTTTTCTGTAACGCTGCTAATTCCCCTAACCAATCTAAAACTTTGTCAATATCTTTTTCATGAAAACCAGCTTGAAGTAACTCACTTTCTAATGCTTCTTGATCTACTTTTAACTCTATATCGCTATAAATATAAGCTTCAAATAAATACATTAATATATCCATCATCATAACTGAGGACTCTCCCTTCAAAAAAAAGTTATCGTACACACTTAGCAACATACACTAAAAATTCAATCTTTTAAGAGACTGTCCTTATTAACGACTTCAACAAAACAAGTATACTTCTCCTTCTTATTGGAATACAACTGATATAGTTCTTCATTTCTTTTGAAGTATATGCCATTACTCTTACTTAAGAATGACAATTTTGATTTTATAAAAAATTGTTCATTATTTTGAATAATTTTTATAACTGAATATTTTGAATACAAAAAACCTATCAATTACCGACATATATTGATAGTATTTCAAGAAACTTTTTAAAATATGAAAAATTTTTGGCAAAAAAAATAAAACAGTTAAAGTGTATTATAATTTATGTTAAAAGTATTATCTTTCCCAGATATTCGACTTCGTACTGTGGCTAAACCTGTTATAGAAGTTACCTTTGAGATAAAAGAAATTATTGATAGCATGATTCAAACAATGTATCAGAAACACGGTTTTGGTCTTGCTGCAACACAAGTAGATTTTCATCAACGCATTATTGTTATAGATGTTTCAGAAACGCAGAATAAACCCTTAGTGCTCATCAACCCTAAAATAATTGAAAAGCGTGGTGAAATTAGCATTGAAGAAGGCTGTCTTTCAATCCCTAAAATAACTGCTTTAATATCTCGTTCATCTGAAGTTACTATAAAAGCTATGAATAGAAATGGTGAAAAGTTTACTTTTAAAGCTCATGATTTATTAGCAGTTTGTATTCAACATGAATTAGATCATTTAGAAGGTAGACTATTTATAGATTATCTATCTCCTCTAAAACGTAACCGTGTTCTTAACAAGCTAAGAAAAATTAAACGATACCAATCTAAATTTAGTTAATACTTAATTCTTTATCTACTGTTTTAATTCATGTAGAAGAAAAGAAGGAAATTTTATTTTGATTCAACCATTAAAAATTATCTTTGCAGGCACTCCAACTTTTGCTACTCACCACCTAATTAGTCTGTTATCTTCAGAAAATAAAATTATTGCAGTATATACAAAACCAGACCGTCCATCAGGACGTGGTCAAAAAATAACTATAAATCCAATTAAAAATATAGCTTTAAAACATAATATTCCTGTTTATCAACCGGAAGATTTTAAGTCAGAACAAAATAGAAAACAAATAATAAGCCTAAATGCTGACTTGATAGTAGTAGTAGCATATGGACTATTACTCCCAAAGGTAATATTAGATTCACCAAAATTTGGCTGTATTAATGTTCATAGTTCTATATTACCTCTATGGCGCGGTGCTGCACCAATACAACGTTCAATTTTATCAGGTGATAAAAAAACTGGCATAAGTATAATAAAAATAGATACTGGATTAGATACTGGCGACATACTAAGAACTGCTACTTTACCAATAAAACCAAATGATACAAGTGCCTCTATGCATGAAAAACTAGCTCGATTAGGCTCAAAAACTTTATTAGATTTTTTGAAAAATACTAATATAGATAATGTGTTCCCACAAAAACAAAATGACAAACTAGCATGCTATGCTCAGAAATTAAATAAACAAGAAGCTAAAATCAATTGGAATCATGATGCAGAGTATATTGAACGAAGCATTCGCGCTTTTAATCCCTGGCCAGTCAGTTATTTTAATAACAATCATTGTAGCATTAAGGTATGGAAAAGCAGCGCGGTAAAAAGACATACTAACAAACCAGCAGGAACAATCGTACAATCAGATAAAACAGGCATATATGTTGCTACAGGTAATGGAACTTTAGTCCTTGAGTTGCTTCAAATTCCAAATAGAAAAATTATGAAAGTAGAAGATATTCTCAATTCTCGGGCAGATTGGTTTAAAATCAGCAAACAATTAAATTAAAAAACATCTTAGAAAGATGTCTATAATTAAAAAATTAAGGCATATATGCTATGAATGTTCGTGTTTTAGCTACAAGAATACTTTTTCAGGTATTAAATAAGGGCAACTCATTCACTCGTACTTTGAATGTAGCTAAAAATAATATTAAACCTAAAGATGAAGCTTTTTTAAAAGAACTTTGCTATGGTGTTTTTCGTTACTTGCTTCGCTTAGAATTAATTGCTAATTATTTAATTCATTACCCATTTAAAAGGACTGATAAACAAATCTTTTATTACCTTATCTTAGTTGGTATATATCAATTAAGTTTTATGCGTATTCCATGGCATGCAGCTGTGTATGAAACAGTTAAAAGTAGCAAAATCCTTGGTGCAAAAAATCTTAGCAGGTTAATTAATGCAATATTGCGCAACTACTTACGCAATAAAGATAAACTTGATGAGATGGCCATCACTGAGCATTCAGGAAAATACAATCACCCAAATTGGATTTTAGATAAACTTAAAAAAAACTATCCTAAAGAATGGCAATTCATTGTCGAAGCAAATAATAAAAAAGCACCTATGTGGTTACGTGTAAATAGACAATATCATACACGTAATGAATACTTAAATTTACTAGATGACTTAGGTATTCAGTATACTATTCATTCAATAGCTGATAATGCAATAAAATTAGCCTCAGCCTGTAAAGTAGATATACTCCCTGGTTTCAAAAAAGGATGGATATCTGTCCAAGATGCATCAGCACAGTTATCCGTTAATTATTTAAAACCTAAAGAAAATGAACTAATTTTAGATTGCTGTGCTGCACCTGGTGGTAAAACTACACATATTTTAGAATATACTAATACTGCTAAAGTAGTTGCACTTGATATTAATCCTACACGCTTAAATAATTTACATAACAATCTTGAACGACTAAAATTAAAAGCAAATGTAATTTGTGGTGATGCACGTTATCCAAAAAAATGGTGGAAAGGAGATAAATTCGATAAAATTTTGCTTGATGTTCCATGTTCATCAACTGGTGTAATCCGTCGACATCCAGATATAAAATGGCTACGTAATTCAAATGATATTGATACTTTATCGGAATTACAAAGCGAAATTATAGATGCGATGTGGCAGGAATTGAAGTCAGATGGAATTATGGTATATTCAACTTGCTCGGTTATTCCAGAAGAAAATAAATTACAAATAAAATCGTTTCTAGAACGTACTAAAAATGCAATATTAATAGGATCTAAAACCGATCATCCAGGCTATCAAATTCTTCCAGGAGATGAAGATATGGACGGTTTTTATTATGCAGTAGTAAAAAAAATAATGATATAAAACATTATTCATATATATATGCTAGGAACTGAGACCTTACTTGAGACAAGCAGAAGAAAACGGAAAAAATCTAAAAACTCATAAGTTACTCGATGAATTTCTCCATACTCGCTAGGTACCAGTATTTCTGTAATGCTTGCAATCAAAAATTGTTTTTACACCTATCACACAGAATTATTATCAGAAATATATCATATAATAATTTTTATTTCACTAACTAGAAGTACCAAAAAATGAATATGTATTTGCAAAAAAATCAAAAAAAACAAAGCAACAGAAATATTCTAAGTTTGACTGTACCTATTTTTCTACTAATGATGAATTTACCAATTCATGCAGTAACTAAAGTTAATTTATACTATACGGAAATTATAGCTAAAAAAAACCAAGAAAGTTTAGATGAACATCGCATTATCGGTATGAAAGAAGTTATTGTTCGTTCTTCTGGTGATAAAAAAGTACTGGATAATGAAATCATTCAAAATGCGATTAATAATAAGGCGTCTCAATATTTAACACATATTAGTTATTCTAAAAAAAATAAACATCAAAGCATCCAAATGTATTTCAGTGGAGAACATATTCGTTCATTATTTAGACAAGCCAAGATACCATTTTGGCAAGAAAATCGTGAAAATTTATTACTTTGGCTAGTCGAAAAATCAGATCACACCTATAAAATTTCCTGGGAATCTTCTGAAACACTACTATCAACTTCAATTAAAAACAATGCCAAAAAACGAGGACTTCCATTAATTTTTCCTATAGGAGATTTTAAAGATATTAATAATATTACAGTTTCTGATTTATGGGGAGGAATTTTAAAACCACTAAGCGTTGCTAGCCAACGTTATCAAACAGATACAGTCTTGGTTGTTATAAATAATAATAAAAATAATCTTAATTGGATTTTATACGATCAAAAAGCATCATCTATATCAAATTCTAATACTAAAATACCAATAACTGGAAAAAATTCAGGTGCTTTTGCTTATAAAGAAATGATAGATCAATTGAGTAATTATTACGCAAACAAAAACTCATTAACTCTAACAAACAAGTTATCAGAAACAATAAAAATAAGATTTACTAAGATGAAAAATCCTTTGGATATTTTCCAAATTGAACAACAACTAAAAAACTTAAACTCAGTAGCATTTGTAGATATATTAGAAATTCAAGGAGCATCAGCAATTTTTAATATTCACCTATTGTCTTCAAAAGAAAATTTTGAAAAAGAACTATCAAATATAGAATTGATAACAAAATTCATCTAACTACTTACATGCCTTATATTAACCTAGACTTGTAGGTACAGGGAATTAGCCTATGCTTCTTACGGAATAGCTAACTAAATATATACTCTTCCTCATAATACCTACAGCAGAAGTTTAGACTATATTTTACTCAATTCCAGTATAGATGTTTATTCTATCAGACTAGCTAAAGATGCTTGCCTTAGTCATTACCCTATCCAGTTCTAATTAGATCTAATCCAATCTAGTTGTTGTAAGACAAATACCTCCTCCCTCTTTTTTTATTTTTTTGAAAAAATTCATGCGGTAATTTAGTGTTTAAATAAAAGCATAAGCATCAGAATACATATGCATACTACTAGCCTGCTTATTTTGAATAAACCGGTCACGAGCAATGGTTGCCATTTCAAATCTACCTCCTATATAGATATCGTACTTTTCTAACGATTTAAAATCATTTTCAATGCCTTGGAGAAAACTTTCTATCTTTCCTTGCCAATTATCTATATTTTTAATCACTGAAATTAAATGAATGTTCGTATTTTTATTTTGAATAGCCATTATTTCTTTTTTAGCATACATTTGACTCGATTTTTCTATACCCAAATAAAAAAAAATTTTATTACTCTTATTTGCCATAATACAATGTTCAAAAATTGAACGTATATAACTAAAACCATTCCTATCAGCAATGAGAAGTACTTTTCGTTGGCTTTTTTCTCTTATCCAAGCCTGCCCATATGGACCATCAATATTTATATAAGCATCTCCCCTAAAAGCTTGCTTTATTGCTTTAATAGTTGACAAAGTATACATGTTATTCCTAGATGATTTGATATGTAATTCTAAAAGATTTTTGTAACGTAAAGGGCTGCTAGCTATAGAAAATACACGTTTATCTTCTTGTCCTATTTCAATTATTAAATACTGTCCTGCTTTAAAAGATAACTCTAACTCTGGACACAGTAAAATTCTATATACATTTCCTTCTAGTAACTGAATAAGAGTTACCTTACATTTATTAGACATTTCTTACCTAAAAACTAAAATGTTTAAGTCTTAGTATTGCACTTAATTTCTTTTATAAGAAAAGAAATTAACAATCTAGCTTAGCCCATATTTTATCTATTCGATCTACTACAGCAGAATCTTTTCGAATTGGTAAACCCCATTTTCTTGAAGTTTCATCTGAAAATTTATTAGTTGCATTAAGACAAAATCGCGAACTAAATTTTTTAAAAAAAATAACATCACGTGCAGGATCTAAACGTGTTGTTATTGCCCAAATAACATCATTCATATTACGAATATCTATATCTTCATCACAAATAATTAAAAACTTAATATTAATATATTTTTCGAATAAAGAAAAAACACCTTCTGCTATTTCTAAAATTTGCTTTGAAGAATATTTCTGCACAGATACGATTACTATTTGACTATAATTCTCCTCCATTAATATATAATAATTAACAATATTAGAGAATTGTTTTTGTATGATATGCATATGCTTCTCAAAAAAACATAAGTCTCCTGATGAATATTTATTTGGTTTTTTTTTAGAATTTGAGGATAATTCACCTTTCCATTTAATAGTTACATCCCAACCCATCTTAGAACCAAGACCGATGATTGGAGAAGAAAAATCAAGGGAATCAATAGGAGTACGTTCAATTATCAATATATCATGAATGGGTTCCATTCTCTCACTTATAGCTTGAACAATAGAGTTCCAATTACGAATATTTACATCTTCATCAAAAACAACAATAAACTTTGTATACATAAACTGACGCAAATAAGACCAAATCCCCATCATTATACGTCTAGGATGACCAGGATACTGCTTCTTTATGGCTATTAAAGCCAGTCGATAAGAACAAGCCTCCACTGGAAGATAAAAATCTTTAATCTCTGGAAATTGTTTTTGTATAATTGGAATAAATAGTTCATTTAACGCAACACCTAATACTGAAGGTTCATCTGGAGGACGACAGGTATAAGTACTATGATAAATTGGATTTCTTTGCATCGTAATATGAGTTATAGTGAAGACATGATGCCTTTCTTGTTCATTATAATAACCTGTATGATCTCCATAAGGACCTTCATTAGCTAATTCATTTGGATTAATGTAACCTTCTAATACAATCTCTGAATTAGCCGGAACCTTTAATTCATTACTAATAGACTTAACTACTTCAGTTCGTCTTCCACGAAGTAATCCAGAAAAAGCATATTCAGATAAATTATCAGGTATAGGGATTACTGCACTTAATATAGTTGCTGGATCAGCACCAAATACAACCGATACTGGAAATACTCTATCCGGATGGGCTTCCATCCAATCTCGGAAATCTAGTGCACCACCACGATGAGGTAACCAACGCATAATTATTTTATTTTTACTTAATTTTTGTTGACGATAGATTCCAAGGTTCTGCCGTTTTTTATTAGGACCTTTAGTTACAGTTAATCCCCAGGTTAAAAGCGGAGCTACATCACCTTTCCAAGAATTCATAATTGGAATTTTATCTAAATCAACTTCACTCCCTTTTAGAACAACCTGTTGACATAATCCTATACGAAGACACTTTACAGGCATATAAAACACCCGTTTTAAAATGATAAATTTATCTACTATATCTTTAAACCCTTGTGGAGGCTCAGGCTCTTTCAAATAGGCTAATACATTTCCTATTTCACGCAATCCTTTTAAATTTTCTTTCTTCATAACCATAGCTATACGCTCTGACGTACCAAATAAATTTGTCAAAACTGGGATATTATAACCAATAGGGTTTTCAAAAAGTAAAGCTGGTCCTCCAACAGAACGTAATATACGATCACTGATTTCAGTAATTTCATAGCGAGGATCAATAGGAAAAGAAATTCGTTTTAACTGGTTTTTTATTTCTAAATAATCAATAAAATCACGTAAACTTCTAAAACTCATAACCATTAGTACCCTATTATGTAGAAGGAATAACACTCAAAAACAAATTAAGAATTAATCTAAATTTTACAAATAGTTATTTACCTTTCTAATTATTCTAGATATAGGAACATCGGTTTTTAAATCTATTATTGTTATCGTTATTTAACGACGCATTGCATCAAAAAAATCATAATTTGTTTTTGTCATAGCAAGCTTATCAATTAAAAATTCCATTGCATCTATTTCATCCATTGGATGAACAATTTTTCGTAGAATCCACATCTTCTGTAACTCATCATTTTTAGTTAATAATTCTTCTCGACGAGTACCTGAACGATTGAAATCTATTGCTGGAAATACACGTTTTTCTGAAATTCTACGATTTAAATGTAATTCCATATTACCAGTACCTTTAAATTCTTCATAAATGACTTCATCCATCTTAGAACCGGTGTCTACTAAAGCCGTAGCAATGATAGTTAAACTACCGCCTTCTTCAACATTTCGAGCGGCACCAAAAAAACGCTTAGGACGATGTAAAGCATTTGCATCAACACCACCAGTTAACACCTTACCAGATGAAGGAACAACAGTATTATATGCACGAGCTAAACGAGTAATAGAATCAAGCAAAATAACTACATTTTTCTTATGCTCAACAAGACGTTTTGCTTTTTCAATTACCATTTCTGCTACTTGTATATGACGAGATGCAGGTTCATCAAATGTAGATGCAACAACCTCACCTTTAACCAAACGTTGCATTTCAGTAACTTCTTCTGGTCGCTCATCAATAAGCATAACCATCAATTCACACTCTGGATGATTGTAAGCAATACTTTGTGCAATATTTTGCAAAAGCATCGTCTTTCCAGCTTTGGGAGGAGCAACAATCAAACCTCGCTGTCCTTTACCAATTGGAGAGGCAAGATCTAATATTCTAGCTGTTATATCCTCAGTTGCACCATTTCCACGTTCCATCATCATACGTTCATTAGCATGCAATGGTGTAAGATTTTCAAATAAAATTTTATTGCGCGCATTATCAGGTTTATCCTGATTAACAGTATTAACTTTTAATAATGCAAAATAACGTTCACCATCTTTAGGTGGACGAATTTTACCAGCAATAGAATCACCTGTACGAAGATTGAAACGACGGATTTGACTAGGTGATACATAGATATCGTCAGGTCCTGCTAGATAAGAACTATCAGCACTACGTAAAAAACCAAAACCATCTTGAAGGATTTCCAGTACTCCATCACCAAAAATATCCTCACCAATTTTTGCATGCGCTTTTAAAATGGAAAAGATGATATCCTGCTTCCTTAGACGAGCCAAATTTTCAAGGCCTAAGCTCTCACCAAGCTTCACAAGCTCAGAAACAGGCCTGTTCTTCAATTCTGTTAGATTCATTGTAGTGGATATTTTTTTAGTCAAAATGCATCTGTTTTTTTCTAGTTTAATTTAAGGATTATATTTAGTTTCGGGAATGAGAAAGAAATGAAAATTCTTAATAAACGAAGCGACAAACTAGCATTAATTAATCTTCTAGTCTAGACTTTGATTCAAATCTGATAAATTAAGCATACTAAATCACTTCAAATAAGCATCTAAAAACTCTCTTAGCTGAGCTTTAGAAAGCGCACCTACTTTTGTTGCTATCACTTCACCAGATTTAAATAAAAGTAACGAGGGCACCCCACGAATTCCAAATTTAGTTGGCACAACGGGGTTTTGGTCAATGTTTAGTTTACCAACAGTTAACTTATCTGCATACTCAATCGAAATTTCGTCAATAATTGGTGAAATGCTCTTGCAAGGAGAACACCACTCAGCCCAAAAATCTACAAGAACGACTCCAGAAGCACTAATGACATTCAATTCGAAACTGTCATCAGTCAACTGCAAGATTTTTTTACTCATCTTTTTTCTCCAATATACCAATAAAAACAAGCTTAAAATTTTTTGAAGGAAGTAGTCAGAACAAACACCTACTTAAATTCCGCGTTAAATTGAAAGACTCTTAAAATAGTCACTTCCTATACTTTAATAAATCTAAGTTCTTAACTTTAGAACCATTATAGTATTAACCTATAAATTTGCAATTTAGTTTTTATTAATGATTCTAAATAGTGGATAAAAACAACAAAAACTGGTTTAAAAACATATCTAGAAAATAAGATAAATTGATGATGCTTAGTAAACTATTATTTAAACCTTGAGAAATTTATATAAAATTATTAGAATGGAATGGTTAGGAAGTTAGAATAAGTCTAACTAAAACTCATTTTTGGAGCTTAATTAATGTCTCGAATATGTCAAATAACTGGCAAACGTCCATTAACAGGTAATAATCGCTCGCATGCACGCAATGCTACTAAGCGTCGTTTTTTACCAAATCTACGAACTCATCGTTTCTGGGTAGATAGTGAGAAACGATTTATAAAACTACGATTAAGCAGCAAAGGTATGCGGATTATTGACAAGAAAGGCATCGATACAGTTCTTGCTGATATTCGGAATAAGAATAAGCATATTATTTAATTTTAAAAGGAATACGAAAATGGCTAAGAGTGCTCGAGAAAAAATTCGTCTAATTTCTTCTTCTGGAAGTGGGCATTTTTATACAACTGATAAAAATAAACGCAATTTTTCAGAAAAATTCAAAATAAGGAAGTTTGATCCAGTAATTCGTAAACATGTCATATATGAAGAAGCTAAAATTAAGTAATTTTAAGATATTTACACTTATCTACTTCTTTAAAAAATGAAAAAGGTTTTATTTTAATTTGCCTACTTATAACTCTTCTCGTCGTTGGAATAATATTCTTATCCTCGGTGTCACTTTTTTTATTACTGTTCTAAGTCTCCCTAACATTGTTAAAACTTATCTAAATGAAAATAAAACCGTATCTCACGCTAAACTTCTAAATCCAAATTTAGAACTTAAATCATTACATTTTCAACATTGGTCTTTAGACAAAATTCACGGAAATTGGATAATAAACCAAAATAAAACAGGTCATGTTAAAGCTGAACAATTAGCTGAACGATGGCAATCAATAATTGGTACTAAAATTAATCAGCAAACCTATAATGCGATTATTTCTTCATTAGATAATCCTAAAATAATAAAAGCATACTATTTTAATTCCAGAAATCCTCAAACAATTATATTTTACCAAAAAAAAAATTCTGCTTGCTAAAAAATTGGCAAGGGGAATGGATAGCTATCTCTGTTGATAAAGAATATCTATTCCCATTCCAATAATCTTTAGAGAAACACTAAACGAAAAAAGAATAAACCTATACTATCGACTAAGATGTTTATTTTTTTTAAATTTTGAATCTAAAGCTATAGCAACAACTTTAGGAACAAAAGCATAAACTTCACCACCATGAATGGCAATTTCACGTACTACGGTTGAAGATATACAAGTATATTGTTTTGATGCTGATAAAAAAATACCTTCAATTTCCGGAATAAAGTAACGATATACATTTATCAGATTAGACTCGTACTCAAAATCTACCACTCCTCTTAAACCACGAAGTAATATATTAACTCTCTCTTGTTTAATAAAGTCTATTATAAATCCAGAAAAACCTTTTAAACTTAAATTTGTAAAAGATTTCGTGGCTTCTTGAATCAAGTGAACACGCTCATCTAAAGTAAACATAGTATTTTTACTTGGATTCGATGCGACAGCAATAATAACTTCATCAAACATATCTGACGCACGCTTAACTATATCTAAGTGACCTTTAGTTATTGGATCAAAAGTACCTGGATAAATAACTCGAGAGAGTTGATTTTTACTCATAACACTATATGCTAAACTTATTCAATCATTATCCATTGATAATTTTTATATTATATATACCTATCTAAAAGAATGAAAAAACTATTAGTGATACGCAACGATAAAATTGGCGATTTTATGTTAGCTTGGCCAAGCTTTGCTATGTTAAAAATGACACTACCTGATTGGAAAATCATAGCATTAGTCCCTAATTATACAATAGAACTTGCTGAGTTATGTCCTTGGATTGATAAAATTTTATTAGAACCAACGCAAAATAAAATATTAACAACACTTAACTTAATTAAAGAAGAAAAAATTGATTATTCAATTAACTTCTTTTCAAATATCTACAATGCTATGCTAGTTTGGAAATCTGGAATACCATATCGCTTAGCACCAGCAACTAAAATCTCACAAATTTTCTATAACAAACGCCTTAAACAAAGACGCTCCCAATCAATTAAGCCTGAATTTCAATACAATTTAGATTTAGCACATGCGTTTTTGCAAGATATTAACCAACCTATTGTTGAACCTAATGCTCCATATCTGACTTTTTCACATAATCAATTAAAAAGACAAAAAAATAAATTAGTCAACCAACTTAACATATCAAAAGATAAGCCTTGGATATTTTTACATATAGGAACTGGAGGTTCAGCAAATAATTTATCACTAGAACAATATGCTCAACTTATTGACGGATTATATCAAGGACGAGAAATCATATTAACAGCAGGTCCAAAAGAAGAAGAACAAGCGAAATACCTTAAAACACTAGTGTTGGATAACAGTAATATATCTATTCTATACAATAAATATAATGGATTAATAGATTTCTCAATGTCAATAGCATGTTCTGATTTATTTATTTCTGGTTCAACAGGACCATTGCATATCGCTGGTGCAATTGATATCCCAACAGTTGGTTTTTTTCCAAGCAAGCGCTCGTCAACACCACTTCGTTGGAAACCGATAAATACAAAAGGGAATCATATTGCCTTTTATCCTCCTTATAGAGAAAAAAATAAAAGTAATAATGAAGATATGAGTAACATTAATATATTTAAAGTGTTAGAAAAGCTTAAAGTTTGGATTTTTCAACATAATTTGAATGGTTTTTAGAGGTTTGAATCCAAAGTTCAGCATATTTCAAAAAAGTTGAATAAGCAGATAATAAAGAAAGTAAAAAACCATGTTTTCCATCTAAAAAACCAACTTTCACTATGTACATCCTAATAAAACAACTAATAGCATGAAACACACCTTCACTAAGACTACCTTTCTTACCTAATTGTTTACGTTGTTCTGCCCAAGCTTTAGAGTAAGAAGCTGATTTAAGCAGATAATGATTTATATTTTTATAAGTATAATGAATAATATCTCCTGGCAAGTTTTCTATATTCATATTAGAAAAAACTTCGACTTTTTCATGCACCAATGAATTATTATACTGGGTTAGTTTAGTTGGATATAATCGTAATATTCGTTCAGGATGCCAACCACAGTGACGAATAAATCGACCAAATACCCAGCTTAAACGAGAACATCGGTATAACGTATTGGATTTATTTGAAAACATGACTTTTAATATGCTTCTTTTTAATTCTAATGTTACTCGTTCATCAGCATCAAGCCAAAATATATAATCTGATTTAACATAAGATTGAGCTAATCGACGTTGTTCTCCAAAACCAAGCCATACTTTATTTACAAAAAACTTCTTAGTATATCTTCTAGCAATTTCTTCAGTATTATCTGTACTACCAGAATCTAAAACAACAATTTCATCAACCCATTTATAAACGGTTTCTAAACATTCCTTTAAATGTCGTTCTTCATTTTTTACAATTAAAGCCACAGCTAGCGTAAATTGCTTCTTAAACATAATTTTTTATCTCGCGTTATAGCATCAAAAACTAAAACTACACTCTCTAAAGTAATAGATTGCATAATAGATGAACCTTTAACCCGAGTACTCCAGGGCAAATCATCAACTAAAACACCACGTTGTTTCTCTATAAAATATTTATATACACTAACAACATTTTTAATACTATTATATGGCCCTGTTCGTTCTGGATTACTATGCCCATACAAACCTATAACAGGTGTTCCCTGAGTAGTTGCTATATGTAAAGGCCCGGAATCTGGAGCCAATAATAATTCAGATTTAGCTAATAAAGCAGTTAATTGTTTTAAACTGGTCTTACCAACGAGATTTAATGCAGTATATTTCATAATAAGACATATTTCATCAGCTAAATCTCGTTCTTTCCTTTTATTTGATCCACATATAACAACCTGATAACCTTTTTTAATTACATAATCTGCGAATTTAGCATAACGATTTGGTAACCAATTACGTTCCTCTTTACTAGATGAAGGACAAATGATAATGGTTGGAAGGTTTTTAATAATATTATCAGCATAATGATGATGCATACAATTTATTGGTAATTTCCAACTTGGTTTTGAAGGTGGGACGCCTAAATATTCTATAAAAGAAAAAAAACTATCTAGAACATGCTTTGATTTTGTATCAGGATTTTTTTTATTTGTAAAAAGCCATTGACACTCTTTTGCACGTTTAAAGTTAAAACCAATTTTATATTTTGCTTTAATTCCAATAGTTAAAATACTAGATCTGATTGCTATTTGCATATGAATTAGCGCATCAAAATAATATCCTTTTAATTGTCTCCATACATTCCACATACCTTTTAATCCTGAATTTTTATCAAATACAATCAACTCAACATTTTCTAATTTATCCAACAGATCAAATTCAATTTTTCCAAGGATCCATACCACTTTTGTTTTTGGCCAATACTGTTGCAAAGCTTGAATAACAGCAACAGTATGACAAACATCACCAATAGACGAAAGTCTTAAAAAACAGACAGATGAAGGAGCTTTAGTAAAAAGAGACATTTATAATTAAATTCTTGTTAATAATTAAGTGCATACTTTACTAAATGTAAAGTAAAATTGAATATACCTATAACTTTAATTGTATTATCAAGAAATTTCACTATGATCAAAAAAATACAACATAAAAAAACAATTATTTGGTATGATGATATAATGATAAAAAATCCTTCTCACTCTTTATTTTCAAAAGAATATTGGGATTCTTATGAAAAAATCGTAGGAAGAACAATTGGACGAGGAACAACATGGTTTATAAAACTTTCTAAAACTCAAGCTGTACTTCGACACTATAACAGGGGAGGACTAGTAGGGAAATTAATCAAAGACTTGTATTTTTTTTCTAGCTGGGAAAAAACTCGAGTTTATCAAGAACTACAATTATTAAAAAAACTTACTAATCTTGGATTAAATGTTCCACGTCCATTTGCTGCTAGAGTGATAAAAAGAGGCTTTTTCTTATATCAAGCTGATTTGCTTTGCGAACGAATAGTAGATGCTAAGAATCTTGGCCAAATTCTAAAACATAAACCAATAACAGAAAATGTATATCAAAATATTGGTGCTGAGATTGCTAAATTACACAATGAACAAGTTAATCATTCTGATCTAAATATTTACAATATTTTACTTGATGATAAAGGGGAAATATGGCTTATTGATTTTGATAAATGTAATATAAAATCTAAGAATAAAAATAATAACTGGAAAAAAAACAACTTGTCTCGACTCAAGCGTTCTTTTATAAAAGAAACGAATAAAAGCAATATATACTGGAGAAAAGAAGATTTTTTATCAATAATGAAAGGATATAATAATACTTATAATTGTAATAAATTCTTTTGAAGAAAGAGTTGACCATTATACTCTATAATCAGTACCTTACATTTTTGATCAATTTTAAATGACTATTATTTATGTACAACTGTTTTCCATCCATAAAAGCTTTTCCAAATTGCATCTTTAAACGTCCCTCAATAAACCAAGTTATCACGATAGGATAAATTTTGTTTTCTTGTGTTTTTACACGTTCAGAAAGAATTTGTATGGTATCATCTTTGAAAACTGGCACCTTTTCCTGAAAGATAATAGGACCACTATCAATTTTTTCTGTGACAAAGTGGATAGTTGTACCATGTTCTTTTTCTCCTGAATTTATTACCCTTTGAAAAGTATTTAAACCAGGATATTTTGGAAGTAAAGATGGATGAATATTAATTATTCTTCCAAAATAATGACGAACAAAAAAACCACTTAAAATTCGCATGTATCCTGCTAAAACAATTAGCGCTGGCTTAAACTTATCAACTTGATAAATTAATTCCTTATCAAATGATTTTTTACTATTTAAATATTCTGGATTAATAAAAATATCTGTTATATTAGCCTTTTTTGCACGCTCTAATGCATAACATGATGCTTTATCTGAAAGAACTGCAGCCACTTTAAATTTACTAGTTTTAAGATTAGAAACGTTAATAATCGCTTGCAAATTTGATCCATAACCTGAAACTAACACTACGATACTTTTCACTATATTTTAACTAAATCTTAATTTAGCCTTCTCTGATAAGGATTGAACAGGAATAATTTCACCAATAATCCAAGCATTTTCACCTTCTTTTTGAAAAAGTTTTATAGCTGAATTAGCTTGTTTTTCAGGTAGTATAACAATTAAACCAACACCACAATTAAAAGTACGATACATTTCATAAGTTTCAATATTCCCTTTTTCTTGTATCCATTGAAAAATAGGGGGCCATTTCCAACTACTAGAATTAATAACAGCTTCTACATCATCAGGAAGTATGCGAGGAATATTTTCTAAAAAACCACCGCCTGTAATATGAGCAATTCCATGAATATTATGCTTCTCAATAACTTTTAGTATTGATTTAACGTAAATTTTAGTTGGTCTTAATAAATGTTCAATAAGGGGATATCCAGAAAGTTTCTCATTTTTATTTACATTGAATAGTTCTAGTATTTTATTCACTAAAGAATACCCATTTGAATGTAAACCACTTGATGCTAATGCAATAATTAGATCACCAGAAGTTATGTTTGTGCTATCAATAATATTATCTTTTTCAGCTATACCAACACAAAATCCAGCTAGATCATAATCTTTATCTTTATAAATACTTGGTACCTCAGCAGTTTCTCCACCAACTAATGAACAACCTGATAAAAGACAACCCTTGACAATTCCTGAAACCACAGAAGATGCTGTATTAATACTAAGTTTACCAGTAGCATAGTAATCTAAAAAAAATAAAGGCTCAGCTCCTTGAACAATAAGATCATTCACGCACATAGCAACAAGATCAATACCAATAGTATCATGCTTATTCATATCTAAAGCTAAACGCAGCTTACTACCTACCCCATCAGTACTAGAAACTAAAACAGGCTGCTTATATTTATTAGGTAATTCACATAATGCAGAAAAACTACCAAAATTTCCTATAATCTCAGCACGACGAGTAAGCTTCACTAAGCCTTGAATTTGTTCTACGAAAGCTTTACCAGCATCAATATTAACACCAGAATCCTTATAGGTTAAAGAAGAATCAGTACAATTCATAGTGCCCTCAAAGTTTCGTAGTATTCAAGTGAAAAGTTCTTAATAATACTAAAAGTTTCATAAAAAGTTAAAAAATTATAGTTCATTTGAAATTATTAAATAGAACTGCTCTATAAAAAAAACTTATCTAATCAGTTTTTCTCTTAAATAAGCGACAAATGACTTGTCCAACTGCTTTTTCGCGATATAAATTCCAATATTTTGGAATAAAATTTAAAATTAATTCTTTTTCGCTTTCAACATAGATCATCGAATTATCTGTTAACCAACCATTTTCTTCAAGTAATTTAATAGTATTATTAATCATTTTTTTTCTAAATGGAGGATCTATAAATACAATGTGATAGGGTGTGCCTTTTTGATTAAGATAAGGAAAAACATCACTATTAATTACAGATAGATTTTTTCCGTTTAATGATATAATATTTTCCCTAATTTGTTTAAATGCAATTGAGTTTAATTCAACAAAAACTACTTTTTCTGCTTGTCGAGATGCAGCTTCAAATCCTAAACTCCCTGAACCTGAAAACAGGTCTAAACATTTAGCTTTATATATATATTTTGCCAACCAATTAAATAATGTTTCTTTTACTTTATCTGTAGTTGGACGCAATCCATCTATATTATGCACAATGAGTCTTCTTCCTTTCAAAGAACCAGAAATTATACGAATAAATCCAGGTTTTTTTTTAGATACATTTTTTTGATAACTTTTTAGCATAAATCTTCGACCATCAGCTAAGTAAGTGCTATCATCTAATGATTATTTCAATAATCATTAGATGATAGCACTTACAATAGCCAGAATTGACTAGTATTTCCTTCTCTGCGAAAATATAGAATTTTTTCTAGAAAAGATCCGATTGTTCATGATTTTATTAAAAGTATATAATCAGTTTCATTAAAAAGAAAAATATCATATATTTCCCTTGAACTCAGATTAGTTTTGGATAAAAAACATGACTAAAAACTTTCTTACACGCCTAAAACATAGCCTACGCTATACGAAAAACAATATTGGAAATGGATTTTTACGTTTATTTAATGGAAAAAAAATTGATGATAATTTATTTAATCAGATAGAAGAACAATTATTAGTTGCTGATGTTGGAATTGATAGTACAACAAAAATCATGGATAATCTGCTTAAAACAGCATCGTATAAAGAATTAAGTAATACTAAAGTACTCTATAGATTGCTGAAAGAAGAAATGAAAAGCATCTTAAATGCTGTGGAAAAACCACTAAAAATAGATACTAGAAAAATGCCATTTATTATCTTAGTTGTTGGTGTAAATGGAGTCGGAAAAACTACTACAATTGGTAAACTCACTAACCTTTTTCAAAAACAGAATAAAAAGGTTATCCTTGCTGCAGGTGATACATTTCGTCCTGCAGCAATTGAACAAATCAAAATTTTAGGTAAACAAAACAACGTTCCAGTTATATCTCAATATACTGGTTCAGATAGTGCTTCAGTTATCTATGATACAATAAAATCTGCTAAAGCACGTACAATTGATATAGTAATTGCAGACACTGCAGGTCGGTTACAAAATAAAAATAATTTAATGCAAGAATTAAGAAAGATTATTCGTGTAATTCAAAAAACTGATATTTCTGCACCGCATGAAATTATGCTTACATTAGATGCTGGAACTGGACAAAATGCTATTAGTCAAGCAAAATCATTCAATCAGATTCAACCAATTACTGGTATTACACTAACAAAATTAGATGGAACTGCAAAAGGGGGAATTATATTTGCGATAGCTGATAAGTTTAAAATTCCGGTTCGTTACATTGGTATTGGTGAAGCTATTGATGATCTTCGTCCATTTAATAGCGAAGAATTTATTGATGCTTTGTTTGGACTATAATTTGTCATTTAGAATAAAAAAATAAATTATAACTACTAATTTATTGATACTGATAACTGATACAACTACTAAATTTTTCTGTATAGGAATTGAAATGGAAAAAAAACGATACTCCATAACTACAGTTTCTCAAGATAGCCTAGATAATTATATTAGTTCTGCTAATTCTTACCCAATGCTTACAGCAGATGAAGAACATCGACTTGCGAAACAACTACATTATAAAGGCGAAATTAATGCGGCTAAAGGTCTTATCCTTTCTCATCTTCGTTTTGTGATTCACATTGCCCGCGGATATTCAGGATATGGTCTGCCGATGGCAGACCTCGTGCAAGAAGGAAATATTGGATTAATGAAAGCAGTAAAAAGATTCAATCCTGAAGTTGGAGTTCGTCTTGTTTCATTTGCAGTCCATTGGATCAAAGCTGAAATTCATGAATATGTACTAAGAAATTGGCGAATTGTTAAGGTTGCTACTACAAAAGCTCAACGAAAATTGTTTTTTAATCTACGCAGATCTAAAAAACGTTTAGGATGGTTTAATAATAGTGAAATTGAAACTGTTGCTAAAGAACTAGGAGTAGAACCTTCAGAAGTACGTGAAATGGAATCTCGACTGTCAGCACAAGATACAGCTTTCGAAATATTAGCAGAAAATGATGACTCAACTCATTTTTCACCCTCTGTATACCTGGAGGATAAATCTTCAGATACAGAAAAAAATATAGAATTAAATAACTGGAAAATATACACTCATAATCGATTGAACTTAGCTTTGTCTAGCTTGGATGAACGAAGCAAGCATATTGTACGATCTCGTTGGTTAGATGATACTAAATCAACTCTACAGGAACTCGCAGAAATATATAATGTATCGGCAGAACGAATTCGTCAGCTTGAAAAAAATGCAATGAAAAAATTAAAACTTATAATTGGTTATTTTTAGCTAAAAAAACTAACTAGTGCACTTTATTAACACAATTCACAGACATATCCACATAATGATAATGCAATGCAGGATATTTTGTTTGCTTGTTTAAAATAACTTTAATTTAATAAATTAATTATCTGAACTATTTTATGTGATAAAAGTCTTATAAATATGAGATTTTTAAAGCTATGGCAATTATCATACCTACATAGTTATTATTAAGAAAAGCTTTAAAACAATATTCACGTTCTCGATTCTTAATAAGAAATTGCTGAAATATAAAAAGAATACTCACAATGAATAAGCCAAAATAAAAAGAAATATTGAATTTATACCATATTCCTAAGATAATTAGCATGAATACAGTTAAAAATTGTAAGATTCCAATACAGATTTTATCAAAACGACCGAAAAGGATAGCAGTAGATTTTAGTCCAATCTTAAGATCATCATCCCTATCTATCATCGCATACTGAGTATCATAAGCAATTATCCAAAGAACATTAATTGTAAATAAATACCAAGCTTCTGCAGGAAGTTCATTAGATTGAGCCGCCCAAGCCATAAGAATGGAAAAACTGAAAGTTAATCCTAAAAACAGTTGAGGGAGATGAGTAATACGTTTTAAAAATGGATAAATAATAACGAATAAAATTGCTATAAAAGATAACTTAATAGTTAATAAATTAGTCATACTTACAAGAACAAAAGCTAAACTAGAAAGCACTAAAAAAAGGTAAAAAGCTTCTTTAGAAGATATTAAACCAACAGGAATGGGACGATTTTGAGTTCGCTTAACATGAATATCAATCTTTCTATCTACAAGATCATTGATTACGCAACCAGCTGTTCTCATTAGAAACGCTCCAGCAATAAAAACTGCTAAAATATTGAAATTAGGATTGCCTTCAGAAGATATAATTAATGCCCATAATGTAGGCCATATTAAAAGGAACGACCCTATAGGAGAACCTAGACGCATAATTTGATAGTAAGCATGAATTTTAGATAACATAACTTAAAACCTTTTAATTCAATACCAAAAAGGTAAGACTATCAAAAAAAATCATATATTAATATAGAATTTTAATTCATCTATAGATTGGAATGACATGCTAATTTTTTTCACTAGATATCTCTAAAAAAACCTACTTACAAAAAATTACGCGGAACCTTATTTAAGATTAAACTTAAATAAATAAGATTACTCAATTCAACATTGATTAAATAAAGTACACTTTTTCTTTTATTAATAAATTAGAAATTACAATTAAAATTAATACCTATAGCTATTATTTATACTTTATATAAAACAGAAAAAATAGTATGAAAAAAATTAACGTATATAAATTGGAAGACATTGCTTAAAATGTTGATGAGCTGCATGTAGATTTTGATCTCTCAAATAAAACTGCGCAATGGCACTATGTAAAGCAATATTATTAGCATCCCTTTTTAAACAGTTTTTCAAAAAAACTAGAACAGAACGATCATATGGTAAATTCATCTTGGGTAACAAAGTATAAATAGATGAATCTGGAAAATTTTTAATAGCTTCTTTTACTACTTGATAAGACTCAAAATCAGCTTTACAAATTATAAGCTGATTAGCAAAACAAAAAATTAAATCATAATTGGATCTATATTTTTTCGATAATTTACTCCAATAATTAATTAATCTATCCTTACCGTATTCCTTAGCAATATTAGATAATATACCAGATTGTGCATTTTGAGTAAGTAATTCCAGCTCATTTAAATCAATTAATTTAAATTTTATTAAAACTGGTAATAATTCTAGCAAAGGACTCCATAAATTGAGTTTTAGATAAATTATCTTAAGTAAATTCAAAATAATTTTATTATTTGGATATTTCCCTTTTAAACTCAACAAAGTATTTAAAGAATGGTTGAATTCTGATTCACGAATTTGTTGTTTAGCTTTAGTTATTTGGACAACAAGTTCTGAATTATTTTGTTGACTAGCTAATTGAAGATAATAATCACACTTTTCTTTATTACCAATTTCTTGTGCAGCTTTAGAAGCAATTAAATAATACAATAACTTCAAATTATGGTATCCTGAATGTGATTGAAGAAGTGCTTTTTCTGCCTTTGTCCAATTGCCTTCAAATAAATGCATTATACCTTCATTATAACATAAACTTTTTTTTCTAAATGTATTTAGCCACCCAAAAAAAATTAAACTTTGAAATAACAATTTTTTAATTGTATATTTTAAAAAGAATGCACCTAAAAAAGAAAAAATCAAAAATATAACTAAAGTAGTTATACTCATTTCAATGGTGATATTCTCTAAAGAAATTAGCACATAATTTTTCTGTTGAGAATATCTTGTACCTAAAAATAATCCAATTTCAATAATTATAAATAAAAAAAATAATAGAGTCATAATATATCCTCGTGATATTAGAAAACTAAACATTAAAATCTAAACGTTTTGTCCTAATATTCAATAGGATATTTGGGCTCTTAAGCTTAACTAGGTGACTAACTTGAATGTTCTGTTTTTTTAATTTATTTAACTCTTTATGAAAATTAATTACTGTATCATGATCCTTATCAAAAAAAGAAAATACCCACTGATCAACAATGTTTAGGGAAACTTTATATATTTCAACTTGTTTTCGATAAATAGCGTGTATAGCTGTTTCAAGCTTTATTTTAATATTTTCCTTTAAATATGCTTGCTTTTGTAATGGTAATAATGGTACAACATTGCTGTCATGAACACGAAATTTAATAAAAGTATTTACAAAAGTTTTGAATGATATTAATAAATTCTCTCTCCAGTTACTATGATTAGCCGATACTGATATTTGTTCATTACTTTTTTTATTCTCTAAAATAACTACTGGCAGTTCATCTACTTTCTGTTGTAAATTAATTAAACTCAGAATTATACTATTATAGTCAACTAAAATAATTTTTTTAAGACAATTGATATCGTTTAAGATTGTTGTTTTTAAAGCAAGCAAGTCAGGCTCTTTAAGAGATTCAAGACGTTGTTTAGCAAATTCCATTAACTTTATACTACTAATGACATCATACTCAAAGTAAAGTTTTTTTTCTGCAAGTCGAATGAGATAATCAATTTCAGATAATATCCAATCATTTGGATGTAGATTTTTAACATTACTTTTTACTAAATCAATTTCTATTTTTTTTATGAAATTTATTAATTTATTGATATCTTGTCGTATTTCATATAGTTCTGCCTGATTTCTTTCTTTTATTAATTCTAGTTTTTGATTTACCTGAAAAAACTTTTCTTTATAATTCATTCTTTGTCTATGAAATGAAAAAATAATAGAGATAAAAAAAAAGATAATCATTAAACTAAATATTATTATATTACTTTCAAAAACTTCTCTAAAATTTAAATTAATGAAACTTATTTTATTTGGATTTTTTATTTTTATAGAATCAATATTCTTACTATTTTTACTAGCCATAAAATAATTTCCTATTTTTTCTGCACAAAGCTTTTACTAATTTAGCATTAGATGCACTACCTGTACTGATAACATAATTGAACCCCATTTTTTTTGCATCAAAAACAATTCGTTTACTTGGTACAAATAAATCAAGCCCCTGAAACCAAATTCGATGATATGGCTCTATTATTTGAGATAATAAAAACTTTAGTTGAAAAGTACTTGTTACGACTAAACTGTCAACACCTTTATTTTTCCATTGAAGAATTTGAATATTAGAGTTTTCTAATGGAAGTAAAACTCGTTGATATATCTGTTGATATCTTACTATCGCTTGACGTTTTGAAAGTGTCTCAAAAATTAATTCCCTACCACCATTACCACGCAATATGGAAACTTTTTTATTTTTTACATGAGAAAGCTCTGACATTGATAAAAGATGCTCACTATCATTTTCCTTTGGATAATGTACTATTTGTTGAGTAGCTTTACTTAATATCTGTGCAGTTTTTTTACCAATAGCAAAATATTCGGCAGATTTAGGCCAAACCAAAGAAGAAGAGGCAATAGTTTTCTGCATGTAAGTTACAGCATGTTGACTAACAGCAATGATAATATCAAAGGTATGAAGTTTTTTTGCTAAACTTATTATCCTTAGCTGAAGTTCAGGTTGAATAAGTATTAACGGATTATAAATAGAAACAATATTCTTCATTGCCAATTTTTGACATAATATTTCTCCTTGCTTATCTGGGCGAGTGACTAGTACTACAGTCATTAAGTATAATATTCAGAATTTAAATTAGCTAAAATTTCACGAGCTCCATCATCTAATAATTTATTAGCTAGTTGAACCCCTAATTTTGTAGCATCTCTAACAAATCCTGTAATATTACCTCGTATAATTAGTGATCCGTCAGGTTGCCCAACTAAACCATATAATGAAATAGTATTAGCATTCAATGAAGCATAACCAGCAATCGGAACATGACAATTACCTTGCAAAACAGAATTCATTGCCCTTTCACAAGAAATTCGAATAGCTGTATCTTCGTGATTCAATGAAGAAATGATATTATATGTTCTTTGATCATCAAGACGATATTCAATACCAATGGCACCTTGACCTACGGCAGGTAATAATCTGTTTATTTTGATTAAACTGCGAATTCTCTTATTAAACTTCAATCTCTTTAACCCCGCTGAAGCAAGAATAATAGCGTCATATTCATTATTATCTAGTTTACTTAAACGTGTTCCTATATTTCCTCGAAGTTGCTTAATAATAATATCAGGACGATATTCTTTAATTTGGCACTGACGACGTAAGCTGGATGTACCAACAACTGAACCGATTGGTAAATTATCAATAGAACAATAATTATTGGAAATAAAAGCATCACGAGGATCTTCACTTTTACAAACAGCTGCCAAACCTAAATTTTCTGGAAAAACTGTAGAAATATCCTTCATAGAATGTACAGCGATATCTGCTCGTCCTTCTAATATAGCAACTTCTAATTCTTTCACAAATAATGACTTACCTCCAATCTTTGCTAAAGGAATATCCAAAATTATATCTCCTTTAGTAACTATAGGAATTAACTCAACTTCTAGCTCTTTATATTTAGCTTTCAATGCTGATTTTACATAATTAGCTTGCCATAATGCTAATGGACTTTCTCTAGTGGCAATTTTTATAGGTTCCATTTTCATAAGTAAGACTTTCTTCTATAAAATATAGTCATAAACGTCATATTTAATTTAATTAAACTAAGGAAAAAACACTTAAATAACAAGTTGATTTGCTTCTTCTTCTTTCTTTCTTTACCAAAAAAAAAAAAATGTTAGAATGATTTAGTTTATCGATTTTAAAGTGCAATTTAATAAAAATTCCATATTTTTTATTCAATCAAGGGATTTCTTTTGTCTTCTGATGCTTATACAAAAACTTTAATACAAAAATTAGATAGCCTAAATCAGAAACGTATTGAACAGGCGATCGCACTTATGGATTCAAAAAGCCGACGTGTATTTCACTTAATTCCTACATTACTTCACTTCAATCACCCAACAATTCCTGGTTATTATGATTCTGATGTACCATTTGGCATCTACGGATTTCAATTTAATGAAATTCAACAAAAGTTTATTTCAGATATTGAATTGATGATTGATAAAAAACTTAGAAATATTAAAGTTCCAGCGATTTTAGGACTATACACTATGGGTAGTACTTCATCTATTGGTCAAAATACCTCTAGTGATTTAGATATATGGGTTACTGTTTCATCTAAAATGAATTATGAACAACGAAATAATCTAACAAAAAAATGTCTACTGATTACGAACTGGGCAAAAACTCAAAAAGTTGAAGCTAATTTCTTTTTAATGGACGAAAAACACTTTAGAGGTAACAATGTTAAAGAAATGACTTGTGAAAACTGTGGTTCTGCTCAGCATGTTTTATTACTTGATGAATTTTATCGTTCAGCTGTTCGATTAGCTGGTAAAAGATTACTTTGGCAAATTGTTCCTCCAGAAATGGAAGAAGATTATGATACATATACAAAGAATTTATGTAAACTAGGTTATATTAATAGTGATGAATGGATTGATTTTGGAAAGCTAAATCATATTCCAGCAGAAGAATATTTTGGTTCAAATCTTTGGCAACTTTATAAAAGCATAGATTCACCATATAAATCAGTATTGAAAGCTATTTTATTAGAAGCATACTCATGGGAGTATCCAAATACAAAACTTTTAAGTATTAATGCTAAGTATCGTTTTTTTTCAAAGTCAGACAGTTCATTTAAGATGGATCCATATTATTTAATGTTAGAAAAAATCACTAATTATCTAAAAAATATCGGAGATCATGTTCGTTTGAATTTAGTTCGTTATTGCTTTTACTTGAAAACACATGAAAAACTTTCTCAAATTCTAAAAAATAATAATGAAACCTGGAGACGGAGAGTTTTAATTAAAATAATTCATAATTGGAACTGGGATGAAGAAATAATTCAAAAACTAGATAACCACCGTAATTGGAAGATAGAACAAGTAAAAAAAGTACATAATACCTTGCTTGATGCACTAATGTTAAGTTATCGTAAATTGATCAATTTTGCGCGTAGAAATAATATCACCTCTGCCATTAGCCCACGTGACATTACTATTTTAGCAAGAAAACTTTACTCTGCATTTGAAGTATTGCCTAGTAAAATCACATTACTTAATCCAAAAATTGCATTTAGTCTTAATGAATCTGACTTAACATTTATTGAAGTACAGGAAGGTGGGATAAATCAAGCCGGCTGGTATTTATATAACCAGCCATTAATTGCTCATCGAATAATAGGTCAAGCAAAACTTGAATATAACAAATACCTTAGTAAACTTGTAGCTTGGGCGTTTTTTAATGGAGTAATAATTAGAACAACACGATTGCATTCAGTTATACGAAATACTGATCTTGATCTTAATAAATTTACACAAATGGTAAGTAATTTATTCCATACGTTTTCTTCATATAAACAGTACCAACCAAATATGCATTCATTAGCTAATCCATGTGAAATTAAGCAAATGGCTATTTTTATTAATTTTGAATATGATCCAACAACTAAACTAAGTCATAAACCTTTAAAAATCAATTTTAAAAATACTAATGTTTTCAGCTTTGGTGAAAATAAGAAAAATTTAGTAGGTAGTATTGATCTTATCTATAGAAATTCTTGGAATGAAGTTCGTACTTTCAACTTTCAAAGTGAAACAGCAATACTAGATACGTTAAAAATTATTTTAAATAAAATAAACAAAGATGCTTTATCTCAAGAAGCTTTTAATGTTTTTTGTTACAGCAAAAGTTTAAGGGGTATAATACGAACAATGGTTTACCAACTTTTACTTGAATGCATTGACTTACGTTTAAAATCAATCGAACAAAAAAAACATTGTCGATTTAAGGCAATTTGCATTGCTAAGCAGATGTATGGTTTATTTTTTGAATATAGTGGAGTTTCAATTAAAAAACTAGAAAATTCTACTGATTTTTATCAAAATATTTCAAATAATAGATTTAAGGGATTACCAGTGCTTATCATCGAAGATCAAGATACACAACTTCCTTCAATAATTAAGAATTTCGCCAGCGAGGGGCTAGTACAATTTTTCTTTGAAGATACTGAAAATAGCTTTAATATTTATGTTCTTGATGAATTTAATAAAGTTGAAATTTATCGTCAACTTAGTGGAAAAAAAGACCAAATCATTGCTGATGTCAGTAGTTTTTACACTTTAACAGAAACTGGGCACTATTTTTCTTCCTCAGTAAATAATTTAAATTTTACACAGTACTATCAGATAGTCCATTCTAAGAAAGAAAAAACTCAAATTATACCATATCGATGAATAATTTAAAATTTCATCTTATCATACCAAAAAAACAGAAGATGTTTTTTTAGATCCCTATCCCTAGATTTTAAGGCTAACATACTTAATATATAATCAGTTGTTATTTGATAATAATTTGCTTTATTAAATAACTAAGACCATAATACTAAGAAGAAAATTGATGTAAATTATTAATTTGTTCATAAATATTCTTCATCTGTATATCAACTAATTAAATAAATTTAGTATCATTCATACTTTTCTATTGATTTTCTACAGCATGGTGCGATCATAATCAAAAAGAATTTAATATTCATGAGATTAAAAATGAAGTTTTTCTTTTCAAAACTAATCATACTTTCCATTTTAACTTGTATTGGCTGTGGTCAAACTGGTTCACTTTATATATTGGAAGAAGAAGAGGAAAATACTAAAAGAAAAGACTAAATTTTTTTAAACTAATAGTCTAATTTCTAGATAATGCATCTTGAATCATTTAATTACCAGAAAAAAGTTAAAAACGATTTTATTCTTGATTAAGAAAGACAGAATTCCGGAGTATTTTATATGCATTGCAATTTTTCTAAAATGCATGGTTTGGGCAATAGTTTTATGATTGTTGATTGCATCACTCAAAATATAGTTTTCTCTACTAATTTTATTCGTCGTTTATCTAATCATAATATTGGAGTTGGTTTCGACCAATTATTATTGGTTGAACCTCCATATGATCCAGAAACTGATTTTCACTATAGAATATTCAATGGAAACGGTAATGAAGTTGAACAATGTGGTAATGGTGCACGCTGTTTAGCATATTTTTTACGTATGAAAGGATTAACAAACAAAAATACCATTAAAGTTAGCACTAAAACTGGTAATAAGATAATTTTAAATATAGCAAGAGATAATCAAGTGACAGTTAATATGGGAATACCAAGTTTTGAACCTAAAACTATCCCTTTTCTTGCTAACAAAATAGAAAAAATGTACCTTTTGAATCTTGATAAACATACAATATTTTGTGGTGTTGTTAACATAGGCAATCCTCATGTAATAACTATTGTTGATGATGTGAACACTGTTAATATCAAAAAGATTGGTCCTCTTTTAGAATCACATAAATCTTTTCCAAAACAAGTTAATGCTGGTTTTATGCAAATACTCACTAGAAATGAAGTAAATTTGCGTGTTTATGAAAGATATTCAGGAGAAACACAAGCTTGCGGCAGTAATGCTTGTGCTACTGCTGCTATTGGTATTATGCAGGGATTACTAGATTCCTCTGTAACTGTACATTTACCTGGTGGAGATTTATATATCAAGTGGGAAGGACCCAAAAAACCATTGTATATGACCGGTCCATCTACTCATGTATTTGATGGAAAACTCTCATACTAAATTTTATTTGTATGACTTACATACTAAACTGATTTAATCTAACATAGATTATTCTTAAATAATATATTAAGATGGGGATGGACTATGCTTCTTATATCATATTATTTTGAACTTTACTTTCTTATACTATTAAATAATAAAACAATGCTCTATAATGAAATTGAACTATAGTTCTGGTATAAGATTTTCAGAACTAATCAGTATCAATATCTCTGATATTAATATTTTGAAATTCGTATAATTATAAGAGGGAATAAAGAACGTAAAGTTTTATTTTCTAGATTAGCAAAAAACTGGTTAATAGATAGCTTAAAGTTTGTGGTGAATTTAGTAATAATATGAATGAAAAAGCTTTATTTGCTTCCAAATTAGGAATAGGAATAAGAATGTCACAGCGTAACGTGCAAAAATGTATGGAAGAATGTGGGGTGGGGGAAAGAACCATAATAAATCATATTTCTCCATATAAATTACGTCATTCTTTTGCAATACACATGTTAGAATCCAGTAATAATTACGTGATGTACAAAAACCTATTCAAATTTAAACTCAATTAAACTTTCAAAATCTAGCTAAAATATATGACAACACTTATCCAATAGCGAAAGAAAAAGCAAATGCAATTTTATCGACATTTATCTGAAATTAAAGCAATGACCTTTGATTTAGATGATACACTTTATGACAATCAGCCAATTATGCACCAACTAGAAAAAAAGATGCTAATTTGGTTACATAAGAAACATCCAATTTCCTCCACTCAACCTATAACATGGTGGAAACAGATTAAATATAAATTATTAGAAAAAAAACCACTGCTAAAACATGATGTAACTCTTTGGCTTTTTTACCAAATAGAACAAGGTTTAATACAACTAGAATACTCATTTAGCAAAGCAAGAAAAGCAGCTAAAGAATCAATAGAAAAAATGTTAGAATTACGAAGTCAATTCAAGGTTTCTTATGAAACACATCAAATTCTAGCTTCTCTAGCAGAAAAGATCCCAATAGCAGCTATTACCAATGGAAATGTAAATGTAAATAAAATTGGTTTATCTCCTTATTTTCAATTAGTATTGAAAGCAGGCCGTGATGGTTTAGCTAAACCTTATCCAGATATGTTTATTCAAGCTAAACAATTTTTAAAATTACATTCTCATCAGATTTTACATATTGGTGATCATTTACTTACCGATGTACTTGGTGCTAAAAAAAATGGTTTCCAAGCATGCTGGTACAATAATCAAGGAAAAAACCTGATAAAAAAATCTAATGCGAAATTACTACCAGATATAGAAATTAATCAACTAAATTCAGTATTATTACTAATCTAGTCTTTTTTAGTAAAAAAAAACACTTAATAGACAGAAAAGCTAGAAAAATTTTTGAAAAGGATATTAATACTGTTAATAAAAAGTTTTAACGGTTTTTTATACAAGATTAGAATCTGTCAAGATTGCTCAATCTTTATTTGATATTAGTCCAGATATAAAAATGTTGTTATTACTTAAAGGTAGTAAAAATACTAGAAAGTATCCGAACTAATTAATGTGAAATATAATTGAGCCAATAAGTAAAGCAATAGAAAAGTATAACGATCCAATGATCGTACATCATAAATAATGTTAATCAAACATCTTGAATTTAATAAAGAATGTATAGAAGAAAATATAAACTGCATTGTGTTAGAAAGAATATCCATTTAATTGATAAATATATCGATTTCAGTATATTTTAAAGTAACGTGATAAAATAATCTTAATTTAAGAAGAATATTTGAACTTATTCCGATTTTCTATTACGATAATTAATTTAAAATAAGGGAATGATGAAACAAAAAGTAGTCAAGGTTGGCAATATTTCAATTGCTAATGATATGCCATTTACTTTATTCGCTGGAATCAATGTATTAGAGTCTCGTGATTTAGCTATGAGAGTATGTGAACATTGCTTAAAAGTGACAGAAAAAATTGGTATTCCTTTCATATTTAAAGCTTCTTTTGATAAAGCAAATCGTAGTTCCATATATTCTTTCCGTGGTCCTGGTTTAGAAAAAGGAATGCGAATTTTTCAGGAACTAAAAACAAATTTTGATGTAAAAATTATTACTGATATACATACAGAATCTCAAGCAAAACCAGTATCCGAGATTGTTGACGTGATTCAATTGCCTGCCTTTCTAGCTCGTCAGACTGATTTAGTAAAAGCAATGGCACAAACAGGATCAGTTATAAACATTAAAAAACCTCAGTATATAAGCCATAATCAAATAAAAAATATCGTTGATAAATTTAGTGAATTTGGAAATGATAATATAATTCTCTGTGAGCGTGGTTCTTGCATGGGTTATGATAATCTAATTGTAGATATGTTAGGTTTTGATATAATGAAGAAAGAATCCAAATATAAACCTGTTATTTTTGATGTAACTCATTCACTACAAATTCGTAATTGTTCTGATATTGTATCTGGAGGTCGTCGAAAACAAGTTATTGAACTAGCAAGAGCGGGTTTAGCTACAGGTATTGCAGGTCTATTTATAGAAACCCATCCTATTCCTGAACAAGCACTTTGTGATGGTCCTTCAGCACTTCCTTTAGAAAAATTAGAACCATTTTTATTACAAATGAAAGCCATAGATATTTTGATCAAAAGCTTTCCTACAATTACAATTAATTAATAGGAACTAGGTCCATCAATCATATCGATATCATTTAAAATTAATTGTCAAATGTGTATTCAATTTTATTAGCTGAAGCATTAATCTAGAAAGTTGCTATAATAGATTAATTTTTCTATCTTTACTCTAGAAGAGCAGTATATTTTTTAAAAATAACCTAACAAGAAATAATTATAATAATCAATTTCAGATTACTCTAAAATAAATTCTACTTTACATAGAAAGAAAGTTGTATATGTTGCAATTTATGCATTAATTGTTAGCTAATATATAATTTTCTAGATTTATATATACTTAATCTTTTTCTACCTTACATACTCTGGAGGTTATGCAAGATGTCAGTAAAAAATGTTCTACAACTGCTCAAAGAAAACAAAGTTAAGTTTGTTGACTTACGATTTACTGATACTAAGGGTAAAGAACAGCATATCTCTGTTCCTTCTCATCAAGTCAATCTGATTTTTTTTGAAGAAGGGAAAATGTTTGATGGTTCTTCAGTATCTGGTTGGAAAAGCATTAACGAATCAGATATGATTATGATGCCAGATGCATCTAGTGCTGTTCTAGATCCTTTTACAAAAGAATCAACCTTAAATGTGCGTTGTGATATTCTTGAACCTACAACAATGCAAGGTTATGACCTCGATCCTCGTTCAATTGCAAAACGCGCAGAAGCATATCTTTGTTCTACTGGCATTGCTGACAAAATTTTAATTGGTCCAGAACCAGAATTTTTCTTATTTGACGATGTAAAATTTTCTACAGATATTTCAGGTTCTTTTTTCAAAATTGATGATGTAGAGGCTGTATGGAATACAGGTTCTGAAGTTGAAGGAGGAAATAAAGGTCATCGTCCTCGTGTTAAAGGAGGATATTTTCCTGTTGCTCCTATAGATTCATCACAAGATATCAGATCTACAATGTCTCTTATTATGGAAGAAATGGGTTTAGTTGTTGAAGCTCATCACCATGAAGTAGCAACTGCTGGGCAAAACGAGATTGTAACTCGTTTTAATACACTAACAGCAAAAGCTGATGAAACACAAATTTATAAATATGTTGTACACAACGTCGCTCATGCATTCGGTAAAACGGCAACATTTATGCCAAAACCAATAGCTGGTGATAACGGTAGTGGTATGCATGTTCACCAATCTCTATCAAAAGATGGTATCAACCTTTTTTCTGGGGATAGATATGGAGGTCTTTCAAACTTAGCTCTTTATTATATTGGTGGTATTATGAAGCATGCTCGTGCTATAAATGCGTTTTCAAATCCATCTACTAATTCATATAAACGCCTTGTACCAGGTTTTGAAGCACCAGTTATGTTAGCATATTCAGCTCGTAACCGATCAGCATCTATTCGTATACCAATAGCTAATCCTAAATCACGTCGTATTGAACTACGTTTTGGAGATCCATCAGCGAATCCATATCTTTGTTACTCAGCAATGCTAATGGCTGGTTTAGATGGAATAAAGAACAAAATAGACCCAGGAGAGGCTATGGATAAAGATTTATATGACCTACCAAGTGAAACAATCGAAAAAATTCCAAAAGTTTCAGAATCTTTGCAACAAGCTTTGAAAGAGCTTAATTCTGATCGTGATTTTTTAATATCAGGCGGTGTTTTTTCAAATGATTTTATTAATCACTATATAGACCTTCATTCTCAAGATGTTAGCAAAGTAAATATGGCTGTACACCCAGTAGAATTTGATTTATATTATTCTGTGTAAAGCAGAGGCTATTATAAATAAAGCCTAACTAAAATAACTATGGATATAGCTTACTTTTAGTAGCAAAAACACTCTCACTTTAATGAGTATTCTCTTCTTTATGAGAGTGTTCTAATTATTTTCTATGAACTAATCTGAAGCAAAACCCGCGTTTAAAAGAGCAGCTAAATTATCTGTAGCTTGCTCAACAGATGGACTTTCTTTCTTATAATCACGTTTAGCTTGACGTTCCTGATGGTAAGAGAATCCTGTACCAGCTGGAATAAGACGACCTACGATCACATTTTCCTTTAGTCCACGAAGGTCATCACACTTACCAGAAACTGCTGCTTCTGTTAAAACACGAGTAGTTTCTTGAAAAGATGCTGCTGAAATAAATGATTCAGTTGCTAAAGAAGCTTTAGTTATACCTAATAATTCACGATGAAAAGAAACAAGTTTTTTACCTTGAGCTTCTAATTCCCGGTTAGCAATTTTAACTTGCGAATATTCCACTTGTTCACCTGGAAGAAATTCTGAATCACCAGCATTTATAATTGTACATTTACGCAACATTTGACGAACAATAGTCTCAATGTGTTTATCATTAATTTTAACGCCTTGAAGTCGATAAACTTCTTGTACTTCATTTGTTATATATTGTGTTACAGCATGAACACCACGCAAACGCAAAATATCATGTGATGTTTCTGGACCATCTGCAATGATATCTCCTTTTTCTACTTTTTCACCTTCAAACACATTTAGTTGACGATGCTTAGGAATCATTTCTTCATAAATTTCTCCACAATCACGAGTAATAATAAGACGACGTTTTCCTTTAGTTTCCTTACCAAATGAAACTGTACCTGTATATTCAGCTAAAATTGCAGGTTCTTTAGGTTTTCGAGCTTCAAACAAATCAGCTACACGAGGAAGACCACCAGTTATATCCTTGTTAACACCAGATTTTTGAGGAATACGAGATAAAGTATCACCTATGCTAACTTCAGTATTATCTTCTATATTTACAATTGCTTTACCTGGTAAAAAGTAATGAGCTGGCATTTCAGTACCAGGAATCATAATATCATCACCCTGTTTATCTACCAATTTAATAGCTGGACGCATATCTTTACCTATGGCTGGACGAGCAGCTGGGTCAGTAACTTCACTTGAAGACAAACCAGTTAAATCATCTGTTTGACGTGATACTGTAACACCATCAATCATATCAACAAATTTAACACGACCAGCAACTTCAGTAATAATAGGTATAGTATGTGCTTCCCAATTTGCTATTATTTCGCCAGCATTGACGGTATCATTATTAAATTTACTTAGAACAGAACCATAAGGAAGTCTATGCTTCTCTTTAGTGCGACCAAATTCATCAATAACTGTCATTTCAGATGCGCGAGAAATAATGATAAGCTTTTCATCTTTATTACGAACAAACTTAGCATTGTGCAGTTTGATCGTACCAGTTGTTTTTGCTTGAATATTATTTTCTACAGCAGCAGTAGAAGCTGCACCACCAATATGGAATGTGCGCATGGTAAGCTGTGTTCCTGGTTCACCAATAGATTGAGCAGCAATTACACCAACTGCTTCCCCTTGATTAACTAAATGACCACGTGCTAAATCTCGTCCATAACATAGAGCACAACAACCAAAATTTGTTTCGCAAGTAACTACTGATCGTACTTTCATGCTATCTACTGAATTTTCTTCCATTATCTGACACCACTTTTCATCAATCAAAGTATTACGTGGAATTAAAACTTCTTCAGTACCAGGCTTAAGAACATCTTTAGCAACAACACGACCTAAAGCTAATTCAAAAAGAGCAACTTTCACATCACCACCTTCAATATGTGGCATCATATCAATTCCTTCATGAGTACTACAATCATGCTCATGAATAACTACATCTTGAGCTACGTCTACTAAACGTCTAGTTAAATAACCTGAATTTGCTGTTTTTAGAGCTGTATCTGCAAGACCTTTACGAGCACCATGCGTTGAAATAAAATATTGCAATACACTTAAACCTTCTTTAAAATTCGCAGTGATTGGCGTTTCAATAATTGAACCATCTGGACGAGCCATTAAACCACGCATACCAGAAAGTTGACGAATCTGAGCTGCAGAACCACGAGCACCTGAATCAGACATCATGTAGATACTGTTAAAAGATTCTTGCTTCTCCTTTTTACCATCCCTATTAATGATAGTTTCATAAGATAAATTATCCATCATAGCTTTTGCTACCCGATCATTTGCAGATGCCCAAATATCAATTACTTTATTATAACGTTCACCAGCAGTCACAAGGCCTGATTGAAATTGTTCTTGGATCTCACGAACTTCTTCTTCTGCATCAGAAATCTCAAGATACTTAGCATCGGGTACAACCATATCATCGATACCAACAGATACACCTGAAAGTGCGGCATATGAAAAACCTGTATACATTATTTTATCAGCAAAAACAACAGTATCTTTTAAACCAAGTGTACGATAAGCTTCGTTAAGCAAGTTAGAGATTTGCTTTTTACCTAATTTTTGATTGACAATTCGAAACGGTAATCCTTTAGGTACAATCTGCCATAGCATAGCACGACCAATAGTAGTATCCTCTAGCTGAGTTCTATTACTACTTTTTCCATGTTTATCAATTATGGTTTCAGTGATTCTTACCTTGACTTTAGCATGTAATTCAGCATATTTAGTGCTATATGCTTTTTCAGCTTCTTCAGGTCCAGTTAAATACATTCCTTCACCTTTAGCATTGATCTTCTCTCGGGTCATATAATAGAGACCTAATACAACATCTTGAGAAGGTACAATAATAGGGTCACCTGATGCAGGGGATAGAATATTATTTGTTGACATCATTAAAGTACGAGCTTCAAGTTGTGCTTCTAAAGTTAAAGGAACATGAACAGCCATTTGATCGCCATCAAAATCAGCATTATAGGCTGCACAAACCAAAGGATGTAATTGAATTGCTTTCCCTTCAATTAACACTGGCTCAAAAGCTTGAATACCTAAACGATGTAAAGTAGGTGCTCGATTTAATAACACTGGATGTTCACGAATTACTTCATCTAAGATATCCCAAACTATTGATTCTTCACGTTCTACCATTTTTTTAGCTGCTTTGATTGTTGTAGCCATACCACGAATTTCTAGCTTACTGTAAATAAATGGTTTAAATAACTCTAACGCCATCTTCTTTGGAAGACCACACTGATGCAATCGAAGATACGATCCGACAGTAATTACTGAACGACCTGAGTAATCTACGCGTTTGCCTAGAAGATTTTGCCGAAAACGTCCCTGCTTGCCTTTTATCATATCAGCAAGAGACTTTAAAGGACGTTTATTTGAACCAGTAATTGCACGACCACGACGACCGTTATCTAGAAGTGCATCAACAGACTCTTGTAACATACGTTTTTCATTTCGAACAATGATATCTGGAGCAGAAAGCTCTAAAAGACGCTTTAAACGGTTATTGCGATTGATAACACGACGATATAAATCATTTAGATCAGAAGTAGCAAACCGACCTCCATCTAAAGGAACAAGTGGACGTAAATCTGGCGGTAATACTGGAAGAACAGTCAAAATCATCCATTCTGGATTATTCCCAGATTGCACAAATGCTTCAACTAATTTTAAACGCTTTGTAATTTTTTTACGCTTAGTTTCAGAGTTAGTTGTCTTTAATTCTTCTCGCATTGTATCTATTTCAGAATTCAAGTCCATACTACCCAATAAATCCCGAATAGCTTCTGCTCCCATTTTAGCAGAGAACTCATCTCCCCACTCTTCTAAACAATCTAAATATTCCTCTTCAGTAAGCATTTGTGATTTTTCAAGTTCAGTCATACCTGGTTCTGTTACAACATACATTTCAAAATAAAGAACACGTTCAATATCACGTAGTGGAATGTCCATTAGTAAAGCAATACGAGACGGTAATGATTTTAAAAACCAAATATGCGCGACTGGTGAAGCAAGTTCAATATGACCCATACGATCACGACGAACTTTAGTCTGTGTAACTTCTACACCACATTTTTCACAAATAACGCCACGGTGTTTCAAGCGCTTATATTTTCCACATAAACATTCATAATCTTTTACTGGACCAAAGATACGTGCACAAAATAAACCATCACGTTCAGGCTTAAATGTACGATAATTAATGGTTTCAGGTTTTTTAACTTCACCAAAAGACCATGAACGAATCATATCTGGAGAAGATAAACCAATCTTTATTGCATCAAACTCTTCAGTTTTATGTTGTGCTTTTAGAAAGTTTAATAAGTCTTTCACATTTAGCTCCTTCAAGGAATTAAAAAGGAGGTTGCCTTATTACTAGCAAGCATCGTCCTTCTACTAAATAACCCTAAAAGGATTACTTTTTATCTTCTAACTCTATATTAATGCCCAACGAACGAATTTCTTTTAGTAAAACATTAAAAGATTCTGGCATACCAGCTTCCATACTATGATTACCATCAACAATATTTTTATACATCTTTGTTCGACCACTAACATCATCAGATTTAACTGTTAACATCTCTTGCAATGTATAAGCAGCACCATAAGCTTCTAATGCCCATACTTCCATTTCACCAAAACGCTGACCACCAAATTGAGCTTTTCCACCAAGAGGTTGTTGAGTAACTAAACTGTATGAACCTGTCGAACGAGCATGCATTTTATCATCCACAAGATGATTTAATTTCAACATATACATATAACCAACTGTTACAGAACGTTCAAACTGCTCACCAGTACGGCCATCAAAAAGTTTTAATTGACCGGATTCTGGTAATTCAGCTAGTTTAAGAAGAGCCTTAATAGATTTTTCTGAAGCTCCATCAAAAACAGGTGTTGCAATCGGTAATCCCTCTTTTAGATTATTGACTAGCGTATAAACTTCATTATCTGATAAAGAATCTATATTGACAGATTGACGGGTATCATCAAGATCATAAACTTTTTGTAAAAATCCACGAATTTTTACTAAATCTTGCTTCTCTTTAAGCATTTTATTGATCTTATCACCAATTCCTTTTGCTGCTAAACCTAAATGAACTTCTAAGATCTGACCAATATTCATACGAGAAGGTACTCCTAATGGATTAAGAACAATATCTACAGGACGACCAGTTTCATCATAAGGCATATCTTCCACGGGATTGATCTTCGAAATAACTCCCTTATTACCATGACGCCCAGCCATTTTATCACCTGGCTGAATACAACGTTTTACTGCTAAATAAACTTTTACAATCTTAAGAACACCTGGTGCAAGATCATCACCTTGAGTAATTTTTCTCCGCTTTGTTGCAAATTTTCTATCAAAATCTATTTTAAGCTCATTCCACTGTTTAGCTAGTTGTTCAAGCTGCGATTGTCCTTCATCATTACTTAAAGTCAACTCTAACCAATCAGAACGATTAGTTTTATTTAGACTAGCTTCAGAATAACCAAAAGATAAAAGAACTGAACGAACACGAGTAAGCAATCCTCCTTCAAGAATCTGAAATTCTTCAGTAAGATCTTTCTTAGCCTCTTTTAACTGCATTTGTTCAATATCTAAAGCACGTTTATCTTTTTCTATGCAATCTCTAGTAAATACCTGAACATCAATAATTGTCCCTGAAACAGAATTAGGTACCCGTAATGATGTATCTTTTACATCTGATGCTTTTTCTCCGAAAATAGCACGCAATAATTTTTCTTCTGGGGTCAGTTGAGTTTCCCCTTTAGGTGTAACTTTACCTACTAAAATATCACCGCTTTTCACTTCAGCACCAATATAGACAATACCTGATTCATCTAATCTAGATAAAGCTGATTCAGCTACATTTGGAATATCAGCTGTAATTTCTTCAGAACCTAACTTAGTATCGCGTGCTACACAAGATAACTCTTGAATATGAATAGTTGTAAAACGGTCCTCTTGAACTACACGTTCAGATACTAATATGGAATCTTCAAAATTATAACCATTCCATGGCATAAAAGCGATACGCATGTTTTGACCAAGAGCAAGCTCACCTAGGTCTGTTGAAGGTCCATCAGCAAGCACATCGCCAAGAGATATTTGCTCACCTGGCATGACAGTTGGTCTTTGATTAATACATGTATTTTGGTTAGAACGGGTATAC
Organism: Candidatus Photodesmus anomalopis; assembly: GCF_000731785.2. Classification (NCBI taxonomy): domain Bacteria; kingdom Pseudomonadati; phylum Pseudomonadota; class Gammaproteobacteria; order Vibrionales; family Vibrionaceae; genus Candidatus Photodesmus; species Candidatus Photodesmus anomalopis. Next base: position 71,136 of record NZ_JGVJ01000011.1, read on the forward strand.
TTAGTTAGATTATAAATATCAATTCCAGCTTCACCAGGAATTAATTCATGTTCATTAACTTTTACAACAATACGAGAAGCATCAACAGATTGAATTATGCCACCACGTTTTGCAACTGCAGTAACACCTGAATCAACCGCAATATTTCTCTCTATACCAGTACCTACTAATGGTTTATCAGATTTAAGAGTAGGTACAGCTTGACGTTGCATATTAGCACCCATCAACGCTCGGTTTGCATCATCGTGCTCGAGAAATGGAATGAGAGATGCTGCTATAGAAACTATTTGATTAGTTGCTACATCCATATAATTAATATGCTCCCGAGGATGCAAACCTGATTCTCCTTTTTGACGAGCTGTAATCAGCTCCTCAGCAAATGTACTTTCTTTGGTTAAAATAGTATTTGCCTGCGCAATAATAAATTGACCTTCTTGGATTGCAGATAAATAATCAACTACATCTGTTACTATACCATCTACAACCCGACGGTACGGAGTTTCTAAAAAACCATATTCATTACAACGCGCGAATGCAGATAATGAATTAATTAAACCAATATTTGGTCCTTCAGGTGTTTCAATAGGACATAATCGGCCATAGTGAGTTACATGAACATCACGTACCTCAAATCCAGCTCGCTCACGGGTAAGACCACCAGGACCTAGAGCAGAAATTCGACGTTTATGCGTAACTTCTGATAAAGGATTATTTTGATCCATAAATTGCGATAGCTGTGAAGAACCAAAAAATTCTTTAACAGCTGCTGATATAGGTTTAGCATTAATTAAATCTTGAGGCATTACTGAGTCAAGATCTCCAAGACTTAATCGTTCTTTTACTGCACGTTCAACACGAACAAGCCCTATTCTAAATTGATTCTCAGCCATTTCTCCAACACTACGAATTCGTCGATTACCAAGGTGATCAATATCATCAACGTCTCCATTTCCATTACGAATTCTAATAAGCTTTTTCATAACTTCAATTATATCAATTTCATCAAGAGTTACCTGTTCATTACCATCTTTACGATTAATAGAGCTATTAAATTTCATCCGACCAACAGTTGATAAATCGTAACGATCTTCAGAAAAAAATAAACTTTCAAATAATGATTCCGCTGCTTCTTTTGTTGGTGGCTCACCAGGTCTCATCATTCGATAGATCTCTACTAATGCTGAAATACGATCTGTAGTATTATCAATTCTTAATGTTTCAGACATAAAAGGACCATGATCTAAATCATTAGTAAATAAGACCTCTATAATTTTATCACCAGATTGAGAAAAATTTTCTAAATGTTCTAAAGTAATCTCTTCGTTCGCAGACAGAATAATCTCACCTGTTACTTTATTTATATAATCTTTAGATGAAACTTTTCCCAAAATATATTCAACAGGAACATGAATTTTATTTACAGAATGTTTTTTAAGTTCTCGAATATGACGTGCTGTTACACGACGACCAGCTTCAATATATATCTTTCCATTAACTTCAATATTAAATAATGCAGTTTCACCACGTAAACGATCAGGAATTAGCTCCATGAGGAGGACTTCTTCTTTTATTTCAAAACATATTTTTTCGAAAAATAAATCTAATATTTCTTCAGTCGATTTTCCTAGTACACGAAGAATAATTGAGGCTGGTAATTTCCGTCGACGATCAATTCGAACATATAAATTGTCTTTAGGGTCAAACTCAAAATCTAGCCATGAACCTCGGTAAGGTATTATACGAGCATTATATAGAACTTTACCAGATGAGTGTGTTTTACCTTTATCACTATCAAAAAAGACCCCTGGACTTCTATGCAGTTGTGATACAACAACTCTTTCTGTGCCGTTGATGAGAAATGTACCATTATTTGTCATTAATGGAATTTCTCCCATATACACTTCTTGTTCTTTAATGTCTTTCACAGTACCTGGTAGTGCATCTCTATCAAATATAACAAGACGTAACTTAACACGTAGTGGTTTCGAATAAGTAACACCGCGTACTTGACATTCTTTAACATCAAAAGCTGGTTCACCAAGACGATAATTAACATATTGTAGCTCAGAGTTAGCGTTATAGCTTTGAATAGGAAATACAGAACGAAACGCAGCTTCAAGACCATATTGTCCTTCAGAATCCTGTTTGATGAATTTATCGAATGAGTCAAGCTGAATCGATAACAAATAGGGAATATCCAACACTTGTGGACGAGTACCAAAATCCTTTCGAATTCGTTTTTTCTCGGTATAAGAGTAAACCATTTGGGTCCCCAGTTCGCTTATAAGTAACCAAAACTGCTCAATCTTCAGAATTTTGAGCAACGACTAATAGGTGTGTTTATGATAACACCTATAATTTTTAGCGCTTTTTGAGCATGGCAATCAAAAAGTAATAGAAGAAAATACCTATATTCTACAGTATAAAATGGCTGATGATTAGGATATCATCAGCCATTAAGTTAACGAATGTAACAAAATTACTTAACCTCAACAGAGGCTCCTACTTCTTCTAACTTAATTTTAAGAGCTTTAGCTTCAGATTTATCAATGCCTTCTTTTAATAAAGTTGGAGCTGAATCAACAAGAGCTTTAGCTTCTTTTAATCCTAAACCTACAGCAGTTCGTACAGCCTTAATAACAGCAACTTTATTACTACCATGAGCATTTAATATGACGCTAAATTCAGTTTGTTCAACAATTTCTTCATCAGGAGTAGTATTATTAATTACAGTAGCAGCAGAAACATGGAATTTTTTTTCCATTGCTTCAATTAATTCAACAATTTGCATTACAGACATATCTGATACTGCATCTAGGATTTGCTTGTTGGTAATAGACATAACAGCTCTCTTTATAATTTAATCAACAGTAAATTTATTTTCAGTCAACAGATAAAAAACAGCTAAAAGCTTATGTTGACACTTCCTCTTTTTCTTTTTTATTACGAATAGCATCCATAGTACGAACAAGCTTACCAGATGAAGCTTCTTTCATACATAGCATCAACCGTAGAATAGCTTCATTATAAGTTGGTAAAGTAGCTAATACATCAAAATTTGCTATGGCTCCTTCAAAAGCAGAAGACTTGATTTTAAGTGATTTATTTTCCTTAATAAATGTTTTTAAAAGTCGTGCAGCTGAACCTGGATGTTCATTAGAAAATGCAATTAAGGTAGGACCAATAAAAGTACTAATTAAGCATTCATAACTCGTTCCTAATACTGCACGACGTGCCAGAGTATTACGCACAACTTTTATGTGTACTCCACTTTCTCTAGCTTTTTTACGAAGATTAGTCATTTCTCTCACTTTAATTCCACGAGAATCAACTACAACTACAGAAAGTGCATTACTAGCAGCCTTATTGACTTCAGAGACAATCTTTTCTTTCATTTTAAGATTTAGAGCCATGTCTTGATTTACTCCTGGTTATAGTTATACAATTAGCTAAACATGATCGGAACAGTAGTAACTTATCCAAGTACATTTTTTTCAAAAAAAAGTAATAAGATATTTCATCAAATTGAATTAGCATTCAAATACAATAAACAGTATATTTAAATGTAAAATGCTAGCTGGAAGACTGAAAATACGAAGACTAACCTTTATAAAATTTAGTTCTTTCAAAAAAGAATCATACTTTACTTATACTAGATTGGGTAATAGACAGACCAGCTCCCATTGTAGTAGAAACACTTATTTTTTTAAAAAAATTGCCTTTTACTGAAGAAGGTTTGGCTTTTTTCAAATCGAAAAGAAAACATTCTAAGTTTTCTTTAAGCTGAATTGTAGAAAAACTGACCTTGCCAATAGTAGCATGAATTATTCCATTTTTATCATTACGATAATGAATCTGACCAGCTTTGGCATTTTGTACTGCTTTAGTAATATCATTGGTTATAGTACCCATCTTTGGATTTGGCATAAGACCACGAGGTCCTAAAATAGTGCCAAGTGGACTGACAATGTGCATTGTATCAGGAGAAGCTATAACTACATCGAAATTACATTCACCTTTTTTTATACGCTCTGCAATATTTTCCATACCAACAATTTCTGCACCAGCTTGTTTTGCTAACAGAGCATTTTCACCTTGTGCAAATACTACAGTACGCACTTCTTTACCAATCCCATTAGGTAAAACAGTTGCAGCACGTATATTCTGATCAGACTTTTTTGAATCGATAGCAAGATTAATAGCAACATCTACAGATTCAATAAATTTAACGCTAGCAAATCTTTTTAGAAGAGCAATAGCTTCATCTATTTCATATTCCTTAGCTAAATCAATTGATTTATTAATTAGACTAATACGTCTAGATACTTTCTTCACAAGCTTACTCCTTTAATATCAAACCAATAGAACGAGCAGTACCTAAAATAGAACGTTTCATTGATTCAATATTAACGCCAGTCATATCTACTGCTTTTATTTTTGCAATTTCTTCAACTTGAGCATCAGTTATCGTACCTATCTTCTCTGTATTAGGGCGCGATGAACCAGAACTTACACCAACTATTTTTTTAAGAAGGACTGAAGCAGGAGGAGTTTTAGTAACAAAGGTAAAAGAACGATCAGTATAGATTGTAATAACGACTGGAGTTGGAAGACCTTTTTCTATAGACTCAGTTTTTTCATTAAATGCTTTACAGAACTCCATAATATTTACACCATGTTGACCAAGAGCAGGACCAACTGGTGGACTAGGATTTGCCATACCAGCGGCAACTTGCAGCTTTATAGAAGCTTTAACTTTTTTAGCCATTATATTTCCTACGCTACCAATGCAGCTAAATATCAAGAAAACTCGAAGGATACAATAAAATAGGAAGAATTATAACAATACTCTATATAACTAACAAGACTTATAGTGAAAATTTAATCAAGTTTTTCTACTTGACCAAATTCAAGTTCAACTGGTGTTGCCCGACTAAATATTGACACAGATACTTTTATACGGCTTTTATCATAATCCACATCCTCAACAGTACCATTAAAATCAGAAAACGGACCATCATTAACCCGTACGACTTCACCTACCTCAAATATTGTTTTAGGTCTAGGAGATTCACTTGCCTTTTCTAAACGATTCAAAATAGCATCAGCTTCTTTATCAGTAATAGGTGATGGAGAATCTGAAGTACCACCAATAAAACCAAGTACACGAGGAACACTACGCACTAAATGCCATGATTTATCATTCATTAACATTTTAACTAATACATAACCAGGAAAAAATTTTCGTTCGCTTTTACGACGCTGTCCAGAGCGTATTTCTACTACTTCTTCAGTAGGAACTAATATTTCTCCAAATAAATCTTCCATATTCCGGATCTTGACATGCTCACGTAATGATTTAGCAACACGAGATTCAAAACCAGAGAAAGCTTGGACTACATACCAACATTTTTTATTAGAACATTCACTCATGAACTTATAACCCTCAGATTTCTGTTGCCAATTTAATAAGATAAACCATAATGCTATCAATACCCCATAATATTAAAGCCATTAAAACACTCACAGCAAAAACAATCAAAGTTATTTGCATAGTTTCTTTCCTAGTCGGCCAAATTACCTTTCGAATTTCTTGTCTAGATGCACGTACAAATTCTACTGTTGCCAAACCTTTATTTGTTCTTAAAGCGAGAAAAAAAGCAATGATAATAAAAAAAATAATTACTACAGTACGGATGACTATAGATATTTCAGAATAAAAATAATTGCCAATAACAGCTAAAATTAGTATTAAACAGCTAATAATCCACCTAAATCTATCGACTAAAGGAGAGCCATCAGAAATTCTAATTTTATTTAATTTCATAAACTCAATCTCTATTTCTTCAGATTTTTTTAGAAAACATTTTAAAAATCATGTTCTATCTAACTTAGAAAGGGATATTATATCTTTCTTATTCAAAAATTTT